>JBEVEC010000347.1:0-9987 GCA_040512975.1 Tardiphaga sp. | reverse complement strand
AAGCGTTCGCGTTGCCGGCCGCTGCCTGCAGGTGATGCAGGGCCGCATTAGCATTTGAGGCGCCGATCCACGCGTGGCGAAGATTTGGCGGCGTCAATATGCCGGCGTTACGTTGCTGGCCGGGCTGCCGTGTCGCCACAGCCAGGCGCTGACGGCGTTGCTGCGGCCGCGGATCGGCACTTCGGTCGGCCCGCTCAGCGCGCCGGATTGCAACATCGGGCAATCCGCGCCCGCCGCCCGCAACAGATCGTCGCCGAGTGCGACTTCGGCGCCGTGGTGGGCTGCAACTTCCATCAGGCGGCTGGCGATGTTGACGGTGTCGCCGGTAGCGGTGATGTGCTGATAGCTGTCGCCGCCCAGTCGTGAGGCGACGATCTCACCAAATTGCGCGCCGATCTTGAAGCCCATCGCTTGCGCGATGGACGGCGGCAACGCGCCGATCCATTGCTCGGTGCGGCCCGACAGACCAATGCAACAGCGTATCGCGCGGCTGGCATCGTCCGTGCCCGCGACCGGCAGGCCGAACAGGATCATGGCGCCATCGCCCATGAACGTGGTGATCACGCCGCCTTCGGCCACCGCCGCCGCATCGACCAGCGCGTGAAACGATTTCAGCAGTTCACGCACGCGATCGGCGCCCAGCACCTCGCTCAGCGCCGTGAAGCGCGACAGGTCGATGAACACCACGGCGGCGTTCTGGTGCACGGGCTCCATCAGGTAGTCGGGGTTCTTGACCAGCCAGTCGCGCAGGCCCGGCGCCTGGAATTGCTGCAGCAGGCTGTTGCGCTCGGAAAAATGCTCGGCCCGCCGGCGCCCCGCCCACATCTGCAGCGCGCCGAACAAAAGCGCCGGGGGTGCCGCGGCCGCAAGCGGCAGCGCGGCGCTGAGCCAGATACCGTGGGCATAGGCGACCGTGTTCATGATGCCCCACAAGGCCATCACGGCGACGATGGCAAGCATTCCCACGGTATTGCGTCGCCACGCCAGCAGCGCGACTGAAATCATCGCGAGCGCGATGGCCAGGATCGCGTCCCATCGCCGTGTTGCGGCGTCGCGCACCAGCGTGTCCCTGGCGAGCAGATGCGTGATGGCGGTGGCGACCACTTCGACGCCCGGCATCATCTGGTCGAACGGCGTGGTGAAGAAATCGCCGCCGCCGGTGACGGTGACGCCGATGGCGACCACGCGGTTCTCGATCGCGGCGCGGTCGAGGGTGCCGTTCAACACCGCGGCTGCGCTGACGGTGCGGATGGTGCCGCGCGGGCCATAGAACGACACCGGCAGCAGGTGGCCGACATCGGTCGGGATGTCCTTGCCGGCGAGGGTGAAATTGCGGCTCTCGATTTGCAGCTCATCGCGCGATGCCGCCGACGCCACGCGCAGCGGCAGCGACACCATGACCCGGTCACTGGAGCGCATCAGCATCGGCATAGAGCGCGGAATGCCGCTCGCGTCGGTGTTCAGGTTGACCACGCCCACCGCGGCCTGGTCGGCAAAGGTCTTCAGCGGCAGCAGGAAACCCGCGGCAACCGGCAGGTCGGCGAGCGGGCCGGCATCCTTGGTCGCCACCGTCTGCCGCGACTCGTTGAAGGTCGCCGCCGCAGCGATCACCGTATTGGCGCTGCCGAGCGCGTGCGCGAGCGCCGCGTCGGCCTCGGCCGAACCGGCATCCACCAGCAGTACATCAAGCGCGACGGCCTTGGGCTTGTCGCGCGCGATCTCGGCGATGATCCGTGCCAGCGTGGCGCGCGGCAGTGGATAGCTGCCTTGTTCGCGCACGGTGCGGTCGTCGATGGCGACGATGGTGACGAGATCCGGCGGCGTGCGTGCGCCGCGCGCCAGCACGCGCAGGTCGGTCAGCGTGGCTTCCAGCCGATCCAGCACGCCGACATCGCCGCGGTTATGGCCGAAGGCAAGCGCCGCCGCCCACAGGCCGGCCAGAAGGATGGCGGTCGGGGTCTGCCAGGCGCGGGCGATCGTCATCGCGGTCTGTCCGGATTGTCAGCGCCCCAGCCGCGCCATCAACGCCGCCACGCGCGGCTGCGGCCAGCGTCGCACCTCGAGCGGCGTGGCGGACGCGTCCACATCGACGCCTTCGCCCGGGCCAAGCACGACTTGACCCGGCGCCGCCGGCCGCCGCACCGCGACGCGCCCGGTGTCGACAAACACCGAGGTCTTGCTCGCTTCGGCATCCACCGCCCATTTGGTGCCGCGCACTGCCGCGATGGCCTGCGGCGTCATCACCTCGAAGGTGCGGCCGGTCTTCTGCTTCGGCGCCTCGACGAACACCGCCTTGCTCTGCAGATCGACGCCATCGACACGGCCGTTGCTGTCGCGATCAAGCAGCGTGAATTTGGCGCCGCTCTCGGCAATGATGGTGACGCCGCCGGCGCAACGCAGCGTCTGCGTGCCGTTGGCCGTCGGCGTCGTCGGGCAGGTCAGCGCCGCCTGCTGCGCGGATGCCGGAGCGACACTCACCCATCCGGCCACGACTACCGCGATCGTCATCCAGCTCCAGACTCTCATCGCCAACTCCTCGAAACGGCACCCGCCCGGCGCGGGACATGCAAATCTTCAACGTGGGCGGGCAGCCCTCCGGTGGTAGCCATATAGGGCGTTTCCGGAACCCTGCGAACCGCCAATCCGGCAAATCTGGGCAGTCTCACGGCGAAGTGAGATTGAGAGTGAATTGCAAATTGCCGTAGGCCGGCTCGGGCCGCCGACTGACGCCGCGTCATCGTCCAATTGATTGCAATTCAAGGTTGAGACATCTTTGCCGCCTTGGGGTGGGGATGGGACGTGGCAAACGGGAGCAGAACGCGGCAGACGCCACATGAAAACGAGATGCGATCGGCAACGTCGGCAACCGGTCAGGCGGCTTATCCCGTCAACTTCAAGGCGTTCGTCCAGGCCGAAGTCGATCAGATCAATGCCCGCCGCGCGCGCGTGGCCGGGACCGAGCCGGTAACCCCAGTTCAAGTCGAGAAAACCGGCCCCGGCGCGCCGCTGCTCGAGGTCGTCGGGCTCACCATGTCGGGCGGCGGCATCCGCTCGGCATCGTTCTGTCTCGGCGTGACGCAGGCCCTTCACGGGGAGAAGGTGTTCGATCACATCGATTACCTCTCTACCGTCTCTGGAGGCGGCTATCTCGGCGCATCGATCTCGACCACGATGGCGGCGACAGGCGGCGAATTCGTCTTCGGCGAGGAAATCCGGACGACCGGCCAGAAGGCGCTGTCCGATCTCAAGGATACCGCAGCCGTCGCGCATATTCGTGATTACTCCAACTATCTCATCCCGCGCGGCCTCTCCAGTCTGAGCACGGCGCTGGCGATCATCGTGCGCGGACTGGTGGCGAATGCCGCGCTTGTCCTTCCGGTCGTGTTGTTTTTTGCGGCCATCACCGTGTTCGCCAATCCCTCCCGCAGCAGCCTGCTGCAACCCGACATTTTTGGCGTGCGGCTGCCATTTCTGCCGGCCTCGCATTTCGGCGTCACGCTGCTGCTGCTCGGGGTGACATTCATCGCCTTTCTCCTTTGGGCGATCCGGCGATCCGAGGCGGGCATCGTGTCGGAGTTCTGCACGCATGCGCCGGTTCGCGCGGCGTGGTGGCTCGGCGCCGTGGCGGGCGTGGCGATGTTCGAGGCGCAGCCGTTCGTCATCGACGGCATGTTTGATCTCTATGACACGATGGCGACCGATGGCAGGCAGAATTCGCTGATTGCGGGCATCGTGCAGTGGGCAACCGCGTTGGCGGCCCCCTTTGTGACGGCGACGACATTGTTTCGCCAGCAGATCGCGACCCTGTTGAAATCGGTGACAGCGTCATCGTCCGTCTCGACAAAGGTGGCGGCCTTTGCGGGGCAGGCGGCGCTTTGGATCGGCGGAGCCGCCGTGCCGTTGCTGATCTGGGTCGGCTATCTGTCCCTGTGCTACTGGGCCATCGCCAACGACGGAAAGAAAGCAGCGGTCGCATCCCGGCCAGCCATCCAGGCAACGCTCGAGATTTCCGGACCCGGCCTGCAATTGAAGGGCAAGCTCGATTGTAGCGGGTCGGATCAGATCGCGACATGCGCCAAGACCGAGCCGCCGCCCGCCGCTGCGGATCAGTTGCACGCGCATACACCGCACTGGCTTCAGGCCAGCGCGAATGCGACCCGCTTCGTAGCGCGAACCGTCGCCCAATGGGTGGCGGACCTGTTGCCGGATGGGATCGCCAATGTTGCGGGAGCGATCGGCAGAGGCTCGAGTAATGTCTGGGGTCAAATGGGGAAACTGGGAGAACAGCTGGAGGCATTGCAGGATTTCTCCGGGACGCCCAAGTCGAAGAGCACCGAGCCGGCGAAGGTCAGGCCTGCATTGCCGTTCGTGCTGTTCTATCTGCTTGGAATGGCTGTGTTCCTGTCGACCTGGCGTTGCCTGGCACCGAACGCCAACTCTTTGCACCGGCTCTATCGCGACCGGCTGAGCAAGGCCTTCCTGTTCGATCCCGTGCAGGAAGAGCGTGGTCCTGACGATCCCGCGGACAAGACGCGCGATCTCGACCCTCTCGATAAACAGCTCATCAGCACGATTTCGGGAAGGAACGGCCCCTATCACCTCATCAATGCGGCGCTCAATATCCAGGGGTCTAAATTCGCCAACCGTCGCGGACGCAACGCAGACTTCTTTTTGTTCTCGCCGCTTAAGGTCGGCAGCGTGGCCACGAGCTACGTCGACACCACGGACATGGAGGATCTCGGGCTCGATTTGGCCACCGCGATGGCGATTTCCGGCGCTGCCTTCTCGTCCAACATGGGGTCCAGCAGCATCAATGCGCTGACACTTACGCTCGCGCTGCTCAATGTGCGCACCGGCTACTGGCTGGACAATCCGAAATACGTCAGGAGCCCCCGCGGCAAACCCGACGGATGGTACGACCGGTTGAACCTGTATTTTCTCAACGAACTCGCCAGCCGGCTCGATGAGGACAGTGCGGAGATCTATGTGACCGACGGCGGCCATATTGAAAATCTCGGCGTTTATGAATTGCTGCGACGTCGCTGCCGCACCATTGTTGTGATCGATGCGGAAGCCGATCCCGCCATGCGCTTCGCCTCTTTCGTCACGTTGCAGCGTTATGCGCGGATCGATCTGGGCATCCGCATCCTCCTGCCGTGGAAAAAGATCGCGGCGGCGACGCTGCAAGAGATGGCCGGGGAGGTCTCGGCCGCTCAAAAGGCGGATGCGGAAAAAGCTGCGGATGATGTCCGCTCTGCGACACAGGTAGCGAAAAAGCCGATGGGTGGCCCCCATGTCGCGATCGGTCGCATTCTCTACGACAATGACCTCGAAGGGCAGCTCCTGTACATCAAGTCGTCGCTGACCGGCGATGAGAACGACTATGTCCGCGACTATGCCCGACGTTTCGGGGATTTTCCGCACGAGACCACGGGCGACCAGATGTTCAGCGAGGAACAGTTCGAAGCCTATCGCGCCTTGGGCTTCCATGCCGCCCGCCGGATGCTCATTGGCCAGGATCTTGTTCAGGTCGAGGGAAGCGACGAACTGCACAATCTCGTCCCTGATTCACCGAGCGAACTTGTTCGCAAGGTGTGGAAGGCCTTGAACGGCCAATGGCCCCCCGAAAACACGGCTACACCGATGGCAGCCGTCTGACGCCGCAGGCGGGCCCCAAATCCGCCATACCGCAGGGGATTTTCAGGGGAAATCAAAGGTTTGCCGTGCGTGGTCGCCGGTGTTTTCGCCGCCGCGGCGCTTGTTTTCGCGGCGCTCTTCCTTTATTCCCGTTTTGCATCGCAGGCCGCATTCCAACACGATGGGCGGGTCTGGGCGGATGCCTGGGCGTGATCCGGCAAACGGCAGACCGTTTGTCGCGGTGATCACGCTTCGCCGCGCGTATTTTCAGAGGACTACCGCTACATGGCCAATGTTGTCGTCGTCGGCGCCCAGTGGGGCGACGAGGGGAAGGGCAAGATCGTCGACTGGTTGTCGGATCAGGCGGACGTGGTCGCCCGCTATCAGGGCGGCCATAATGCCGGCCATACCCTCGTCATCGACGGCAAGACCTACAAGCTGGCGCTGCTGCCGTCCGGCGTGGTGCGCGAATCCAAGCTGTCGGTCATCGGCAACGGCGTGGTGTTCGATCCGCAGGCCTTTGTCGACGAAGTCGCCAAGCTGAAGGGGCAGGGCGTCGATGTCGGCCCGCATAACCTGCGTGTGGCCGAAAACGTCACGCTGATCCTGCCGCTGCACCGCGAACTGGATGCGCTGCGCGAAAACGCCAACAAGGCGACCGCCATCGGCACCACCCAGCGCGGCATCGGCCCGGCCTATGAGGACAAGGTCGGCCGCCGCGCCATCCGCCTGATGGACCTCGCCGATCTCCCCGCCTTGCCGCACAAGGTCGACCGCCTGCTGACGCACCACAATGCGCTGCGCCGCGGGCTCGGCCTCGAAGAGTTCAAGACCGCCGACATCGTCAAGGACCTGGCCGTATTTGCGCCGGTGCTGCTGCCCTATGCCGAGGCCGTCTGGAAGCTGCTCGACCAGAAGCGCCGCGAGGGCAAGCGCATCCTGTTCGAAGGCGCGCAGGGCGCGCTGCTCGACGTCGACCACGGCACCTATCCCTACGTCACCTCGTCCAACACCGTGGCGGGGCAGGCGGCGACCGGCACCGGCATGGGCCCGGGCGCGGTCGGCTATGTGCTCGGCATCTGCAAGGCCTACACCACGCGCGTCGGCGGCGGCCCGTTCCCGACGGAGCTGACCAACGAGATCGGCGAAGAGATCGGCCGCCGCGGCAAGGAATTCGGCGTCAACACCGGGCGCAAGCGCCGCTGCGGCTGGTTCGATGCGGTGCTGGTGCGACAAACCGTCCGCACCTGCGGCATCAATGGCCTGGCGCTGACCAAGCTCGATATCCTTGACGGCTTCGACACCATCGAGGTCTGCGTCGGCTACAAGCTGGACGGCAAGGACATCGACCATCTGCCGGCCGGCGAGGGCGCGCAGGCGCGCATCACCCCGGTCTACGAGACCATCGAGGGCTGGAAAGAGCCGACTGCCAATGCCCGTTCCTGGGCCCAACTGCCGGCGCAGGCGATCAAATACGTCCGCCGGATTGAGGAACTCGTGGGCTGCCCGATTGCTTTGCTTTCCACCAGCCCGGAACGCGAGGATACTATTTTGGTCCAAAATCCGTTCGAGGCTTAACGAACTATTACCGGATGGCTTTCAAATTGAAGGACCCCGCAGAACTGAGTCGCAATGGCTGACTACTACCCGCTGATCGCTCGTGCCATTTCCGGTCTGGACCCCAGCGCCCCCGGAGAGCAACGGCGTGCGCTCTATGAGCGCGCGCGCACGGCGTTGATCGCCCAGTTGCGCAGTGTCGAGCCGCCGCTGTCGGAATCCGAGATCACCCGCGAGCGGCTGTCGCTCGAGGAAGCGGTTCGCAAGGTCGAATCCGAGGCGGCGCAGCGCGCCCGTGACGCTTCGCGTCCGGCCGCGCCCGCGTCGCGCGCCGGCGACGCCTTCCGCAATGCCGCGCCGCGCGGCAACGCGCAGCCGCTCGAGCCATCGCCGCGCGGCCGCCAGCCGAGCCCGCCGGCCGCCAATCCCGCGCCGCCGCCGCGCGAACGCCCGGCCGAGGAGCCGCGTCCGCGCACCTTGCGCGTCGAACCGCCGCCGATCCCGAAGCAGACGCCGCCGCCCTCCGCGCAGGATCCGAACGGTCCGCCGACCCGCGAGCGCTCCGGCACCCCGCGCCGCTTCGATCCCGCGCCGCCCGCCGCCCGCAACGACCGCGGCGACAAGGGTGATGCCGCCATGCGCGGTTTTCGCGATGTCACCGCCGATGTCGACGATCTCGGCCGCGCCGCCGCGCAAGCCAACCGCGCCGCGCGAAAAACCTATGCCAACGTGCCGTCGCCGACGCCGGAATTCGACCGGCTCGAGCCCAGCATGGAGAATCGCAGCGAGATCTTCGGCTACGAGCAACCCGATTACGACGCGCTCGACGACGTCGATCCGCCGCCGGCGCTGCCGTCGCGCAGCCGTGACGGCGACAAAAAGGCCAGGATGCCGAAGCCCAAGCGCGTGCGCGGCGGGTTTCCCTATAAGACCGCGGCGCTGATCGGCGTTATCATGATCCTGATCGGCGCCGCGATTCTCGCAGGGCCTGCCGTTCTGAAGATGATCCGCGGCGCCGGCACCACGTCGGAGCCGGTGGTGTCCGACAACAAGGATGCCGCCCAGGCGCCGCGGCCGAAGATCGCCGATCGCGTCGGTCAGCCGTCGTCGTCGGACCAGGTGGCGCCGGTGGCGCAGCGCGTGGTGCTGTATGACGAGGATCCCGCCGATCCCAAGGGCAAGCAGTATGTCGGCACGGTGGTGTGGCGGACGGAGCAGATCAAGACCTCCGGCGGCAAGCCCGACCTCGCGGTGCGTGCCGATATCGAAATTCCGGACCGCAAGTTCAAGATGACGATGTCGATCCGCCGCAACAACGACACCACGCTGCCGGCCAGCCACACCGCCGAACTGACCTTCGTGCTGCCGTCCGATTTCGCCGGCGGCGGCGTCGCCAATGTGCCCGGAGTTTTGATGAAGTCGAACGAACAGGCCCGCGGCACGCCGCTGGCGGGGCTCGCGGTAAAAGTCACCGACGGCTTCTTCCTGGTCGGCCTCAGCAATGTCGAGAGCGACCGCGCGCGCAACGTCCAGCTCCTGAAGGAGCGGTCATGGTTCGACATCCCGCTGGTCTACACCAACCAGCGCCGCGCCATCATCGCCATCGAGAAGGGTTCCCCGGGCGAGCGCGCCTTCAATGATGCGTTTGCAGCCTGGGGTGAGTAGGGGCTGCGTTTACGCACACGTCACCGCGAGTCGTCCCCGCGAATGCGGGGACCCATAATCGCAGAACTCGCGGTGATACATGGCGGATGTTCACATTCAAAGAGAAGCCAGGGGTTATGGGTCCCCGCCGTCGCGAGGACGACTCGTGGAGGGTTCGACCCTAGCGCCTAAGCGCTTTCCATCTCGCGGCAATGCTCGAAATAGCGGGGCGCGTCGCGCCAGCCGTGGGCGGCGGCGTGCAAGGCCTTGGCGCGGTAGTCGAGTTCGAGGTCGGCGAGCATGCCGCGCATATCGAGGTCGTTTTCCTCGCGGGCAAGGCGGCTGCAGTCTTCCGCACGATCCCGAAAATAATTCTCTGACATCAACACGACGCAACGCTCCATCCTTGTACTGCGATGGACGCTCGCGTGTCTTTCGGGCGATGGCGTGGCGGCACCTGTTCAAACCGGTGGCAGGCGCCGCATTGTCGCGAAGGGCTGTGGATGACTCGTCGTTAGAGCGGTTGTGTGGCTACGGCGCGCCCGCCGCGCCGGCGCGCACCGCATGCGTCACCAGATCATGGGCGTCGGTGATGCCGTCAGCCGCGTGCTGTACGATGGTCTGCGCCATCATCGCCTTTGTCGCCGGCGTGCGATGCTGTTCGGCAATCTGCCCCACGGCGATGTCCAGCACCTCGCGCAATGTCGCGACATATTGGGCGTCGAAGTTCGGTGTCTGTTGGTTCGTCATGGTGCACTCCCTGGTCTACAGCGCGCGACGATGGCGATGTAATAGGGCGCGACTGAGTCCGGGCGATGAAGCGGCCATGACAGTTTTTGACATTGTGTTGAAGCGCGCGTGCGAGTGCAGCGACGTGCTCGTGACCGCGCGGAAAGCTTACGCAACACAGCGCTGACTGGTTCAGGCTGCCGCCGGTGTTGATCGGCGGTGCAGATCGTGATGTTGGCGGCCTTGATGTTGTTGCACAGGATCAGCTGACGTGCCCCGACCCGCGGCAAGAGGTTGACGCGATCGCCACGCCAGCAGTCCTTCCGACGATCCCGAGCGAGTCGTCCTAACCAGCGTCGGGGCTGCCGACCAGTTCGACGATGGCGCGGGCGACGTTTTCCAGGGTGTAGGGTTTCTGCA
>JBEVEC010000143.1:0-3687 GCA_040512975.1 Tardiphaga sp. | reverse complement strand
GAGGGTTCAATGACAGGCAAAACTGGCCCCGCGTGATTGCTGGCGAGGGCACGGCGTATGGGTCCCTGCGTGCGCAGGGACGACGCGCGTCTGTTACTTCCGCTTCTTCGCCACCACGTCCCACAGCCGTCCTGCGACATCCGGGCCGCCGAGCTTGGCGATGGCGCGGATGCCCGTCGGCGACGTCACGTTGATCTCGGTGAGGTTGCCGTCGATCACGTCGATGCCGACGAACAGCAGGCCGCGCTCGCGCAGCGCGGGGCCGACGCGGTCGCAGATTTCGCGTTCGCGCGGGGTCAGTTCGGTTTCTTTCGCGGCGCCGCCGCGCACCATGTTGGAGCGCAGGTCGTCGACCGCCGGCACGCGGTTGACGGCGCCGGCGAATTCGCCGTCCACCAGGATGATGCGCTTGTCGCCGTGCTTCACTTCGGGAAGGAAGCGCTGGATCACCCACTGCTCCTTGAAGGTGACGGCGAACATGTCGTAGAGCGAGCCGAAATTCATGTCCTGCTCGGTGACGCGAAACACCGCGGCGCCGCCGTGGCCGTGCAGCGGCTTCATCACCACGGCGCCGTGCTCAGCGCGGAAGGCGTTGATCTCGTCCTTGTCGCGCGAGATGAGCGTCGGCGGCATCAGGTCGGAGAAGCCCATCACGAAGATCTTTTCCGGCGCGTTGCGCACCGAGGCGGGATCGTTGATCACCAGCGTCTTCGGATGGATGCGCTCCAGCAGATGCGTCGAGGTGATGTAGGCCATGTCGAATGGCGGATCCTGCCGCAGCAGCACCACGTCGAAGCTCGTCATGTCGATGCGGGTCGGCTCGCCGAGCGTAAAGTAGTCGCCCTCGACGTCGCGCACGGTCAGCGCCCGCACCGACGCCACCACGTCATTGCCGCGCAGCGACAGCTTGTCGGGCGTGTAATAGGACAGTTTGTGGCCGCGCTTCTGCGCCTCCAGCAGCATCGCGAAGGTGGAATCGCCCTTGTGATTGATGCGTGCGATCGGGTCCATCTGGACGGCGACGTTCAAGGTCATGAAACTGGTCCGGGGTTGGGGTCTGAAAAGTGGGTCAGTGCGCGGCGTCGAATGCCGCTATCAGATGGCGTGGCAGATGTCGTGGCGCAATCAGCACCACGTCGAAGCGCAGGTCGAATTCGGCGTGTTCGGGATGGGCCATCAGCCAGCCCTGCGCGGCATTACTGATCCGGGCCTGCTGCCGCGGCGTCACCGCATACGCGGCGTCGTCCAGCAAGGCGCGGGCCTTGACCTCGACAAAGGCGATCAAATTGCGCCTGCGTGCGACAATGTCGATCTCGCCATGCGGCGTGCGAAACCGCCGCGCCAGGATGCGGTAGCCCTTGGCCAGCAGCAGCGCCGCGGCGCGGCTTTCAGCGGAGAGGCCGGTGGCGAAGGCGGTGACGCGCGCCGGTGCGGCGACCTTCACCGGCTTCGGGGACGCGATAACCTTGTCAGGTTTCGCCATTGCCCTCTCCGTCGTTCTTCGTCGCGAGTTCAAGCGCGCGGGCATAGACCGCGCGGCGCGGGCGGCCGGACAGTTCGACCGCATGCGCCACGGCATCCTTGACGCTGTCGCGTTGCAAAGACGCACGCAGCAGTTTGTCAAGATCGGCGTCGGTCATCGCCTGCGCGTCGGCGGCGGGCGGACCGATCACCAGCACGAACTCGCCGCGGGTTTCCAACGTGTCGGCATTCTTCGCCAGTTCGGCGATCGGCGCGCGGCTGATCTCCTCATGCAGCTTGGTCAGCTCGCGGCAGATCGCGGCGTCGCGCGCGCCCATGATGTCGGCCATGTCGGCCAATGTGTCCTGCACGCGGTTGCCGGATTCGAACAGCACAAGGGTGGCGTCGATGGTGGCGAGTTCGGTCAGGCGCGCGCGGCGCGCCATCTGTCGCGACGGCAGAAATCCTTCGAAGAAAAACCGGTCGGTGGGCAGCGCGGACACCGCCAGCGCAGCGAGCACCGACGACGGGCCGGGCAGGGCGAAGACGTCGAAGCCCGCGGCGGTGACCTCGCGCACCAGCTTGAAGCCGGGATCGGAAATCAGCGGCGTGCCGGCATCCGACACCAGTGCGATCGAGGCGCCCTCGGCGAGTTTCGCAAGGATCTTCGGCCGCGCCACCTCCGCATTGTGCTCGTGATATTGCTTGAGGTTTGCGGAGATGCCGTAGCGCTCCGTCAATCGCCGGCTGATCCGCGTGTCCTCGCAGGCGATGATGTCGGCGCCGGCCAAAGTTTCCAGCGCCCGGATCGTGATGTCGCCGAGATTGCCGATCGGCGTCGCCACCAGATGCAGCCCCGGGGCGGCTTTCGGCGCGGTCACGACGTGGCCGGAAACCAGAAAGGTCCGCGCGGGCGGGGCGGTGTCGGCTGGACGGGGCGAGGGGATCGGTGTGGGGCGCATGCCGCCAATGTAGTGGCAAACGCGCCAAAGGGCACCGCCGTTTTCGGTCGTTGGGCTGCGGTTCATCCCGGATGGCGCAGAGAGCGTCGGTTGCCCGGTAAGGGCGAACATAACGCTTCTGTTTTGGTTAACCAATTGCCGACAATATGTTGCGATCCGCGACCCGCGCGGCGGGCAAAACCGCCGCAGCGGCCGGGAAAAGAGATGCGATGGCCGATCTGTTGAAGCCCGAATCCCACGGCAAGCCAGGCGCTGGCGGCGCCGCAACGGCGGCTGCAGCCGGGGCGACCCGGCGGGCGACCCTCGGCTTGTTGTTCGGCGCGCCCCTGCTGTCGGCGTGTGCGGGCATGCAGGGCTCGCCGAACGGCGCCGGCGCCACGTCGCCGCCCGCCGGCCCGGCCCAGGCGCCGCAGGCGATGGGAACGGGCGGCACCAAGGTGGGTCTGATCCTGCCGCTGTCCGGCTCCGGCAATGCCGGCGTCGCTGCGCAGTCGATGAAGAACGCCGCCGAAATGGCGCTGGCGGAATTCCAGAACCCCAGCATTCAATTGCTGATCAAGGACGACAACGCCACGGCCCAGGGCGCGCAACAGGCCACCCAGCAGGCGCTCGACGAAGGCGCCGAGATCATTCTCGGGCCGCTGTTCGCGCTGTCGGTGCCGGCCGCGGCACAGCTGGCCCGCGCGCGCAACGTGCCGGTGATCGCCTTCTCGACCGATGCCACCGTTGCCGGCCGCGGCGTCTATCTGCTGAGCTTCCTGCCAGAGTCCGACGTCAACCGCACCATCGATTACGCGGCGTCATTGGGCAAACGCTCCTTCGCCGCGATGCTGCCGGACAACGCCTATGGCAATGTGGTCGAGGTGGCATTCAAGCAGGCGGTGGCGCGCAAGGGCGGCCGCGTCATTGCCTTCGAGAAATACGGCGCCGATCGCGGCAACGCCGCGCGAAATATCGCGGCGCAACTGACCGGCGCCGATGCGCTGTTCATCGCCGATGACGGCGACGCGGTGGTCGCTACCGCGGATGCATTGACGGCGGCCGGCGCCAATCTGCGCAACGTGCAGCTGCTCGGCACCGGTCTGTGGGACACTCCGCGCGTGTTCAATTCGGCGGTGCTGCAGGGCGGGCTTTACGCCGCGCCGGATCCGGCAGGATTTCGTGCGTTCGCCGGCCGCTACCGCGCCAAATACGGCAACGATCCCGTTCGCACGGCCACGCTCGCTTATGACGCGGTGGCGCTCGTCGCTGCACTGGCGCGCAC
>JBEVEC010000346.1:0-29207 GCA_040512975.1 Tardiphaga sp. | reverse complement strand
TCCACCAGCAGCGCGCCGGTGGACGAGCCGATGAACACCTTGACGCCGGCACAGCCCGGCGCGCGCTCGAGCTCCGGCAGGTCCTGCACGTTCTCGCGGGTGCCGCCGATGAAGAACGCATAGTCGCAATGCATGCGGTGATGGCCGCTCTTCACCTTGGCGGTGAAGGTCGCCTCGTCGATGGTCAGAGGATTGGTGTTCGGCATTTCAAACACCGCGGTGACGCCGCCCATCACGGCGCTTTTCGAGCCGGTCTCGAGATCCTCTTTCTGCGTCAGGCCGGGCTCACGGAAATGCACCTGAGTGTCGATCACCCCGGGCAGGATATGCAGGCCCCTGCAGTCGATCACCTCGGCAGCCGAGGCCGCACCGAGCGATCCGATGGCGGCAATGCGGCCGCCGGAAATGCCGATGTCGCGCACGCCCTCGCCGTCCTGATTGACCACGGTGCCGTTCTTCAGGATCGTGTCGAATGTCTGGGTCATAGGGCGCATCTCAACCTGTGAATGCCGCACCAAGGCGGGCGCGGGACTTGTTGTCGGCATCTTAGCGGCTTAACTTTGGCTGTGATATCCGTGAGCCCCGTTTCCACGACATTTTCGAGATTTCCTGATGAAAGCAGCGTTTCTCCCCGATCGGGGCGTGGTCAAAATCACGGGCGACGATGCCCGCGGTTTTCTCAACAACCTTGTGACCTCCGAGATCGAGGTGGTGGCGCCCGGTACCGCCCGTTTCGGCGCGTTGCTGACGCCGCAGGGCAAGATCATCGCGGATTTTTTCGTCACCGAAGCCCCGGCCGATCAGGGCGGCGGGCTGCTGCTCGACTGCCCGAAGCCGCTGGCGCAGTCGCTCGCCACCAAGCTTGGCTTCTACAAGCTGCGCGCCAAGGTGACCGTCGAAAATCTGTCCGAGAGCCTCGGCGTGCTGGCGGTGTGGGACGGCGAACCGGCGACGATGCCGGATCTCGCATTCCTCGATCCGCGCGACGTCGCACTCGGCCTGCGCATACTCATTGCCACCGATCTCGCGGCACAGACCGCGGCGCTGCTTGGCGCCGAGCTGGTCGATGAAGTCGGCTACGAAGCGCATCGCATCGCGACGGGCGTGCCGCGCGGCGGCGTCGATTTTGCCTATGGCGACGCGTTTCCGCATGAAAGCAACATGGACCGGCTGCGCGGCGTCGATTTCGACAAGGGCTGCTATATCGGACAGGAGGTCGTGTCCCGCATGCAGCATCGCGGCACTGCGCGGACGCGCATCGTGCCGGTCTTGTTCGACGGCGAGGCGCCCGCCGCGGGCACCGAGATTCGCGCTGCCGACAAGCCGATCGGCACCATGGGCTCGTCGGCGACGGGGCGCGGCCTCGCGCTTGTCCGCACCGATCGCGCCACCGACGCGCTCGATGCCGACGCGCCGCTGCTCGCCGGCGACATTGCCGTGCGGCTCGCCGATCCCGACGCCGTGCGCGCGTCCGCGAAAAAGTCGGTGGCATGAGCAAGCCGGCGATCAAGCACGGCGACGGCAAGACGCGTTGCCCGTGGCCCGGAGAGGATCCGTTCTACGTCGCCTATCACGACACCGAATGGGGCGTGCCGGAATATGACGACCGCGCGCTGTATGAAAAACTGATCCTCGACGGTTTTCAGGCGGGATTGTCGTGGATCACGATCCTGCGCAAGCGCGACAATTTCCGCAAAGCCTTCGACGATTTCCAGCCCGAGAAGATCGCGCGCTACGGCGAGAAGAAGGTGCACGCGCTGATGAACGACGCCGGCATCGTGCGCAACAAATCCAAGATCGACGGCGCGATCCTGTCGGCCAAGGGCTATCTGAAGATCATGGAGGACGGTCCGGGCTTCTCGAAGTATCTCTGGGACTTCGTCGACGGCCGGCCGATCGTCAACAATTTCAAGACCCATGGCAGCGTGCCGGCCTCGACGCCGCTGTCGATCAAGATCTCAAAGGAATTGCAGGCGCGCAATTTTAAATTCGTCGGCCCGACCATCGTCTATGCCTTCATGGAAGCCACCGGCATGGTCAACGACCATCTGGTAACATGCTTCTGCCACGCGCTGTGCAGCAAGAAGACGCGCCCGCAACGGCTGGCGGCAAAGTAGCGCGATGGTCAAACCGAGATTTTCAACGAATGTCGAAACACGCGCCTGGCAGCGCATGCTGTCGGGCCGGAGGCTCTACCTGCTCGACCCATCGCCGCTCGATATCGAAGTCGCCGACATCGCCCATGGCCTTGCCCGCGTGGCGCGCTGGAACGGGCAGACCCATGGCGCGCATATTTTTTCGGTCGCGCAGCACACGCTGCTGGTGGAAGCCGTGCTGCAGCAGCAGATGCCCGGCGCCGATCCTGCGTTGCGGCTGGCGGCTTTGCTGCATGACGCGCCGGAATACGTCATCGGCGACATGATCTCGCCGTTCAAGGCGGTGATCGGCGGCGCCTACAAGGTGGTCGAACTGCGTCTCCTGGCTGCCATCCATATGCGCTTCGGGCTGCCGCCGGTGCTGGCCGCAAGCATCACCAAGGCGATCAAGGCCGCCGACATGGGCGCCGCCTATCTCGAGGCCACGCGGCTCGCGGGCTTCAAGGAAGCCGAGGCGAAACGGCTGTTCGGCAAGGATCCCGGTTTGTCGGAGGCGATGGTCGCGGATTATCTGACGCCATGGCCGGCGGGTGATGCCGAGCAGCGGTTTCTGGCACGGTTCGAGATGTTGTTGACGTGAGCGTCGACACATCCAGAGCTGTTATCACCCGGCTTGACCGGGTGAACCAGTATTGCAGGGCGGTCGTGGCTCAAAGCAGGCGCCCTGGAATACTGGGTCGCCCGCTTTCGCGGGCGATGACAGCATTGCTTGTGGCAGGCTTGGTGCCAAACGTATAATCGCTGCAACACAAAGGCTGCCTCATGATCTATGTCTGCTCGCTCGCCGATCTGCATCCGACCGTGAAGGACACCGGCGCGAGCCATGTGCTCACCATCATGGCCAATGTCGCACAGGTGGTGCGGCCGGAGACGGTGCCGGACGCCAACCATTTGCGCGTGCAGGTCGACGACATCACCGAGGTGATGGACGGTTTCGTGGCGCCGAACGAGGGACACATCACCCAGGTGCTGGATTTCGCCCGCGGCTGGGACCGCCGCGCGCCGCTGGTCATTCATTGCTATGCCGGCATCTCGCGCTCCACCGCCAGCGCCTTTGCCGCGGCCTGCATGCTCAACCCGGACCGTGACGAGCGCGACATCGCGCAGCGCATCCGCGCGGCGTCGCCGATCGCCTCGCCCAACCGGCTGCTGGTGAGCCTTGCCGACCGGGCGCTCGGCCGTAACGGCCGCATGGTGCGCGCGCTGGACGATATGGGGCCGGGCAGCATGACGGTGATGGGCAAGCCGTTCCGGATCGATCTGGATTAGCGCTAGCTGTCACGCGCGTGAACTAAACACAACGGCAACGACACATAGCCTTCGATCGTCGTGCGCGACGTAGCGTTGCTTTCTTCCCTTCTCCCCTTGTGGGAGAAGGTGGCGCGGCCGAAGGCCGTGCCGGATGAGGGGTGCCGCGAGGTCAGCGCCTGCGGCCCTCTCCCTTCCTGAACGCAAGGCTCGTGCGGATGTTCGATGATTTCGGTTTTGTGACCCTGGTGATCGCCATCGTCGCCTTCCTGTTCGCGCGCAAGGCGCGGATGGAAGTGAAAATCTTGCGCGCGCAGCTCGAGGCCATGTCGGGCACGGTCGTGGCGCCAGCCGCACTTTCGCAAGCAGCGACCGCGCCCGTCGAACCCGTCAAGGCCGCCAAAGCGGCGAAGATTGCAAAGGCCGCCAAAGCAGCCGAGCCTGCCGTCACGGAGACACCGGTCGCGGCTCCCGACGTACCGGCCCGGCCCGGCCTCGAGGAGAGGCTCGGCACACGCTGGGTGGTGTGGGTCGGCGGGCTGACGCTGGCGCTCGGCGGCTTCTTCATGCTGCGTTATTCGGTCGAATCCGGCCTGCTTGGCCCGGGCGTCCGCGTGCTGCTCGGCGGCGTCTTCGCGGTGGCGTTGCTCGCCGTCGGCGAATGGAGCCGTCGCCAGGAAAATCTCTCCGCCATTGCGCCGCTGGCGATCGCCAATATTCCGGCGATCCTGACGGCCGCCGGCACCGCGGTCGCCTTTGCCACCGTCTATGCGGCCTATGCGCTGTATGACTTCCTGGTGCCGGCCACCGCCTTCATCCTGCTGGGCATCGTCGCCATGTGCACCATGGCCGCCGCCCTGCTGCACGGGCCGGCGCTGGCCGGCCTCGGCGTTGCTGCCGGCTTCGTCACGCCGGTCCTGGTGTCGTCGGGCCAGCCGCAATACTGGGCGCTGTATCTGTACCTTGCCGTGGTCACCGCTGCCGCCTTCGGCCTCGCCCGCGTGCGGCTGTGGCGCTGGCTGGCGCTGACCACCATCGTGTTCGCGACGCTGTGGACGTTGCCCGGCCTCGACGCCGGCGTGGCGACCGTGGCGCCGCACGTCTTCCACGTCCTTGCGGGCTTCGTGCTGGCCTCGTTGCTGGTGGTCTGCGGCTTCATGTACGGCCCGCCGGCCGAGCCCGGCCGGATCGAGGGCATCTCGTCCGGCGCGCTCGGCGCCAACCTCGTCAGCGGCGCGCTGGTGGTGCTGGCGAGCCGGCAGACCGACATCGCCATGGCGATGTTCATCCTCGTCGTTGCCGGCACCCTGGCCGTGGCCTGGTATGCGCAGGCGGCGACGGCTGCCGTCGCGGCGGCGGCCGTCTGCGTCGCGGTGGTGTTCATGGGATGGGCGGTGAAGGGCAATCTCGCCATGCTGGTGCTGCCCGGCGGCCCGCTGGACGGCATCGGCGGCGCGAACCCCATCGACGGCTCCGTGGCGTGGCACCTGATCGCTGCCGCTATATTCGCAGCCGGCTTCGGCGCGGTCGGCTTTCTGGCACAGGGGCGATCGGTCAGCGCCATCGTTCCGGTGATCTGGGCGGCGACCGCGGTGTTCACCCCGCTGGCGCTGTCGGTCGCGCTCTATGCCCGCATCGCCCATCTCGACCGATCGGTCCCCTTCGCTATCCTGGCCGTGCTCGTCGCGACGGGCTTTGCCGCCGCGACCGAACTGCTCGGCAAACGCGAGCAACGGCCCGGCCTGGCGATCTCGATCGCGCTGTTCGCCACCGGCACCCTCGGGGCGCTGGCACTGGCTTTGACCTTCGCGCTGGAGAAAGGCTGGCTGACCATCGCGCTGTCGCTGATGGCGCTCGGCACCGCATGGATCTCCATGCAGCGGCCGATCCCCTTCCTGCGCTGGCTTGCGGCGATCCTGGCCTCCATCGTGGTCGCCCGCACGGCCTGGGAGCCGCGCGTGGTCGGCGATCTCGTCGGCACCACGCCGATCTTCAACTGGCTGCTGTGGGGCTACGGCGCGCCGGCCGCGTCGTTCTGGGGCGCGAGCATCCTGCTGCGCCGGCGCGGCGACGACGTGCCGCTGCGCATGGTGGAATCCGCCGCGATCCTGTTCACGGTACTACTCGCCTTCGTCGAAATCCGCCACCTCGTCAATGACGGCGATATCTATCGCAGCTCGTCGGACCTCGCGGAAAACGCGCTGCAGGTCTGCGTCGCGCTGGCGATGGCGATCGGTCTGGAACGGCTGCGGCTGCGCAGCGGCAGCATCGTCCACAATGTCAGCGCCGTCATCCTGACGCTGTTCGCGGGCATTGCCAGCGTCGGTGGCCTGTTGCTGTTCAACAACCCGGAGCTCTGGCGCACCGACACCGGCGGCGTCATTTTCAATCTGCTGCTGCTCGGCTACGCCCTGCCCGCGGTGCTGGCGCTGCTCTTGTCCTACGCCGTCGCCGGCCACCGCAAGCCCGTCTACGGCAACATCATCGCCGGCGGCGCGCTGGTCATGGCGCTCACTTACGTGACGCTGGAAATCCGCCGTATCTATCATGGGCCGGCGTTCGCCTGGTCTGCGACCACAGACGCGGAGCAATACACGCTGTCCATTGCATGGCTTGGCTTCGGCGTTGTTCTGCTCGGCATCGGCGTGATGTTCAATTCGCAGCGCGCACGTCTCGCTTCGGCGATCGTCATCGCGCTGACGATCCTGAAAGCGTTCCTGATCGACATGTCGTCGCTCACCGGCATCTACCGCGCGCTGTCCTTCATGTGCCTCGGCCTCGTGCTGGTTGCCATCGGCTGGCTGTATCAGCGCATCCTGTTCAGCCGCACGAAGCCGGCGGTCGCGCTCGAGCCGACGTCCTGACGGGCGCCGGTTCTTCGAAACGTTCCAGTATTGACGGAGTTTAATTCACCATCACGAAACCGTTTGGCGGCTCGGTTGTTGCTGCAGTGCGATCAACCGGTTGATATCTTCCGTTTATCCAGTTGCGCAGCTGTCAGTGCCAGCGACATCACTCGAGAAAGACCGGAGCCCCCTATGTCCAAAACCGTCGCGGATGAACTCGTCAGCGTGCTCGAAAAGATCGGCGTTGAGCAGATCTTCGGTCTGATCGCAGACTCGCTGAATCCGTTGGCGGACTCGGTCCGGCGCAGCAAGATCGAATGGATCGGCGTGCGCCATGAAGAAGGCGCGGCGCTGGCTGCCGCGGGACAGGCCAAGCTGACCGGCAAGCTCGGCGTCTGCGCCGGCTCCACCGGCCCCGGCAGCACGCATCTCGTGGCGGGCCTCTATGAGGCCGCGCGCGATCACGCCCCGGTACTGGCGCTATCCGGCGACATGGCGCGCGCCATGAAGGGCACCGACTTTTTCCAGTCCACCGAGCCCGACCTGCTGTTTCGCGACGTCGCGCTCTACACCCAGACCATCACCACCGCGGCGCAGGCGCCGGGCGTCATCCACCAGGCCATTGCCGCGGCCTATGCGGGACCGGGCGTCGCGCATCTGACGCTGCCGATGGACGTGCTGTCCACCAAGGCCGAGGGAGCGACCGCGAGTCTCGCGACGCTGATCCCGCGCGGCGAGATCCTGCCCAATGAGGCGGCGGTGCTGGAAGCCGCACGCCGCATCGACGAGGCCGGCAATGTCGTCATCATGTGCGGCCATGGCGCGCTCGGCACCGCCGAACTGCTGCGGGCCCTCTCCGACAAGCTGAAGGCGCCGCTGGTGCATTCGGTGCGCGGCAAGGAGATCATGGCCTTCGAGGACCCGCGCTGGATGGGCGGGCTCGGCATGATCGGCACCAAGGCGGTGTATCACGCCGTCAATGACTGCGACCTGCTGGTGATGGTCGGCACCGACTATCCCTATTCCAACTTCCTGCCCAAGAAGGGCAACGTGATCCAGATCGACGTCCGCGCCGAAGCGCTCGGCCGCCGCACGCCGACCTCGCTCGGGGTGATCGGCTCGGCACGGCCGGCGCTGAAGATGCTGCTGGACAAGGTCGCGACCAAGAGCGACGGCAAGTTTTTCGAGAAGATCAGCCACGCCCGCGCCAAGTGGGACGAGATGCTCGACAAGCAGGCCGACGTCGGGCGTAGCAAGGACAAGCTGCATCCGCAGGCGGTGGCGCGCGCGGTCAGCGACCTGGCGCGTCCGGACGCGATCTTCGTGCTGGATACCGGATTGAATACGCTGTGGTCGGCGAACTGGATCCGGCAGACCGGCAGCCAGCGCATCACCGGCTCCTTCAACAACGCCGCGGTGGGCACCTCGGTCGGCCAGGGCAACGGCGTGCAGGCGCTGGACCGCGCCAAGCAGGTCATCGTGCTGACCGGCGACGGCGGCTTCAACATGCTGATGGGCGAGTTCATGACCGCCGTGCAGCACAAGCTGCCGATCAAGGTCATCGTCTACAACAACTCCGCGCTCGGCCTGATCACGCTGGAAGCCGAAAGCGTCGGGCTTGCTCCGTTCCGCGAGGCGATCGAATTCCCCAATCCGGATTTCGCCGCATTGGCGCGTGCCTGCGGCGGCCAGGGTTTTACGGCGAAGGTCCCCGGAGACCTGAAGCAGGCGATCGCCGATGCGCTGGCCTGTGATGGGCCGGCCATCGTCGACTGCGTGGTGGCGGCGGACGAGGTGCCGAACCTGCCGCATGTGGAGGCCAGCATGGTCGGCAACTATGCCCTGGCGAAGATCAAGGAAGCAGTGTTGGCGGTGACGGGGTAGGAGGGGCTTTTTTGCGGCCTTGCGCGCGGGCGTCACAGGCGCCGCGCGCAGTGGTCGTCTTATACACTTCGGCGACCTGCATAAATTAACGGCCTCCATGCCCAACCCTGATGCAGCTCTTTTGAAGCATCAAACAAAACCATCTTTGCCCGGCCATTTCAGCCTGCCTACATGGCACGCGGCTTGCGTATACGCGGTATCAAGGAAACCGCACGATGCCGCCGACACAGACCCAACTCACTGTCCAGAACATCCGAAAGTCCTTTCCCGGCAAAGGCGGCGACGTGAACGTGCTGGACGACCTCTCCTTCAGCATCAACGAGCGCGACTTCGTCAGCATCATCGGACCTTCCGGCTGCGGCAAGACCACGATCTTCAACATCATCGCGGGGCTGCTGGAGCCCGATGACGGCACCATCACCTATCGCGGCCAGGAGATCGACAGTCTGCGCGGCCGGGTCGGCTACATGATGCAGAAGGACCTGCTGTTTCCGTGGCGCACGGTTCTGGGCAACGTGCTGCTCGGTCTCGAGACCCGCGGCGTCGATCCGAAGGAAGCCGAAGCGAAAGCGCGCGAGTATCTCAAGCAGTTCGGCCTCGCCGGTTTCGAGAACGCCTACCCGAAGATGCTGTCGGGTGGCATGCGGCAGCGCGTGGCGCTGATCCGCACGCTGATCATGGACCCCGATATCCTGCTGCTCGACGAGCCGTTTTCGGCGCTGGACTACCAGACGCGGTTGTATCTGGAAGGCGTGCTCAAGGATGCCGTGCAGACCTACAACAAGACCGTCATCCTGGTGACCCACGACATCGACGAAGCCGTCGCGCTGTCGAAGCGCGTGGTCGTGCTGTCGGGCCGTCCGGCCCGCGTGAAAGTCGTGCACGAGATCGATATCGATGCGTCGTCGCCGGTCACTGCGCGCAACGACGCCAAGTTCTCGACCTATTTCAAGACCCTGTGCGCCGAGCTCGATATCCAGACCGAGAAAACCTGATGAC
Organism: Tardiphaga sp.; assembly: GCA_040512975.1. GTDB lineage: Bacteria > Pseudomonadota > Alphaproteobacteria > Rhizobiales > Xanthobacteraceae > Tardiphaga. The sequence continues at coordinate 20,074 of JBEVEC010000346.1, read as the reverse complement.
CATGACCATCCAGAGCAGCGCCCCGGTTCGCACGGCACCAAAGCTTCGCCGCAAGCCCAAGCGCTCGGCCTTCGACACCGTGCTCGGCCGCGCCGTGCTGCAGGTGCTGGCCATCGCCGTGTTCTTCGCGCTGTGGGAAATCGGCGTCCGCGCCGGCTACGTCTCGGCCTTCCTGATGGGCTCGCCTTCCGGGATCTTCGCGATGTTCTACAAGCTGATCCTCAGCGGCGAATTGCTGTCGGATAGCTGGTACACCCTGTTCGAGGCCATTCTCGGCTTCATCATCGGCACCATCTTCGGCTCGCTGCTCGGCCTTGCGCTGTGGTACTCGGTGTTCGTCGCCAAGCTCGTCGAGCCGTTCATCGTCGCCATCAACTCCGTGCCGAAGATCGCGCTGGCGCCGATTGTGGTGCTGTGGTTCGGCACCGGGCTGATCTCCAAGGTGGCGCTCGCGGTATCGCTGACCGCCCTCGTCGCACTGATCGCGGCCTATCAGGCGGCAAAGGACGCCGATGTCGACCTGCAGTCGCTGATGATCTCCATGGGCGCCGACAAGCACCAGATTTTCTTCAAGGCCGTGGTGCCCTCCACGCTGCCGTCGATCATCGCCACCTTCCGCATCAATATCGGCTTCGGGCTGGTCGGCGCGGTGGTCGGCGAGTTCATCTCGTCGCAGCGCGGGCTCGGCCACATGATCTTCACGGCCTCCAGCCTCTACGACCTCGACTCGGTGTGGGTCGGGCTGTTCACGCTGATGATCATGGGCTTCATCCTCTATTACGTCATCGACATCATCGAGCGCACGTCGCTGCCGTGGAAGCAGGCGACGACCTCGCACCAGGTTCAGGTTTGATCTCTCACACGCAATCGTCCCGCATCACGGAGAATCCCATGTCGTTGCTCAAGCGTATCGTCGGCGCCACCGCGCTGGCTGCCATCCTTTTCGCCAGCCCGGCGATGGCCCAGAACAAGAAGGTCGTGTTGTCGCAGGCCTTCCAGTCGATGCTCTATTTGCCGCTCTACGTGGCGATCAACGAGGGCTTCTTCACGCAGCAGGGCCTCGACCTGACCAAGGAGACCGCCGGCTCGCCGACCGTGGCGCTTTCGGCCGTGATCTCGGGCAGCGCGCAATTCTCGATCCACGGCCCGGAATGGACGGCGATCGCCGCCTCCAAGGGCGCGCCGGTCGGCATCATCGCCAATGTCGTCAACGGCGCCGCGGTGTGGATCGCCACCACTCCGGACTTCAAGTTCGACGATGTCAAAAGCCTGAAGGGCAAGAAGGTCGTCGTCGGCACCATGCCCACCACCTCGACCTCGCTGTTCCTCAAGCTGCTGAAGGAGAACGGCATGGACGGCAAGACCGACATCGACATGATCCCGGTGGCGATCGGCACCGAGCCCGGCCCGTTCCTGGCCAAGCAGGCCGACGTTGCCGTGATGTATGAGCCCGGCCTCGACCAGGTGGTCGCCAAGGGCATGAAGGTGGTGTTCGGCTTCCCGAAGAGCTACGGCGCCTATGCGTTCTCGTCGGTCACCGCGCGCAACGACGTCGATCCGGACACCGCGCAGCGCGTCACCAACGGCATGGAAATGGCGATGCGCTTCATGAAGAAAGATCCGGCCAAGACCGTGGCCATCGCGCAGAAGGAGTTCCCGACCATGGAGCCGGCGGTGATCGAATCCGCCGTCAAGCGCATGCTCGCGGACGGCGTCTATCCCGACAGCGTCGACATCTCGGCGCCATCACTGAAGATCTCCATGGACACCCAGATCGCGCTCGGCAATCTCGCGGCGCAGCCGGACTCCGACAAGTTCGTGGTGCGCAAGTACATCGTGCCCGCGCTGGCGATGAAGTAGGCGCTTATGGCGTCCCTCCCCCAAGCGCGGCGCAGCCGCGCGCAGTGGGGAGGGTGGCCGAGCGAAGCGGAGGCCGGGTGGGGCGCCCCAAGCAAGGCTTCCGCTGTGGCACCCCCACCCGACCGGCCTTCGGCTGGCCACCCTCCCCACAAGGGGGAGGGATAAGAAACGCCATACGTGGAATGAACAGATGACAAAAACCACCACATCCGATGCTGGCGTTCTCGACCTCCTCCGCCTGTTCAAGACCGCCCCCTCCGCGGCCGACCACTACGCCGCCGAACGGCTCGCGCAGGCCAAGACCATCGAGCCCGTGCTGCACGCCTTCGAGGTGCTGCCCACCGACACCGTGCGCAAGCCCGGCCCGCTGTCGGGCATTCCCGTGGCCATCAAGGACATCATCGCCACCTCGGACATGCCGACCACCAACGGCTCGCCGATCTACCGTGACCACATCCCGGCCGCCGACGCCTGGGTGGTCGAGCGGCTGCGCAATCTTGGCGCCACCATCTTCGGCAAGACGGTCTCCACCGAATTCGCCTGGCGCCATGCCGGCCCCACCACCAATCCCTGGAACAGCGCGCATACGCCGGGCGGGTCGTCGTCGGGCTCGGCTGCCGCGGTTGCCGCCGGCATCGTGCCGCTGGCGCTGGGCTCGCAGACGCTGGGTTCGGTGGTGCGGCCTGCCGCCTTCAACGGCGTGGTCGGCTTCAAGCCGAGCTTTGGCGCGATCCCGCGCAGCGGGGTGCATCATCTCAGCCCGTCGCTCGATCATATCGGCTTCTTCGCCCGCCGCATTGACGACGTCGCCTATGCGCTGTCGCTGCTGGCCGGCCGCAGTGATACCGATCTGCATGGCGAGCCGCTGCCCGCCTTCGAGATCGCCGTCGAAGGCGTTGAGCCATTGCCGTCGCCCCGGCTTGCGGTGGTACGCTTTGCGAAATTCGCCAAGGCGGAGATCGAACAGCAGCAGGTGTTCGAAGCCGCGGTGACGAAGCTGCGCGGCGCCGGCGCCACGGTGACCGAACTGGCGTTGCCTGAACTGGATCGCGACAACTGGGATACGATCAACACGATCCTGACCAGTGAAGGCGCGCACATCTTCCGCGATCTCGTCGCCCGCTATCCGGACCAGACCAGCGACCCGCTGAAAAAACTGGTCGAGACCGGCAGCGCCCATGGCGTCGTCGATTATCTCGCGGCGAAGGCATTGCAGACGCAATTGCGCGCCGACTTCACGATCCAGATGGCGCCGTTCGATGCGGTGCTGACATTGCCCGCCTTTGGCGAAGCGCCGCTGGGGCTGAGCTATACCGGCGACGCCGAATATTGCGCGCCGTGGACGCTGATCGGCGTGCCTGCTTTGTCATTGCCGGCCGGCTTCGGCAAACGCGGCCTGCCGCTGGGGCTGCAGGTGGTTGGCGCCTATCGGCAGGATCTGCACATGCTGCGCGTCGCGAAATGGATCGAGAGCACGCTGGGGTTTTCGGCGGGGTTGCCGGAGGTAAGGTGATCGCGTGTGGCTGCCCCCACCCTCCCCCGCAAGCGGGAGAGGGGCGCGCTGCCGACTTGCGTTCGGTTGCGGCTTATAAAAGGCACGTTCTAACCATGCACGGCAGATCCCCTCTCCCGCTTGCGGGGGAGGGCCAGGGAGGGGGAAGCCACAGGCGCAGAGCTTGCCCCTACTTCTTCACCGCACCATCGGGGTGCGTCGGGTCTACCCACAGCACCGTCTCCGGCTTTTCCACCGGCTCGATGTCGATGTTGATCGCCACCGCCTCGCCGTCGCTGCGGCACAGCACACATTCCAGCACCTCGTCGGCGCTGGCGTTGATTTCCTGATGCGGAACGTAAGGCGGCACGAAGATGAAGTCGCCCGGACCGGCCTCGCCCGTGAACTGCAGGCGATCGCCCCAGCGCATGCGCGCGCGCCCTTTCACCACATAGATCACGCTTTCCAGATGGCCGTGATGATGCGCGCCGGTCTTGGCGTCCGGCTTGATCGACACCGTGCCGGCCCACAGCTTCTGCGCGCCGACGCGGGCGAAATTGATCGCCGCGGCGCGATCCATGCCTTTGGTCGACGGCACGTTGGTATCAAGTTGATCGTGCGGGATGACGCGAATGCCGTCGTGCTTCCAGCGATCCGGATCATGGTCGTGGGAGTGATCGTGATCGTGGTCGTGGTCGTGGTCGTGGTTTTGGTCGTGGTTGTGGTCGTGAGAATGATCATGCGGATGGTCGTGATCGTGTCCGGACATGCGATTCTTTCTTAACTTTTATGACGGCGATGCAGCGAACCCTGCGGCATCACGTCCAGGAGATCGAGGAACATTCGCCGGTGCCGGTCATTGTCCCTGCGAAGATCAAACGGGGCAACGTGGTCGAGATGGTCTCGATCCCACGCGCCCCCCAGCGAGAGGAGTATCCCATGGGTGCCACCGCAGACAAGATCAAGGGAACTGCCAACGAAGCGATCGGCAAGGCCAAGCAGGGTATCGGCGAAGCCACGGGCTCCGACCGCCTGCAGGGCGAAGGCTTGATCCAGGAAGGCAAGGGCCACGCGCAGAAGGCCGTGGGCGACGCCAAGGATGCCGCGAAGGACGCCGCTGCCAAGGCGTCGGATCTTGCGGACCGCAAGCTCTAAGAGTTTTCAGTCGATAGGGTTTTGACTCCCCTGTCGATCGCAGGTGACGCTGCACAAAAGCCGGCTCCGAGAGGGGTCGGTTTTTTGTTGGTGGAGGGGCTTACGATGTGGCGCCCTCTCCCGCAAGCGGGCGAGGGAGTTCGCTGTCGGTGCGGCTCCGTCAGTCTCTCATTGCAAAGCACAAAACCTACACCAAGCACGGCGGGTCCCTTCTCCCGCAAGCGGGAGAGGGTTAGGGAGAGGGCACCACAGAGACAACCCCCATGTCCCGCCCCCCGCTCAATACCCGAGCGCGCAACCATCCTTGCGCGGCTCAGACCCACCCGTCAGCGTGCCCTTCTCCCAATCGATCACGATCGCCTGTGCGCCGCCCCACGGCGAGACCGGGCGGCCGATGGTGTGGCCGATCTTCGCAAGTCCCTGTGCGATCTCCTCGGAGACGCCGTTCTCCAACTGATAGATGCCCTCGAAATGCAGCGCGCGCGGTTCGTCGATCGCTTCCTGCACGTCCATGCCGTAGTCGAGCATGTTGGTGAGCACGCGGGTCTGGCCGACCGGCTGATACTGGCCGCCCATCACCGCAAACGACATCTGCGCGCGGCCGTTCTTCGTGGTCATCGACGGGATGATGGTGTGCAGCGGGCGCTTGCCCGGCGCGATGCAGTTCGGATGGCCGGGCTGCACGCGGAAGCCGGCGCCGCGGTTCTGCATCACCACGCCGGTCTTGTCGGAGACCACGGCCGAACCGAACGAATGCGCCACTGAATTGATGAACGAGCAGACGTTGCGGTCCTTGTCGATCACCGTGATGTAGACCGTCTCCGGATTGATCGGCGGTCGCACGTCGGGCAGTTCGACCAGTGCGTCCATGCGGATCCTGCCGGCCCACTCGGCGGCGAATTCCTTCGACAGGATGCGCGCAACGTCGACGTCGATATGCGCGGGGTCGCCGATCTCCTGCTCGCGCATCAGATAGGCGATGCGGGCGGCCTCGGCCTCGAGATGAAAACGCTCGACGCTCATCGACGGATATTTCGTCAGGTCGAAATGGCTGAGGATGTTGAGCATTACCAACATCGTGAGGCCCGGACCGTTCGGCGGACACTGCCAGACTTCGACGCCCTTGTAGCTGGTGTTCAGCGGCGTGGTGCGCTCGGTGGTATGCGCGGCGAAGTCTTCCAGAGTGTGAAGGCCGCCATGGGCGCGCAGCGTGTTCACCATGTCTTCAGCGACATAACCCTTGTAGAAGCCGTCGGGACCGAGCTTGGCAATGGTGCGCAGCGTCTCCGCCAGTTCGGGCTGGCGCATCACGTCGCCGGCCACCGGCGCCTCGTTGTTCTTCAACAGATAGCGCGGCGCGTTGATGCCGTCGCGCAGCTTGCCCAGATTGTTCTTCCAGTCGAACGCGACGCGCGGCGCGACCACATAGCCCTCTTCGGCGGCCTTGATCGCCGGCTGCAGCAGCGAGTCGAGGCCGCGCGTGCCGTGATCGCCCAGGATCGTCGCCCAGGCATCGATGGAGCCCGGCGTCGTCACCGCATGCGGCCCCGCCGTCGGGATCGCGTACATCTTGTGCTCCATATACCACGCGGCGGTCGCCGCCATCGGCGCCCGGCCGGAGCCGTTATACGAGTGCACCTTGCCCTCGCCCTTCATCTGGATCAGCGCGAAGCAATCGCCGCCGATGCCGGTGGACTGCGGCTCGATCACGCCCTGCAGCGCGCAGGCCGCCACCGCCGCATCGATCGCATTGCCGCCGGCTTTCAGCACCTCGACGGCCGCAAGGGTCGCTTGCGGATGTGAGGTGGCCGCCATGCCGTTCATGGCGTGCACCGTCGAACGGCCGGCAAGATGGAAATTTCTCATGGGGAAGCGCTCACGTCGGTCGGTTCATGGGGAATCGTGCGTGCCTGATCGGCCACGTCATTGGTCCGTTTCTTGGCATACTGGACGCCACCGGGCAATGCGCCGAAATCGAGAATCCTGTCGTGTCGTCGCGCGAACGCAGCGCAGTGGTGTCCGGACCGTTACCGCGCATCTTTCGTCTCGGCTGCGCGGCTGTTAGACCTCGGCCATGCCCCTGAAAGTCGCCGCCTTATATCAATTCGCCGCGCTGCCCGATTACCGCCAGTTGCGCGAACCGCTGCGTACACTGTGCAGTGATCTCGGCCTCAAAGGCAGCATTTTGCTGGCTTCCGAAGGCATCAACGGCACGGTGGCGGGAGCCGACGCGGCGATCGATGCGCTGATGAGGGAACTGCAGGACGGCGTGCTGTTCAGCGGCCGCCTCACGCATCTCGAACTGAAATTTTCGGCGGCGAGCGCGATGCCTTTTTTGCACATGAAGGTGCGGTTGAAAAAGGAGATCGTCACGCTCGGCGATCCCGCGACCGATCCGACCCGGCAGGTCGGTATCTATGTCGACGCCGCCGACTGGAACGCGCTGATCGCGGATGGCGACACGCTGCTGATCGACACCCGCAACGCCTTCGAGGTGGCGATGGGCACGTTCGAGGGTGCGGTCGATCCCGCCATCGCAAGCTTCGGCCAATTCAAGGATTTCGTTGCCCGCGCGCTCGATCCGGCCAAGCACAGGAAGGTTGCGATGTTCTGCACCGGCGGCATCCGCTGCGAAAAGGCGAGCTCCTATCTGCTGTCCCGCGGCTTCGGCGAGGTCTATCACCTCAAGGGCGGCATCCTGAAATATCTCGAGACCATTCCCGAAGCGGAGAGCCGCTGGCGTGGCGACTGCTTCGTGTTCGACCAGCGCATCGCGCTCGGCCACGGCCTGGTCGAAAGCCAGTCGGTGACGCCGCACCTGCCGATCAATTCGGAAGACTTTGCCTTGCTGCGGGAGAATGCCGCCGATGACTGACACCGCTGCCTTGCGCGACCGCATCGAGGCGATGGAAATCCGCCTGACCTATCAGGACGAGACCATCGAGACGCTGAACGCGACGATCACAGCGCAATGGAAGCAGATCGACGCGTTGACGCGGCAGGTGGCGGCATTGGGCGAACGACTGTCGGAAGCCGAGACCAACAGCGGCGCGCCCCGGAATGAACCGCCGCCGCATTATTGACCGGTCGTCCCCGCGACGGCGGGGACGACTTGCGGAGCGGCACTACACCGACAAATCAGCCGCGAGCTTCCGGTCCCGCAGCTCCCGCTTCAGCACCTTGCCGATGGCGCTGCGTGGCAGCACCTCGACCGGCACCACCTCGTTCAGCCGCTGGAATTTACCGACGCGCGCATTGGTCCAGGCTTTCAGCGTCGCGGCATCCGTCGCCGCTCCCGCCTTCAGCACCACGAAAGCCACCGGCGTCTCGCCCCATTCCTCCGACGGCATCGCCACCACCGCGGCCTCGATCACGTCGTCATGGGTCGCCAGCACGGCCTCCAGATCGCTCGGATAGATGTTGAAGCCGCCGGAGATGATCATGTCCTTCTTGCGGTCCATCAGCGTGAGAAAGCCGTCGGCGTCGAAGCGGCCGACGTCGCCGGTCCGGACAAAGCGCTTGCCGGTTTCGTCGTGCCAGAAGGTCTCCGCAGTCTTGGCGGGCTGGTTGAGATAGCCGTCCATGATGTTGCTGGAATGCCCGACCACCTCGCCGATCTCGCCTTGCGGCACCTCGCGGCCGTCCTCGTCGAGCAGCCGGATGTCGTGATCCGGCATCGGCTGGCCGACGGTGTGCAGCTTGTCAGGGTTTTCATGCGCCAGCAGCCGGCAGGTGCCGCCGCCCTCGGTCATACCATAGACCTCGGTGAGCCCGCCGGGCCAGCGCGCGAGCACATCCGCCTTCAGCGCTGCGCCGAACGGAGCGGAGGTCGAGTTCTTCATCACATAGGACGACAGGTCAAAACTGTCGAAATCCGCGAGCGCCATAATGCGGCGGTACTGCACAGGGACCAGCATCGTATGCGTGGCGCGGTGCTTCTGGCTAAGTTCGAGGAAGCCGCGCGCATCGAACTTCTTCATCAGCACCACGGTGCCGCCGCCGGCAAAGGTCGGGTTGAACGCCACCAGCGTGGTGTTGGAATAAAGCGGCGTCGACAGCACGGTGACGGCGTCGGGGCCGTAGCCGAGCGGATCGAGCTGGCCGTATTGGCGCCAGCGCATCATGTGGCTGTGTACGATGCCCTTCGGCGTGCCCGTGGTGCCCGAGGAGTAGATGATGTTGAACACCCAGGCGGGATCGATTGTCACGGGCGCGGGCTTGCTGCCCTGCGGCGCCAGCCATTCGGCAAACGGCCGGCCGGCCTTGCCGCCGTCGAGCGCCACGCGCTGGATGGCAGGATCGATGGTGGCCGTTGCGAAGGCTGCCGCGGTGACGTCATCCATGAACAGCATCCTTGCCGCGGCGTCCTTCACCATCGCGGCGAAATCGGTCGGCGTGGATGACGGCGCCAGCGGCGCCACAGCGATGCCCGCGCGCAGCGCGCCGATGAACACCGCAACATATTCAAGCGACGACAAGGCACAGATCGAGACCGTATCCTGCGGCTGCAACCCGCTCGCCTGCAGCGAGGCGCTGACGCGGTCGATCAGCGCATCGAAATCCGCATAGGCGATCTGCCGCTCGCCATCAATCACGGCGACCTTGTGCGGAAGACGCCGCGCGGTGTCGCGGATCAGGGCGTCGAGGGTGATGAAGTCGGGCATGTGTTTCCTCGTTTTGTTTTTTTCTTATCCTCCCCTGGAGCATCAGGGCAGGTCGTCAGCGATCCAGCGGTTCGCCTTGCAACCACGTCTTCCCACTCGCATAAAGCGCCTCTACCGCAGCTCCGCGCAGTCCCGGCATGTCGGGCTTGATCGTGTAGCCGATCTCGCTCTGCAGATAAGCGAGATGCCGATAGCCCTCGGGGAATCGCGTCAGCAGTTCCGCATCGAGGGCCAGCTTGGCATCGGGCGCCACCGGGTCCATGCGGTCCTTCTCATAGATCGGCTGGCGCAGCACCAGGCCCCAGCGGCCGTCCCGCTTTTCCAGGAAATCATAGAACCGCCCAGTGAGCGTGACATCGACCACAACGCCATGCACCGGCGCGCGCTGCGAGATCGTCATCTTCGTCTGTGAGATGGCGCGGTTGCCCGCCAGATCGATCGACTGCCCGCCGAGGAAATGCAGGATCGAGACGCCCTTGGCCCAGCCGGCCTTGCTCATGGCGATAAATTCGTCGGCTGTGCCTTGCGTCCAGGTCGCCACCATCCGCCCGTCGTCGAACCACACCGTGCGAAACCGCTCCCAGTCGCCCGCGTCGCGCCACAGCACCCAGTTTTCGATCAGGTCGCGGATGGCAAGGCGGTCGATGATCTCTATATCCATGACAATTCCAACTGGCAGCGCCATGCGGCAAATGCGGTATGTTGCCACGATCATATCCGAACCGCCCCCCGCGAAAAGAGCGTTCATGACAAAGCCGCCCCCCTCCCCGCCAGCGCCGGTTGCGCCGCGCTATCCCCATGCCTTCACCGCCCACGGCATCACCGTCGTCGACGATTATGCGTGGCTGAAGGATGCGAAATGGCAGGACGTGCTGCGCGATCCCGCAGTGCTGGCGCCGGAGATCCGCAGCTATCTGGAGGCCGAAAACGCCTATACCGAGAGCCTGCTCGGCGGCACCGCTGCATTGCAAAAGACGCTGGTCGCGGAGATGCGCGGCCGCATCAAGGAGGACGACTCGAGCGTGCCGTCGCCGGACGGCCCTTGGTCCTATCTGCGCAAATTCCGCGAGGGCGGCCAGCATGAACAATTCGGCCGCATGCCGCGTGACGGCGGCGAGGCGACCATCATCCTCGACGGCGACGAGCTCGCTGCCGACCACGGCTATTTCAAATTCGGCGGCGCGCGGCATTCGCCGGACCACAGCCTCGAGGCGTGGAGCGCCGACATCAACGGCTCGGAATATTTCACCATCCGGGTGCGCGACTGGGCCGGCGGCGCGGATATCGACGACCTCGTCGAGGCGACCGATGGCGGCGTGGTGTGGACGCTCGATTCCAAGGCGTTCTTCTACGTCAAGCTCGACGACAACCACCGCCCGATGCAGGTCTGGCTGCATCGCCTCGGCACCGCGCAGGCTGATGACAAGCTGATCTACGAGGAGCAGGACGCCGGCTGGTTCACCCACATTCACGAAAGCGCCAGCGGGCGATTTTGCGTCATCGCCGGCGGCGACCACGAAACCTCCGAGCAGCAACTGATCGATCTGGCGCAGCCCGATACGCCGCCGCGCCTCGTCGCCAAGCGCCAGGAGGGCGTGCAATATTCGCTGGCCGACCGCGGCGACCAGCTGTTCGTCCTGACCAATGCCGACGGCGCCATCGATTTCAAGATCGTCACCGCGCCGCTGGCGCAGCCGGAACGCGCCAACTGGACGGACCTCATCCCGTATCGCGACGGCATCTACGTGCTCGACATGGAGCTCTACGCCCATCACCTGGTGCGGCTGGAGCGCGCCAATGCGCTGCCGGGCATCGTGATCCGCGATCTTGAGACCGGCGCCGAGCACGCCATCGCGTTCGACGAGGCGGCGTATTCGCTGGACACGATGGGCGGCTACGAGTTCGATACCACCAGCATCCGCTTCGCCTATTCGTCGATGACCACGCCGTCGGAGGTCTATGACTACGACATGGCGACGCGCGAACGCGTGCTGCGCAAGCGGCAGGAGATTCCCTCCGGCCACAATCCCGCGGACTACGTCACCACCCGTATCATGGCCAAGGCCGATGACGGCGCCGAGGTCCCGGTCTCGATCCTGCACCGCAAGGACCTCGCGCGCGACGGCAAGGCGCCGCTGCTGCTGTACGGCTACGGCTCCTACGGCATGGCGATGCCGGCGTCGTTCTCGGCCAACCGGCTGTCGCTGGTCGACCGCGGCTTCGTCTATGCCATCGCCCATATCCGCGGCGGCGCCGACAAGGGCTGGGGCTGGTATCTCGACGGCAAGCGCGACAGGAAGACCAACTCGTTCGATGATTTTGCGGCGTCGGCAAAGGCGCTGATCGCCGAGAAATATACGTCGGAAAAGAACATCGTCGGCCACGGCGGCAGCGCCGGCGGCATGCTGATGGGCGCGGTGGCCAACCGTGCCGGCGAGCTGTTCTCCGGCATCGTCGCCGAGGTGCCGTTCGTTGATGTGCTGAATACGATGCTCGACGACACGCTGCCGCTGACGCCGCCGGAATGGCCGGAGTGGGGCAATCCGATTGCCAGCGCCGAGGACTTCAAGACGATCCTGTCCTATTCGCCCTATGATCAGGTCGCCGCGAAGGATTATCCGAAGATCCTGGCGATGGGCGGCCTCACCGATCCGCGCGTGACCTATTGGGAGCCGGCCAAATGGATCGCGCGGCTGCGCGCGACCATGACCGGGGGTGGACCGGTGCTGCTGCGCACCAACATGGGCGCAGGACATGGCGGCGCGTCGGGGCGGTTCAACCGGCTGGATGAAATCGCGATCGTGTATGCGTTTGCACTGTGGTCGGTGGGAATGGCGGAGGGCTAGCGTTGTCGCCCGCTGACGCACCCACAACAAAAACTGTTACCCTCCGCGAAAGCGGAGGGCCCAGTATTCCAGGGCGATTGTGATTATCATAAGCGCCCTGGAATACTGGGTCGCCCGGTCAAGCCGGGCGATGACAGCGTGGTTGTGTGGCGGACTACTCTAATGGCCGTGTGCGTTCGATAATCGCCGCCGCGCCCTTGTCCAGCAGATCAAGTCCCACCGCACGACCCAACTCGCGCGGACGATCGGCCGGGCCGCTGCGGGTGGTCTCGATAAATCCGCCGCCGTCTTCATCCAGCACCGAGGCCGTCAGCGACATCTCGCTGCCCGCTATCGCCGCATAGGCGGCGATTGGCGAGTTGCAGTGGCCATTCAGAACCCACAGCACCTCGCGTTCGGCGTCGCAGGCCAGATGCGCGGCGGGGTCGTCGATCAGCGCCAGCTTGCGGCGCGTGTCGAAATCGCCGATGGCGCATTCCACCGCAACGATGCCCTGCCCGGCCGCCGGAAGCATCTCCAGCGGCGAAAAATCACGGACGATCCGGCCCGCGAGCCCGACGCGCTCGAGACCCGAGCGCGCCATGATCAGCGCGTCCGCAGGACCGACCTCGCCGCCGCCGGGCAGCCGCTGCATCTCGCCATGGTCGAGCTTGCGCACCCTTGTGTCGGCGGCGCCGCGATAATGGATGACCTCGATCTCGGGAAACAGCCGGCGCAGATAGGCGGCGCGGCGCACGGCGTTGGTGCCGATCTTGTAGCCGCGGCCATAAGTGCGCTTGATGTCCTCGAAGCTGACGCCGTCGCGCAGCACCAGGGCGTCGGTCGGCGGATCACGCACGAGCGTCGCGCCGATGACGAGTCCCGGGGTGTCCTCGTTGCCCGGCATGTCCTTCAGCGAATGCATCGCCGCGTGCAGCGAGCCTCCGCGCACCGCGTTGCGGATCTCGCCGACAAAGGCGCCGCCCTTGCCGCCGTGCCGCAGCAAATTGCTGGTCTGGTCGCGGTCGCCGACCGGCTCGAATTTAACGATCTCGACGGCGATGGCCGGATCGGCAGCGGTCAGGCACCGCGCGATCTCTTCGGTCTGCGCCAGCGCCATCGTGCTCTTGCGGGTGCCGATCCGCAGCGAAACTGTCACGCGCGCGTGCTCCATCGAAGTCCGGCGCGGGGATCGCGCGCATCGCGCGAACAATAAAGCCGGCGCGCGCAGGATTGCAATGCGCGCGCCGGCTTTGTGATGGATGCTTACCGCGGTGCAGCAGCCACGGCGACGGCCTTCTTCGGCACCACCAGGTTGACCAGCACCGCGACCACGATATTGGCCAGCAGCGCGAGGATGCCGACATAGACCGTGGCCGAGAACGAGCCCACCGAGACCAGGTGCAGCGGCTTGAGGCCGTCCATCCAGGTCAGGTAGGTGCCGCCGAACAGGCCCACCGCCCAGCCGGCCAGCAGCGCCGGGGCGGTGAACCAGCCTGTGAACAGGCCGAAGATCAGCGCCGGCAGCGTCTGCAGGATCCACAGACCGCCAAGCAACTGCAGGTCGAGCGCGAACTGCGTCGGCAGATAGAGGATCACCAGCAACGCGCCGACCTTGACCACCAGCGAGGCGATCTTGGCAACGGCGGCTTCGCCCTCGTTGGTCACCTGCGGGTTGACATAGGCCTTCCAGAAATTGCGCGTGAACAGGTTGGCTGCGCCGATGCTCATCACCGCCGCCGGCACCAGGGCGCCGATGGCGATCGCCGCAAAGGCGAAGCCGGCGAACCAGCTCGGGAACAAGGTCTGGAAGAGCGCCGGCACCACGTCGTTGTTGCTGGCGAGTTTCAGATGCGCGGCGTGGCCCATGTAGCCGAGCAGCGCCAGCAGGCCCAGCATCAGCGTGTAGGCCGGCAACAGCACCGCGTTCTTGCGGATCGTCGTCGCGCTCTTGCTGGCGAAGATACCGGTCAGCGTGTGCGGATACATGAAGGCCGCCAGCGCCGACCCCAGTGCCAGTGTGGCATAGGCGAAGTACTGGCTGGGCGCGAGCAGGATGCTGCCGGAGCCCTTGGCCTTGAAGGCCTCGTCGGCGGCGGCGAACACGTTGGCGTAGCCGCCGAGCTTGGAGGGGATCACCGAGATCGCGGCGATGACCGCGATATAGATCATGATGTCCTTGACGAAGGCGATAAGCGCCGGCGCGCGTAGGCCCGACGAATAGGTGTAGAGCGCCAGGACGACAAACGCCGCGATCAGCGGCATTTCACCCTCGAAGCCGAGCGCCTTCACGGCGGCGGCCATGCCGATCAGCTGCAGGGCGATGTAGGGCATCACGGCGACCACGCCGGTGATGGCCACGGCGGCCTCCAGCGTGCGCGAGCCGTAACGGCCATGCACGACATCGGCGGCGGTGACATAGCCGTTGTCCTTGGCGACCTGCCACAGCTTCGGCATCACCATGAACACGAAGGGATAGACCAAGATGGTGTAGGGCAGCGCGAAGAAGCCGTAGGCGCCGACCGAATAGACCAGCGAGGGCACGGCGATCACGGTGTAGGCGGTATAGAAGTCGCCGCCGACCAGGAACCAGGTAATCCAGGTGCCGAACTGGCGGCCGCCGAGGCCCCATTCGTCGAGGCTGGCGAGGGTCTTCGGCTTGCGCCAGCGCGACGCCACAAAACCCATCACGGTGACGAGGACGAAGAAGAACAGGAATACGGCCAGCGCCGGGATATCGAGATCAGTCTTCATTGGGATAGGTCCGGTAAGCGAGCCAGGTCAGAAATGCGGTCACTGGTACCCACGCGAGCTGGTACCAATAGAAGAACGGGAAGCCGAGCAGGACCGGATCGTGAAAATTGTAGAAGGGTATCCAAAGCAGACCCACAAAGGGGATTAGCAACAGCCATAGATAATGGCGACTCATCGCGCGGCTCCTCTCATACTGACAGCGCCGATGTCCAATTTATTTTATGGCGCAGAATATTGCGCGCTGTGTAGGAGGCTGCGGAACCGGTGTAAACACAATCCCGCCGCAGACCTGCTATTCGGGCTGGGCTGTGGGCCGGGGGTCACGATCCCATCGTCGTCCCCGCGAAAGCGGAGACCCATAACCCCTGAGGTTGATAGAGAAGGGATAGCCGGCATTGTGAGAAAAAGAGACGGCACGGCGTATGGGTCCCCGCTTTGGCGGGGACGACGCGTGGATGGGCCGTCCCTTATCGGCCGCCGAAGGTGGTGTCGCCGAACAGCGCCTTTTGTGTTGAAGGCTGCGAGCGCCAGTATTGCGGCGGAGCCTGGACTTGGCCGCCGAGTTCCACCGCGGCGTGCCACGGCCAGCGCGGGTCGTAGAGGATGCCACGGGCCACCGCGATGAAGTCGGCCTTGCCGGAGGCGACGATGTCTTCGGCCTGCCGCGCTTCGGTGATCAAGCCGACGGCGAAGGTCGTCACGCCCGTGGCCTTCTTCACCGCCTCGGCGAACGGCACCTGATAGCCCGGCCCGAGGGTGATCTTCTGCTGCGGTGACACACCGCCGGACGACACGTCGATCCAGTCGACATTGCGCTTCTTCAGCTCGTTGGCCAGCACGATGGTCTGCTCAATGTCCCAGCCGCCATCGACCCAGTCCGACGCCGAGACGCGGAAGCCGACCGGCTTGCCGGCCGGGAACGCGGCGCGCACGGCGTCGAACACCTCGAGCGGAAAGCGCATGCGGTTTTCCAGCGAGCCGCCGTAATTGTCGGTGCGCTGGTTGGAGATCGGCGACAGGAATTCGTGCAGCAGATAGCCGTGCGCGCCGTGCAGTTCGAGCGCGTCGATGCCGAGCCGCTCGGCGCGCTTGGCCGTGGCGACGAAGGCCTCGCGGATGCGGACCAGGCCTGCGGCGTCGATTTCCTGCGGCGGCAGTTCGCCGGGTTTTTGCGGGATCGCCGACGGCGCCTGGGCAATCCAGCCGCCCTTGTCGAGCGGGACCTGCTGGCCACCGTCCCACGGCGCGGCGCTCGAGGATTTGCGGCCGGCATGGGCGACCTGCATCGCGATCGCGATCTTGGAATGCTTGCGGATCGCAGCGATCACCGGCTTCAGCGCGGCTTCTGTGGCGTCGTCATAGAGTCCAAGGTCGCCCGGGGTGATGCGGCCGATGGCTTCCACGGCGGTCGCCTCGAGGCACAGCATGCTGGCGCCGGACAGCGCGAGACTGCCGAGATGGATCATGTGCCAGTCGGACGCCTTCCCGTCCACGGCCGAATACTGGCACATCGGCGAGATCACGATGCGGTTCGGCAAAGTGAGATCGCGCAGCGTGAAGGGCGAGAACAAGGCACTCATGGGATTTCCATTCAGCAGGAGATGATCGATGGCCACATGTCCGCGCAGGGCCAAATGGCGATGCGCCGATGATCGGTGAACGGCGTCGCCGCGTCAAACCGCGGCGATGCAGATCAGGGCGCCGGATTGTGGCAGGTGCGCGTGGCCGGCGGCAGCGGCGCGACGCGGCGATGGCCGAGCCCCACCGCCAGCAGCGCGCCGCCGAGGTGGCAGGCGCTGATCGCCAGTAATGCGACGACATAGGCATGGGTGATCGTGCCGGGATCGGTACGGCTGCCGAGCACGGTGTAGAACAGGCCGCCCAGCAACGCGATGCTCATGGCAGCGCTGACCTGCAAGGCCGAATTGAACAGGCCGCCGACCAGGCCGGCATGCTGCGGCTCCACGCGCTCGACGATGACGCGCACCATGGTTGGGATCGCCAGCCCCATGCCGAAGCCTCCCAGCGCCATGATCGGCATGATCAGCGGCCACGGCGGCATCACTCCCACGGGATGAAGGGCGATGACCAGCGCCGAGCCGAACGAGCCGGCTGCGGCGAGGACATAGGCCAGCGACGGCGTCGATGCGCCGAGCCAGCGCCCGATCGCATTGCTGAAGGTCGAGGCGAGCAGAAACCCCGTCGAGAACGGCAGGATCCACAAGCCCGCCTGCCAGGCGGTGAAGCCGAGCGCGGACTGCAGCCAGATCGAATAAGTGAGGAAGAACGTGGCGATGGCATAGAGGGTGAGGGTTGCCACGATGCCGCGCAGCAGGCCGGGCGACTGGAACACCTCCAGCGACACCAGGGGATCGCCGCCGGTTTGCGCCAGGCGGATTTCATGGCGACGGAACGCCTCGACGAAGAACGGCGTGGTCAGCAGCATGACGATCGACCACAGCGGCCAGCCGCGCTCGCGGCCTTCCACCAGCGGTACGACAAAGGAGCTCAGCGCCAGCGACGACAGCACCACGCCGCCGAGGTCAAGCTTCGGCCGATGGGAGCCGCGGGTTTCGCGCAGCAGCGGGAACGCCGCGGCGATGGTCAGCGCGGCGATCGGCACATTGATGAGGAAGATCAGCCGCCACCCGAAGCCGCCGATATCGGCGCCGACCAACGCGCCGCCGAGCAACTGCCCGATGATCGAGGACAGCCCGAGCGCAATGCCGTAAATGCCGAGCGCGCGGCCGCGCTCGTGGGATGGAAACAGCGCATGCACGGACGCCAGCGCCTGCGGCGCCATGGCCGCCGCGGCAAAGGCCTGCAGCAACCGCGCCCCGATCAGGGCCCGTGGTGACCAGGCGAGGCCGCACAGCGCCGAGGCCAGCGCGAAGCCGCCGAGCCCGATGATGAACACCGACTTGCGGCCGTAGATGTCGCCGAGCCGGCCGCCGGTAATCAGGAACACGGCATAGATCACGGCGTAACCCGAGATCACCAGCTGCACATCCGCAGCAGTGGCACCGAGCCCCTGGGTGATTGCCGGCATGGCATTGTTGACAATGAAGAAATCAAGCGGCGCCAGCACGGCCCCGGTGAGCAGCACCGCCAGTGCGGCCCAGCGGTTGGGATCGAGGGCGGCTTGCGGATCGGTGCTTGTAACGGACAGAGACATGGCGGGTCTTTCGGAAATAACCGTTCCCGCGGGCGTGGGTGCCTATACGGAGACGGCTGGTTCAGAGGCCCGGACGGCCCCCACAAGCGGAATATGTACGTCCGTATTTTTCGTTCAAGAGAGGCCAGCGCGGGAGGGGCGGATTATTTTGCAGCGCAGCGTGGGCGTTTGAAGCAACATCATTAGCCACCCATCGTCCCCGCGAAGGCGGACCCATAACCCCTGCCTTATCGGTTAAGCGAAGCGTTCGCCGCGCATGTCCAACAACATCGAGTCCTGCGGGTATGGGTCCCCGCCCTCGCGGGGACGACGCGTGGGGGTGTTGGTGCCACCTGAGCAGCAGCGGGCGCTGCGGCCCAACCCCACCCCCAAACAAAAAGCGCGCCGGCTGACCGACGCGCTTTGCTTTGATCGGCGCTGTCGCCGGGATCAATACGGGCAGATCACCCGGCCCCAACGACGGCTGAAGTAGCAGCCCGGGCTGACGAAGCGGGGACCGCCGTAGAAGCCGTAGCCGCGACCACGACCGAAGCCGCCGCCACGGAAACCACCGCCGCGGAAGCCACCGCCACGGAAGCCACCACCGCCGCCGCGGAAGCCGCCGCCGCCGCGACCGCCGCCACGCGCATCAGCGGTGGTGCTGGCGGTCGTCAGCAACACGGCCGAAGCGCCGATGATGCCGACGCAATAGACAGACACGAGCGCCACCGCTGCAAGGCAGCGGGTCACGATGTTATGGCGCGTCGTCGATGTGGTGTGAGCCATTCTTGGGATCTCCATTCTTCTTGAAGAAGCACATTGTGGAATGCTTCTGACGGCGAATTGTTCAATATCGTCCAGTCGAATCTCAAACCGGTGGCAAGGCAATCGTCAATCCGAGGCGCGAAATCAGAATATCAATATGGCCGTGGCAAGGCGCAGGCGACCGTGCGCGAGATTAAGAGGCCATGACGCACGCGGTCAAGGCGCCCGACGCTGTGCTGCGTGTGCACAGGCGGCCGTCATCGCACCGTCACCCGTCGCCTTGCGACCTCTTGCAACCTTGCGGTTGCGAAGCGAGCGCTGCATAGCCGCAATCCACCTTGCGTCCCTGCCCGATGATTTCCGATACTGCGCACCCCGCGCATTGCCAGAAGCAGATCATGTCCCGACCCCAATACATCCTCGGCCTCAACACCTACGATCACGACGTCAGCGCCTGCCTGCTGCGCGACGGCGAGATCGCCTATGCGATCGAGAAGGAGCGCGTCACCCGCGAGAAGCACGCCACGGGTTTCTACAAGGACGTGATCGACTACTGCCTCGATGCCGAAGGCATCACGCTGGACGATGTCGGGCTGGTGGTCAGCAATTGCTACATCCTGCCGGTGCCGGAGATGGAAGACCGGCTGGTCTATCAGGACATGCCCGGCTTCCTGCCCGACTTCGAGCGGCCGGAGGCCAGGGCCCATCCGCTGTTTCGCGCGCGCGACAAGGTGGTGACGATCTCGCACCATCTCGCGCATGCCTACAGCGCCTTTGCGCCGTGCCCGTTCGACGAAGGCGCCATCATGATCGTCGACGGCGTCGGCAGCTACCGCTCCGACGTGATGGAGCCCTATCCCGACGGCGGGCCCGGTTCGCCGCTGGCCCGGGAATCCGAAAGCTACTACACCTTCAAGGGCTCGACGCTGGATTGCCTGAAGAAGGTCTGGATGGAGCCCGACCGCGGTTTCCTCAGCGACGAATTCATCAACATGCCCGGCCTCGGCGCACTGTACAGCCGGGCCTCGACCTATGTATTCGGCGACTGGAACAAGTGTGGCGAGCTGATGGGCCTGGCGCCCTATGGCCGCCGCGACCAGGTGCCGTCGCTGATGCATATCGCGGACAACGAGCTCACGGTGCCGCGCTGGTCGCCGGAGCTGAACCAGCCTTACGTGCCCGATCCTGCCGCCAAATGGGACACCAATCCCGCGATGAAGCATTGGGAGGATCTGGCCTGGCTCGTGCAGGACGATACCGAGAAGGTGCTGCTGGCGCGGGCGCGCTGGCTGCGCGAAACCACCGGCGCGAAAAATCTCTGCATCGCCGGCGGCGTGGCGCTGAATTGCGTTGCCAACGGTCGCATCGCGCGCGAGGCCGGCTTTGAGAATGTCTGGATCCAGCC
>JBEVEC010000334.1:0-13567 GCA_040512975.1 Tardiphaga sp. | reverse complement strand
ATGGTCGAAGGCTACGACGCCGCCGATCCGGAGCGGATCAGCACATTCGCCATTCGCGACGAGTGGATGACGGGCGATCACGCCACCGGCGGACGTGTCGATGGTGGCTATGGGCGCCTGATCGGATTCCTTGTCGCCCGATGCCGGGACCATGGCGTCGACATCCGCACCGCTGCGGTCGTGACCGCAATTGAGACGGTCGATGGTGGTGTGACGGTTCGCTGCGCCGATGGCGCCGCTCACGAAGGCGATGCCGCAATCCTCACCGTGCCCATCCCGCTGTTGCCGACAATCGCCGTTCCCGCGGCTACGCAGCCGATTGTCAACGACACGGTGCGCAAGGGTTTTGGCAACGTCATCAAGGTCCTGTTGAAGTTCGAGCGGCGCTGGTGGGCCGACGATCCGCGCTTGCGCGACATGACATTCCTGCTTTCAGACGACACCAGCGCCGCTTTTCGGGTCTGGTGGACGCAATTCCCCGACGAAAGCCCTGTTCTGACAGGCTGGCTTGGCGGCCCGACAACGCAGGCGCTGGCCGATTGCAACGAAGATCAGCTTGTTGCCGCCGCCGTGGCATCACTCGCTTCCATCCTCAAACGCCCTGTCGCCGATCTCATGCAGCAACTCGTATCGGCGCGCGCGTTCGACTGGAGCAAGCATCCGTTTGCACGCGGCGCCTATTCCTATGCCGTGCCGGAACCGCACGATGCGAGCACCACACCTGAAAGCGGCCCGGTGTATCTTGCCGGCGAAGCGCTCTATCGCGGGCGCGACATGGGTACGGTGGAAGCCGCGCTGGCCAGCGGGTTGCACACAGCGAAAGTCATCCTCAAGTCGAGAAGCTAAGGACCGTCACCGAAACTGCGATACGCGCCACTTATGCGGCGCGCATCGCAAGCCTCGGCCTCACGCGGCGATGTCGTGTTGCGCGGCGTAGCGCCGGCAATGTTCGAGATAGGCGATCTCGTGGCTACCGACCAGCGACACCACGCTCGACCACAGCCATGACGGCGCATCCAGCGATTTCGAACGATTGCGTTCGAGCTCGGCATGCCATTTGCGTCGGGTCCCGACATCCATCTGGCGCGCGTGGGCTTTGCCGACCACCCCGGCCAGGAAGCTGGCTGCGCGCATGGCATCCGGAACGGTGAGATGATCGATCTCGACCTTGAGATCCTGCGGCAGCAATTCGCGGACGAACACCGAGCGTCCGGCGATCTGTCCGCAGGCCATGCGATTGCCGAGGAAGGGCGAGAGATGCCTTGCGCCTTCCACGACGCGCGCGCCCTGATCCTTCGGCATCGCCTGCCTGGCGTATCGGGGCGCGGCGGCCGAGATGGCTTCCTTGACGTCCATCAGCGCCAGCTGCTTCTTCTTGGCCCCGATGCCGATCAAGGCGGCGATGCGCAGCAGGCCGAGAGAGCTGCAGCCCTTCATCCAGTAGGCGCCATCGACGACCGCGATCGGCGCGTCATCGTCGCGCGATTGCAGCGATGTAGCGAGCTGACGCATTTGCGGCGTCTGAAACAGGGCCGCGAGGTCGTCGGTTTCCTTCTTCGACAGCTCCCAGAATTTGGCGCCGCGCGGGATATTCGGCTTGGCATCGCCGAGGCGCTCGGTGGCGAGTTGCTTCCACGACCGCGCGACCGACTTCTTCACCACCATCCGGACCGATCTCGGGGCTTCGTCGATATCGTCGGCGTTGAGCTGCAGGGCCGCCTGATATCCCTCGATCACCTGTTCGAGAATTTTGGCCGTCGTCACGCCCGGAAGGTCGGAGCCCCGCGACGCCGTGGCCAGCGACAGGGCAAGGCGGATGATGTCATGCGCGGGATTGCCGATCACGGTCTGGTCGAGGTCACGAATCTGGACCGCAACCCGTCCGTCCGCGCCGGCCACCGGTCCGAGATTGCCCGCATGGCAGTCGCCGCAGATCCAGATCGGCGGGCCCTCGGGCAGGGCGCCTTTCTTCTGGGCTTCCAGCCACTCGTAGAACTTCACCGTGCTCCCGCGGACATAGGCATGCGCAGACCGGGCCATTTTCAGGGATTGTTGGGTTTTCAGGAAGGGAAGTCGGTCCTTCGGCGCAATCGTTCGCTTGGTCGTCATACAGCCTCACTGGACAGAATGTCGCAGTTGCAACTAAGCGTTCCGGGTTTTGTGACAGCTGTATGAAAATAAATTCGCACTGCAGCGAGCCGGTCGTGACATGGCGATACGCAAGCAGTCTGTAGCCGCTAGCGGTCCCTCGCGAGCTTGTAGGTGTTGCGCCACTTCGGGTCTTTCGAGGGCGAATGATAGACGGGCTCGCGGTCGCTGAGGGCTTTGGTCATGCCCCATTGGGCGAAGATCAGCGGCCCCTCGTGGTCGGCGGCCTGGATCAGGACGTGCATCGCCGTCTGCCAGCGGGCCTCGGCCTGAACCTTCGACGGCAGCCGCGTGATGTACTCTCCGGCATCGCGTAGCGTATGCGCCGCGCTGCCGTCGGGCAGGATGACCGGGTCGGGAAAACGCGTCGACCAGGACATCACGCAAGCCTCAAGGAGAGCTGACGTTCGCGGCCGATCTGATGCAGGACGAATGCCTCGACGGACGGCGTCAGCACGTCATCCTGCTGGTCGACGCGACGACGCAATTCGCGCGCGATATCTTTCGAGACGTCGGCCGACCAATGCTCTGTCGTGTTGAAGGCCACGACGCGAAGGGGATCGTCGTACTGCCCGCCGATCATGTCGCGAATGACGGTCTCGAGGTCGGTGGCGCCGACGGGGGCCTCGCGCCAGGCGCAGACGCCGTGGCCGCTGCAATCCACCACCAGATAGACGGTATCATCGGCAATGTCGGGAACGAGCGTTGGCGTCCAGGATCCCGGCATCAGCTTGACCTTCCGGTTCGCGACGACGTGCGCTCTCCGTTCGGCTGTATCAGCGACTTACTGACGTTCCCTAAATCCGGTGCGACCCGGAGGGACGTGACGGCAGACAGGCGCAACAAGCCTGTCCCATTGGCGCGCAGGGCCATGACGATACTCCATACACAACAACTCAACGAACGGCGGACTCAAGCCGAGTTGCCCTGATTCGTTCCTGCAAGCTGTTGATCCGACTCCGGTTTGTCGATCGCGGCGGTATCTTGGTGATGGAAGCCGGCGGATCCCGGAGTTGTCTATCCGGCGGGCCTTTTGGCATAATCGTGTCCTGCAGCTCCGCGACAGGAGCCTGTCGTGGTAAGCCGGATGCGGAGCGAAGCGTGAGCAACAGATGGGTCGACGAAGCGCTCCGTGAGCGGGAGAGCGAGCTCGCCGAGGTCCAGCGCATCGCCAAGGTCGGCGGCGTCGTCGTCGATCTGCAGAATGGTTTTCGTAACCGGCGTTCGCCGGAATATCTCGCGATCCACGGCCTGCCGCCGGAAGCAGTGAACGAGACCCACGAGGACTGGGTTCAGCGTCTGCATCCGGAGGACCGCGAAAGCGCCGAGACGCTGTTTCTCGACATGCTGAAGGGAAAGGACGAGCGATATTCGACAGAGTACCGCATCGTCCGCCCGAGCGACGGCGAAATTCGCTGGATCGCCGCCGAGGGTCGCATCGAGCGCGATGCGGACGGCCGCGCCGTGCGGCTGTTCGGCGCCCACATGGACATCACCGAGCGCGCGCTGGCCCGTGAAATGCTGCGCGAGAGCGAAGAGCGATTCCGCCTGATCGCCGACAGCGCACCGGTGCCGATCTGGGTGAGCCGGATGGACCGGACGCGCAGCTTCGCCAACCGCGCCTATGTGGATTTCGTCGGCGTCCCGTACGAGCAGGCACTGGCTTTCGACTGGCGGACAATCCTGCATCCCGACGACGTCGACCGGGTCGTGCGCGAGAGCATCGGCGGCGAGGCCTCGATGCAGCCCTTCGTCCTGGAGGCGCGGTTTCGACGCGCGGATGGCGAGATACGATGGATCCGGTCGGAATCGCAGCCGCGACGGGATCCCGCCGGCCGGCACATCGGCTTCATCGGTGTGGCCCACGACATCACGGCGTCGAAACAGGCCGAGCTGGATCTGCGCGGTGTCAACGACCGGCTCGAAAGCATGGTCGCGGACAGGACCGACCGTCTGCGCGCGCGCGAGGCGCAGCTGCGCGCCATCCTCGAGACCACCAACCAGCAGCAAGGTCTGCTCGACCTCCAGGGGCGCATGCTCTATGCGAACGCGACCGCGCTGACCGCGGCCGCAACGACACCGGAAGAGGTGATTGGGCGGCCGTTCTGGGAAACGCCGTGGTTCAGCACGACACCCGGGGCCGCCGCAACGATCGAGCAGGCTTTTCGGGATGCCGCGCGCGGATCGACCGCGCGCCTTGAGATTGCGCTTCATCTGCCCGCCGGCCACCGGCACTTCGACCTGGCCTTGCGGCCCGTCGGCGACGAACAGGGCGCCGTGACCGCCGTGCTGGCCGAAGCGGTGGATACGACCGAGCGCCGCGTCAACGAGGAAGCGCTGCGCCAGGCGCAGAAGATGGAAGCGGTCGGCCAGCTCACCGGCGGCGTTGCCCACGACTTCAACAACCTGCTCACGATCATCCGCTCGGCCACCGACTTCCTGCGTCGGCGCGACCTGCCCGAAGACCGCCGCCGCCGTTATGTGGATGCGATCTCCGATACGACGGACCGCGCCTCCCGTCTCACCGGGCAGTTGCTCGCCTTCGCGCGGCGCCAGCCTTTGGCGCCGGAGACCTTCGACGTCACCGCCCAGGTCGACAGCGTCGCGAACCTGATCCGGCCGCTGGTCGGCGGCCGGATCTCCATCGAGGTCGATTCCACGCCGAACAAGATTTTCGCCATTGCCGACATCGGCCAGTTCGAGACGACACTGGTCAATCTCGCGGTGAACGCCCGCGACGCGATGAACGGAGAGGGACGGCTGATCGTGTCTGCGCATCCGGTCAGCGAGATTCCGGCGGTCCGATCCGAACCGCCGCGGCCGGGCAACTTCGTTGCGGTTTCGATCGCCGACACCGGAACCGGCATCCCGGCCGAACACCTGCAGGCGATTTTTGAGCCGTTCTTCACCACCAAGGAGGTCGGGCGCGGCACGGGGCTCGGCCTCAGCCAGGCCTTCGGCTTCGCCAAGCAGTCCGGCGGCGACATCGTGGTGGCCAGCACATTTGGAGAAGGCGCGGTCTTCACGGTCTATCTGCCACGCTCGGAGGCACCGTCTGCCACGGTCGCGGCGCCGCTGTCCCTCGCGGATCCCGCGGGCGGGCAGGGCCACCGGATCCTGGTGGTCGAGGACAATCTGGATGTCGGAAAATTCTCCACCGAGCTGCTCCAGGATCTCGGCTATTCGACGGAGTGGGTGCGGTCTGCCGTGGATGCCTTGGCGATCCTGGCGGAGGACGAATTCGCGTTCGACCTCGTCTTCTCGGATGTCATCATGCCGGGCATGAACGGCGTCGAACTGGCGACCATGGTCCGCGACATGTATCCCGGATTGCCCGTCGTCCTGACCTCCGGCTACAGCAGCGTGCTGGCCGAGAACGCGCATCGCGGGTTCGAGCTCGTGCAGAAACCGTATTCTGTCGAGGCGCTGTCACGCGTCCTGCGCCGCTCAATCTCGGCGCCACGCGCAGCGTCGCCAAGCTGAGTCGCTCTCTCCCTCTCCCGCTTGCGGGGGGAGGGCCGGGGTGGGGGCGCCACAAGGGAGGCCGCCGTGGTGGCTTCCCCCTCCCTAACCCTCCCCCGCAGGCGGGAGAGGGGACAGCCCGCGCAGCTACGCCTTGCCCTCAGGCGCGTCGGTGTCGCCCGCCTCGGCCTCGGCAAGTTGTTGCTGGATGACGTCGGCGAGGGCGATCATGCGTGTTTTCGTAACGGTATCGTACTCTGCAGCGATGTGTCGGCGGACTTGTTCGAGGCGCCGGTAAAGCTCTTCTCTGTCGTTGCCAGCGGCCAATGTGATGTCCACCCGTCAGTTACGTTTGCGGAAAGAGGATCGAGTGGCGTCTATTCCTTGCGCGGCAGCACGATGACCTTGCGGTCGAGCTGCCACAGCTCGATGTCGTAACCGTCGACGAGCTGCTGCGCGATCTTCACGGCATGATCGTCGTCGTCTGCAATGATCGGCTCGGAAGCTTTGAAGTGTCCGTCGGATCCGACGATGTAGGCCCTGTAATCAGGCATGACGTTGCTCCGGTTGAGACGGGAGCAGAAATGCGCTCTCAGTCACCGGTAATTGTCATATGCTGAACGGCGATGAGCCAGCATAGCACGACCGTTAATCAATCCCGTCATGATATCTCCCGCGCCTCATCTTTTCCCGCCAAGGCCTGACAGACTTGTCATGGCGGTCCGCGCCGCCTTGGCGATGCAGGATGGGCCGAGGTCCGGAACGTAAGCGTCATTCTCCCGGTTGATGCGATGCGCCGCATACGCCAAGGCGTCCAGAGACGGCGCGACCAAAAGGGAGAAGCAAGATGAAACGTCTCGTTCTTGTCTGCGCGACCGTGCTCGGACTCGGAAGCGCAACGGCCGTCGCCGCGCCCTGCAACACCGTCAATTCGACCGGACTGCGCGATGCGGGCTCCGGTCCGACGCCGGGCAGCACCGGCGCGACGGTCGGTGCCAACGCGGGCGCCGGCCAGCACCCGCCGACTAATGCCATGAACCAGCAGGCCGGCACCGGACCTGCCTCGTCCGAGGATGCGCAAAAGCAGATGCAGGGGCAGCCGACGGCCGCGCAGCAGGCCGAAGGCGTCAAGGGACCCGCGGCCGGCAAATCAGGCAACGACTGCTGAACGCCAGCCACACGAAGTCGGGCGCGGACCTTTTCCCCGCCCGGTCTTCGATCGGCTCAAAATGGTGTCGGATGATTGCATCTCCGCTGGACGATTGACCCGCGCAGGATTCCTGCACGCCACGGCTCAGCAGCGCAAAGTTCATGCGTGCATTCCGTCGGAATTGAAATCCTATTCCCCAGATTGCTTGAACTATGAAGTTTAATCTCGTTCAAAGCGCGTATCATGATCCCAATCCGCAACCGGATTGCGCCCCGCCGGTGCTAGCTTTCTGCATACAGGATTTTGCAGAACAGAGCGAGCACGTGCGATGCGGACGATCGGGTTGATTGGCGGAATGAGCTGGGAAAGCACGGCTGTCTATTACCGTCGCTTGAACGAACAGGTGCGTACGCAATTGGGTGGACTGAACTCGGCCGACATTCTGATGCGGTCAATCAATTTCGACGCGATCGTCAGTTTGCAGAAGCAGGGCCGGTGGGACGAGGCGAGCGACGTGCTCGCGGGGATTGCGCGCGGCCTCGAGACCGGCGGCGCGGGCTGCATCCTGATCTGCACGAATACGATGCACAAGCTGGCCGATGATGTGCAGCGCGCGGTGTCCATCCCGCTGCTGCATATCGCCGACGTCACCGGCGCCGCGGTCAAGGCCGCCGGTTTGCAACGTCCGCTGCTGCTGGCCACGCGTTACACGATGGAGCAGGATTTCTATCTGCAGCGCCTGCGCGACGGCTTCGACCTCGATCCGGTCGTGCCCGATGAGGCCGACCGCATCGCGATCCACGACATTATCTTCGACGAACTGTGCCAGGGCATCGTGCGCGAGGAATCCCGCGGGCGCTATCTCGACGCGATCGCGCGGGGCAAGGCGCAAGGCGCCGACGGTGTGATCCTCGGCTGCACCGAAATCTGCCTGCTGATCGGCCCCGAGCACTGCGACCTGCCGGTGTTCGATTCCACCATGCTGCACGCCGACGCCGCGCTGCTCTTCGCGATGGCGGAGGAGGAGCTGCATCCGCGCGCCGCATAGCACGCACGCGTTGGCCATGCCGGTAATGGCACCGATCTTGCTGCTAATTTGATCTGTTTGATGAGGTTCCCTATGACTGAAGTGCGTTCATCCTCGCCTATCGCGCCGGTGCTCGACCATGTCGTGATCAACGTCATGGGCCAGCTCGACGAGGCGGCCACGCAATATGTCCGGCTTGGATTTCAGCTCACCGAGCGTGGCCATCACACGCTGGGATCGAGCAACAACCTGGCGATCTTCGGCACCAATTATCTCGAGCTCCTGGGTTTTCTGCCGGGCAGCGAGGCCAAGCGCGCCGATCTGTGGACCTATCCGCCGGGATTGAGCGGCCTGGTGTTCAAGTCGGTCAACGCCGACCTGGTCTATACGACCCTCAAGGACCACGGCGTCCCGGTGCACGAGCCGCTGAGCTTCGCGCGGCCGGTGGATCTGCCGGGCGGCGCACAGGATGCGCGGTTCAAGGTCATCCGCGTGAGCGGCGACGAGGTGCAGAACGGCCGCACATTCTTCTGCCACCATGACACACCGCAGCTGGTGTGGCGGCCGGAATGGCAGGTGCATCCCAACGGCGCGACCGAAATCGTCGAATTCGCCATCGCATCACAGGATCCCGCACGCACGGCCGCGCTGTATGAGCGGATGTTCGGCGCGCCGTTGCTGCAGCCGACCAAGGGCGGCGTGTCGTTCAAGGCGGGCGCTGCGACGATCCATGTGCTCGATCCCGACGCGATTGTCGAACGCTACGCCGGCGCGGCGCTGACCAGCCCGGACGGCAGCGACCGCATGGTGGCGCTGGTGTTCAAGGTGGCGTCGCTGGATACGCCGCGCGGCGTGTTCGAGGGCGCCGGCATTCCGTTCAAGCCTTACGCGGGCGGTTTGATCGTGTCGCATGCGGACGCGGCCAATGTCGCGCTTGGCTTCACGACCTGACGACGCCCGATCTGCACAACCGAACGAACTTATTCGACGAACCCTCGGCGAGCGGCCGGCCCATGCGCCTTTCCGCCGCGACCTGAAACAAACGGAGCGAACCAGATCATGCGCGCAGTTGTCCTTCACGAACACGGCGATAACGACAAGCTGCAATTCATGGCGGATTATCCGACGCCGACAGCCGGCGAAGGCGATGTCGTCATCCGCGTGCGCGCGTCGTCGATCAATTACCACGACGTCTTCACCCGCCGCGGCATGCCCGGCATCAAGGTGCCGTTGCCGGTCATCATCGGCCTCGACGTGGTCGGCGAAATCTCCGAGCTCGGCGCCGGCGTCACCGGCTGGAACATCGGCGACCGCGTGCTGATCGATCCGGTCAACCGCGTCGAGGGCGGGTTGATGGGCGAAACCCAGGACGGCGGATTGGCCGAGTACTGCCGCGCCAAGGCGCATCAACTCGTGAAGATTCCGGAAGGCGTCTCGTTCGAACAGGCGGCGGCGCTGCCGGTGGCCTATGGCACCGCGATCCGCATGATGAATTCCATCGGCGAGATCAAGGCCGGCGAGAAGGTGCTGATCCTCGGCGCATCGGGCGGCGTCGGCGTTTGCTGCGTGCAGCTGGCCAAGCTCGCGGGCGCCTATGTCATCGCCTGCGCCGGCAGCGAGGAGAAGGGCAGGCGCCTGACCGAG
Organism: Tardiphaga sp.; assembly: GCA_040512975.1. Taxonomy (GTDB): domain Bacteria; phylum Pseudomonadota; class Alphaproteobacteria; order Rhizobiales; family Xanthobacteraceae; genus Tardiphaga. The sequence continues at coordinate 4,136 of JBEVEC010000334.1, read as the reverse complement.
CTCGGTGCCGACGAGATTATTCTCTACACCCAGTCGGATTTCATGAAGACGGTGTTCGAGCGGCATGGCAAGCCGCATCGCCGGCGTTTCGTCGAGAGCGGCGGCGTCGACGTGGTCGTCAATTTCACCGGCGGCGACACCTGGGTGAAATCGCTGCGCTGCCTCCGCCTCGGCGGCCGCATCCTGACCTGCGGCGCCACTGCCGGCTACGCCCCGCCGGAAGACCTGCGCTTCATCTGGACCTTCGAGCTCAAGATTCTCGGCTCCAACGGCTGGGAGCGCGACGACATCACCAAACTGTTCGACCTGGTCGCGGCGGGCAAATTGAAGGTGCTGATCGACAAGACGTACCCGCTTGAGGAGGCCAAGGAGGCGGTCCGCGTCATCGAGGACCGCGCGGTGTTCGGCAAGGTCGTGGTGACGCCGTGAGCAAGCCCGACGTCAAGACGCTGACGGCGCCGGAGATCCAGCAGATGCTGGATGTCTCGCCCTTCAACCTGTTTCTCGGCCTCGAGGTGATCAAGGCTGATCCCGCGACGCAGGAAGTGACGATGCGCTCGCCGATGCGGCCGGAATTCGAGCGCCGGCCGGGTTCGAAGCAGTGGCACGGCGGCGTCATCGCCTCGGTCATCGACACCGTCGGCGATTTCGCCGTCGGCATGATGGTGGGACGCGGACTGCCCACGGTCAATTTCCGCGTCGATTACCTGAAGCCCGCCGTCGACACCGCGCTGATCGCGGTGTCGCGGGTGCGCCGGGCCGGCCGCAGCGTCGGCGTCGCCGATGTCGACGTGTTCGACGAGAAGGGTTCGCTGCTGGCGATCGGCCGCGGCACCTATTCGACGCTGGACAGCAAATAAGAATTTTATTTTTGACGAAGAGGACATGCGATGAGCGGCTTTACCCGACGCGATTTCCTGATGACGACAGCCGGTGTTGCGGCAGCCGCTTATGTCGGCCCGTCCTTTGCGGCGACGGAGACGCCGAAGCGCGGCGGCACGCTGGTCGGCACCTGGGGCGGTTTCGAACCGCAGTCGCTGTTCGTGCCCGCCGGCGGCGGCTCGAGCCCGTATTTCACCTGCACCAAGGTGCTGGAGCGGCTGATCCGTCTCACCGTCGATCTCAAATTCGAGCCCGTGCTGGCGACCGAGATCACCCCCGCCGCGGATTTCCGCAGCTACACCATCAAGCTGCGTCCCAATGTGACGTGGCATGACGGCAAGCCGCTGACCTCGGAAGACCTCGTCTACAACGCGATGGAATACTGGAAGCCGATCTCGGCCGGCGTCACCCTCGACGCGCTGGAATCGGCGGAGGCCACCGATCCGCTCACGGTGGTGCTGAAGTTCAAGGTGCCGGTGCCCGAGTTCTTCCTGAAGTCCGTGCTGGCCGGAAAGGCTGGCCTGGTGATTCCGAAGCATGTCTATGCCGGCAGCAACATCATCACCAATCCGGTCAACAACACGCCGATCGGGACGGGTCCGTTCAAGGTCAAGGAATGGGTGCGCGGCAGCCACGTCGAAATGAGCCGCAACGATGCCTACTGGAACGCCGGCATGCCCTATGTCGACAAGCTGGTGATCCGCTGGTGGCGCGACCCGGCGTCGCGCTCGGCGGCCTTCGAGGCGGGGCAGCTCGACATCGGCACCTTCAACCCGATCCCGATGCCGGACATCGCGCGGTTGACCGCGACCAAGAAGGTCGTGGCCGAAAGCAAGGGCTATTCGAACTCAGCCTGGATCACCTCGGTGGAATTCAACCAGCGCCGCGAGATCTTCAAGAAACGCGAGGTGCGGCAGGCGCTGATGATGGGCATCGACCGCCAGTTCATCGCCGAAACCGTGTTCTTCGGACGCGCGCGCCCGTCGATCGGCGCGCTGCACTTCTCGAACTCGATTTTCTTCACCAAGGACGTCCAGGACTATCCGTTCGACATCAAGAAGGCCGCGGCCTTGCTCGACGCCGCCGGCTATCCCGTCAAATCCGGCTCGCGCTTCAAGATGAGCCTGGTCTCGGCCGGCTGGTTCGAGGAGAACGTCAAGATTGGCCAGTACCTGAAGCAGGCCTTCGAGGATCTCGACATCACCGTCGAACTCGCGATCCCCGATCGCGCGACATCGTTGAAGCGCATCTACACGGACTATGACTACGACGTCGCGGTGTCGAACAATTCGGCCAGCATCGAGCCGATCCCGCAGACCACGCAATATTACACGACCGACGGCATCGTGAAGGGCGCTGCCTTCCGCAACGCCACCGGCTATTCCAACCCGAAGATGGACGAGACCGTCTCCAAGATGGCGATCGAGACCGACGAGCCGAAGCGCATCGCGATGGTGCGCGAATTCGACAAGCTCGCCGCCATCGACGCGCCGATCCTGCCCATGGTCGATCTCGAGCCCGTCACCATCGTCCGTACCGACGTGCGCAATCATTCGCTGACGGCGGATTTCATGGGCGAGAGCTGGGCCGAGGTCTGGCTCGATCGCTGAGCGGAGAGCGCCGTGCGCCGTATCGTCATCCGCCGTTGTCTGCAGATCATCCCGCTGATTTTCGCGGTCATCGTGATGAACTTCGTGCTGATCCATCTGGCGCCGGGCAGCCTGTTCGACGTCATGACGTCGGAGCAGCAGATCACCGACCCGAAAATGCTCGATCAGCTGCGCCACACCTACGGCGTCGACCAGCCGGTGTGGATGCAGCTCGTCAAATATATCTGGTCGGTGCTGCATCTCGATCTCGGCTATTCCTACCGGCAGAACGCGCCGGTGTTCGACGTCATCGCGCAGCAGCTGCCGGCAACGCTGATCCTGATGCTGGCGGCCACGGTGATCGCGCTTCTTGTCGGCGTCACCGCCGGGGTGCTGGCCTCGATCAAGGTCAACACCATCTGGGACAACCTGATCTCGCTCGGCGCGGTGTTCTTCTTTGCCGCGCCGAGTTTCTGGCTCGGCATCATGATGACGGTGCTGTTCGCGGTAAAACTCGGCTGGTTTCCCGTCGGCGGCATGCGGACCATCGGCGTCGACCAAAGCGCGATCGGGACGGTGCTCGACATCATGCACCATCTGGTGCTGCCGGCCACGGCGCTGGGACTGTTCTACGCCGCGACCTTCGCCCGCGTGATGCGGGCGTCGATGCTGGAAGTGGCCCGCCTCGATTTCGTCCGTACGGCGCGCGCCAAGGGATTGTCCGGGGCGCGGGTGGTGATCGCCCATGTCATGCGCAACGCGCTGCTGCCGATCGTGACCCTGCTCGGGCTGCAGCTCGGCACCATGCTGGGCGGCAGCGTGGTCATCGAGGCGGTGTTCTCGTGGCCCGGCATCGGCAGCCTGCTGTTCGACAGCGTCATGAGCCGCAATTTCCCGATGGTGCTCGGCGTGCTGGTGCTGGGCTCGCTGCTGGTCGCGGTCTGCAACGCCGCGGTCGATCTCGTTTATCTCAAGCTCGACCCCCGGATCAGGGCGAGGTAGCCATGCTCACGCTGTTCTTCGATTTCGCCCGCCGCTTCGCCCGCAACCGCGCGGCGCTGGTCGGCCTGTTCCTGGTGCTGGTGGTAATCGGCGTCGCCATCGCCGCCCCCTGGTATTTTCCGCGCAATCCGCTGCGCATCGTCGGCCGGCCGGAGATCTGGCCGTTTGTGAACCCGCGCTATCCGCTCGGCACCGACTCGCTGGGTCGCGACATCGCCGCCATGATCGCCTATGGCGCCCGCACCACGCTGCTGATCGGCCTTTGCGCCAGCGTCACGGCGACGGTGATCGGCATCACCGTCGGCGCCACGGCGGCTTATGTGGGCGGCTGGGTCGACGAGGTCCTGATGCGCCTCACCGAACTGTTCCAGACCATCCCGAACCTGATCTTCGTGCTGACGATCGTCTCGATCCTCGGCCAGAAGATCGAATATGTCACCATCGCTGTCGGCGTCGTGACCTGGACGCCGATCGCACGATTAACGCGCGCCGAGTTCATGTCGCTGCGCGACCGCGAATTCGTGCAGGCCTGCCGCTCCATGGGCATGGGCAGCCTGCGCATCATGTTCGGGGAGATCCTGCCGAACGCACTGCCACCGGTGATCGTGCTGTCGTCGCTGGTGATCGCCGGCGCCGTGCTGTTCGAATCCGCCGTGGCGTTTC
>JBEVEC010000327.1:0-21587 GCA_040512975.1 Tardiphaga sp. | reverse complement strand
ACCTGCCGGGCAAAATAATTGCCGGGCTTGCCGAAATCGCCGAGCCCGATCTTGTCGGGTTCGTACATGTGCAGTTGCGCGAGGGTTTCGATCTTCGAAGTGAAGATGGCGCGGCGCTCGGCCTTCGGCACGGTCGGCAAAGCCGGGTCCCAGAAAATGCGGCCGTCTTCCAGCGACATCACGTAGAACGCCGAGCCGATCACGGCGTCGTCGGTGCACAGCGCATAGGCGCGGGCCACGGGAAAGCCCTGCTTGCCGAGTGCCGCGATCACCTTGAATTCGCGATCGACCGCATGCGCCGACGGCAGCAATTTGCCGAACGGCTTTCGCCGCATCACATAGGCGCGCGTGGGCGTATCGAGGCGGTAGGTCGGGTTCGACTGACCGCCCTTGAACTGCTGCACGGTGAGCGGGCCCTGATAGCCTTCGACATGTGCGCCCATCCAGGCCGCGAGGCCGGCCTCGTCGAAGCGATGCCGCTCCTCGACCGGCTGCGTGCCGTTATACTCGTCGTCGCGCTTGATATCGTCGCTCACGTCGTATCCTCGTTCTTGTTGGCCAGCGCCTTGGCCGCAGGCACTGCGTGTCCCCTTTCCTCTCGCGGGAGAGGGCTGGGGTGAGGGTGCACCAGGCACTGCGGGAATGAAGGGCCCCCTCACCCGCCCGGCTTCGCCGGTCGACCTCTCCCCGGAGGGGAGAGGTGAAGAAAAGGGCTGCCCTCAATGCCGGCCCGCGAGCCCCTCCACCGACGTATCCGGCGCGTTGGCATATTTCTTCAGCTCAAGCCGCGCGATCGCCCGGTTGTGCACCTCGTCCGGACCGTCGGCCAGGCGCATCGTGCGCATCGAGGCGTAGTCGCGCGCGAGCCCCGCATCGTCGGACACGCCGGCGGCGCCGTAAGCCTGGATGGCATGGTCGATGATCTTCAGCGCCATGTTCGGACCCGACACCTTGATCATCGCGATCTCGAGTTGCGCGGTCTTGTTGCCGACCTTGTCCATCATGTCCGCGGCCTTCAGGCACAGCAGACGGTTCATCTCGATGTCGGTGCGGGCCTCGGCGATGCGCTGCTCCCAGATCGAGTACTCGATGATCTTGCGGCCGAAGGCGGTGCGCGACGACAGCCGCCGCACCATCTTCTCCAGCGCCTCCTCGGCCTTGCCGATGGTGCGCATGCAGTGATGGATGCGGCCGGGACCGAGCCGGCCCTGCGCGATCTCGAAGCCGCGGCCTTCGCCCAGCAGGATGTGGCTCGCCGGCACGCGGACATTGTCCAGCTTCACGCGCGCATGGCCATGCGGTGCGTCGTCGAAACCGAACACCGGCAGCATCTTTTCGATGGTCACGCCGGGGGTGTCGACGGGCACCAGGATCTGCGACTGCGCCTGATGCTTGGGGGCGGAGGGATCGGTCTTGCCCATCACGATCATGATCTTGCAGCGCGGATCGCCCATGCCCGACGACCACCATTTGGTGCCGTTGATGACGTAGTCGTCGCCGTCGCGCTTGATCGAGGTCTCGATATTGGTGGCGTCGGACGAGGCCACGTCCGGCTCGGTCATCAGGAAGGCCGAGCGGATCTCGCCGTTCATCAGCGGCTTCAGCCACTTCTGCTTATGCTCTTTCGAGCCGTAGCGCATGAACACTTCCATGTTGCCGGTGTCCGGCGCCGAACAGTTGAACACCTCCGAGGCCCAGCCGATATGGCCCATCTGCTCGGCCAGCAGCGCGTATTCCAGATTGCTCAGCCCCGCGCCGTGGAATTCGTCGTCCTCGTGGGACGACGGCGGCATGAACAGGTTCCAGAGGCCCTCGGCTTTGGCCTTGGCCTTCAGCTCCTCGACGATCGGGATCACCTTCCAGCGCTCGCCCGCCTCGTCCTGCTGGCGATAGACCGGCACGGCCGGGCGGACATGCTTGTGCATGAACGACGTAACGCGATCGAGCCATTCGCGCTGGCGGTCCGACATATTGAAGTCCATGGGGCTTTCCTCGCGTTTATTGAAATATTTTGGCGGCACTGTTGTCCCGCCGATGGACGTCCGCAAGCGAAAACTTCGCGCAGCTTGCGCGCCGCGAAACCTGCCGACGCTGCGCCGCACATTGACAGCAGCCCGTCCCGAACGATAGTTTCATACAGTTGTTTGAAATGCAACGCGCCTGATCCGCGCCACTTGCATGGGGCTAGCTGATGGCAGCAGACCGAACCCGCATGGCGATTCTCACCGCCGCCGAACGGCTTTATGCCGAACGCGGCTTCGCCGACGTGACCATGCGCGACATCGTCGCCGCGGCCGACGTCAACCTTGCCGCGGTGAACTATCATTTCGGCTCCAAGGACGAACTGATCGCCGAACTGTTCGCCACCCGCGGCCTCGTCACCAACCGCGAGCGCCTGCACGCGCTGAAGGCGGCCGAGGACGCGGGCTCGGGCCGCGCCGATCTCGCGGAGATTTTCGCGGCGCTGATCGGCCCGACGCTGCGCGGCTGCCTCGGCGAAGCGAAGCAGCGCTCGGACGCCGCGCGTTTCATGATCCGCGCCTCCATCGAAGCGGTGCCGCCGATCCGCCGGATCAAGAACCGCGAGGTTGACCACCTCAAGCGTTTCGCCGCCGCGATGCGCCGCGCGCTGCCCGACGCTGATATCGCGGACATTTACTGGGCGCTCCATTTCGCCCTCGCCATGGCGCACCAGACCATCCGCGACACCGAGCGCCTGACGCGGATGTCGGACGGCCTGTGCGATCTCGACGACGTCCAGGGCATCATCGACCGCATTGTGGCGCTATCGGTGACGGCGCTGAGCCGGAAACCGGCAAAGGCAAAAGCGCGCACCTGACGGGGGATGGTAGCCCGCATGAGCGCAGCGACATGCGGGACACACAACGCAACGACGCGGTCCCGGATGTTGCTGCGCTCGTCCGGGCGACAGCCTTTCACAATCAGGGTGACGCCCCTGTGATTCGCAGCGTATGTCGGGGCCGGATCGGGATCGCCTCATGCGCGCGCAGGACGCCATCGACTTCGTGTCGGACAATATCGCCGAAGTCGGCGCGCTGATGCGCTCGCTGTCCGGTCGCTACGAGGGCATCTTCGGCAATCTGCGTGCCGCCTATGGCGTGGCCTTCGAGCGGGCCGACAGCATCGAAACCGCCGCGGGAGACGCCACTGCCATTGCGGACGCCGCCACCGCCGCCATCCACGATCATATTCCGAACCAGCCGGCCACCGCCTGCACCGGCGGCTGCGCCGCCTGCTGCCATCTCTATGTTCAGGTCCCGCCCGGCACCGCCGCGGTGATGGCCCGGCACATCGCGACGCATTTCACCCCGGCCGAGCAGGACGCACTGCACGAACGGCTGCAGGCCGCGGCAGCCGCCGCGCGCGATGCCGCCGACCCGTTGAAACTGCGCCGGCGCTGCGCGCTGCTCGGCGTCGACAACCGCTGCACGGTCTATGAGGTCCGCCCGCTGTCCTGCCGCGCCTTCACGTCGCGCTCGGTGGTGCGCTGCAACGACGTGGTGTTCGGCAACGTCCCCGAAGGCGCCGGCGTCGAACAAAACGCCGCGCATTTTCGCATCCACATGGAAGCGACGTTCGCTCTGGAGCAGGCCGCGCGCAACCGCGGCCTTCCGGACGTGCAGCAGGGCTTGGCGCAGGCACTGCTGGAGGCGATGGCGCCAGGGAAACCCACGTCGCCGTAGACAGCCAGGGCGCACCGTATCCGCAAAGAGACGGTCATTATTCTGTAAGTACCTATGGTGCTGCATGGCATGGACGACTGGATCGGGGCAGTTGCCGGAACCGCGCCGGCTTGCACCGCGCGTTGAGATAAATCGTCGCACGATCGCGCTGGATGCCCCGACCGTTGGCGAACAAACACCCGACACGCCGTGTTTTGTAGGGGTTCCCTGCGCCTGAAAATGTTCCATCACAAAAGGTAGTTTGTGCTTGTGGTAAAGCGGAGATTTCCCGCGTAAGCCTCGGTGGGGAATCGCACGATGGGCTGCTCGCGGGCGGCCGGATCCGGAGCACTGTGTCCATTTCATCTACCGACTCCGCCGACGCTCTTCCCCTGACTCGTCGCAGTGCCGCGACGCCTGTGCTCGCTTTGCCGGAAGGCGTCCAGCCCTATCGTATCGACTGGGTCAATGTCGGGGTGATCGGCGGCTTTCACGCTTTGGCGCTGCTGGCGCTAATTCCCGGCCTGTTCAACTGGACCGCCCTCATTGTCGCAATCGTCGCCGCGCGGCTGTTCGGCCTGCTCGGCATCAATGTCGGCTATCACCGGCTGCTCACCCATCGCGGCTTCGGCTGTCCGAAATGGCTGGAACATGCGCTGGTGGTAATTGCGATCTGCTGCGCCGAGGACACGCCGTCGCGCTGGGTCGCGGTGCATCGCCGCCATCACGAGAAGGCCGACGAGCGGCCGGATCCGCACAGCCCGCTGGCCGGCTTTCTGTGGGCCCATATCGGCTGGCTGCTGGTGAAAAACCCGGACTTGTCGCGGCTCGGTATCTATGAGCGCTATGCGCGCGACGTGCTGCGCGATCCGTTCTATGCCGCGATGGAGCGCAATCTCTGGCAGCTCAAGATCCTGCTGATCCAGATCAATGTGTTCTTCTTCGCCGGCCTGCTCACCGGCATGCTGCAGACCGGCGCCTTCGTCGACGCCGTACCGGTGGCGATGAGCTTTGTGGTGTGGGGCGTGTTCGTGCGCACGGTGTTCGTCTGGCACCAGACCTGGGCGGTCAATTCCGTCACCCATCTGTGGGGCTACCGCCGTTACGCCACCGACGAGGACAGCCGCAACAACGTCTTCATCGGCATCCTCGCCCATGGCGAAGGCTGGCACAACAACCACCACGCCGACCAGCGCTCCGCCCGCCACGGGCATCGCTGGTGGGAGATCGATACCACCTTTCTCACCATCCGCCTGTTCGAGAAGCTCGGACTCGCATGGGACGTGGCGCTGCCGAGACCTGTGCCGGTGGACGCGCCAACGACGGCCGGCATCACGCAGCCCTGATCACCGCGACGTGATCCGATGCGGCGTAATCATCGTCGTCCGCGCAACGTAACTCTGTCGGCAATACGCCACAGCGTCACGTGAAAGGACGATCTATGAAAGCGTTTACTGCAGCAGCCGCCACCTTGGGCCTCGCTCTGCTCGGCGGAGCGACCGTTTCGGCGGCGCAGGCGGCGGACACGGTTCGCGTGCGCGGCACGGTGGAGAGTGTCGACGGCGCCAAGCTGATGGTGAAGACCCGCGAGGGCACGTCCACCACGATCAAGCTCAATGACAACTGGAAGGTCACCGGCGTGGCCAAGGCGTCACTCAACGACATCAAGCCCGGCGACTTCGTCGGCATCGCCTCGCTGCCGAAATCGCGCGGCGGCGACGGCGCCATCGAGGTGCTGGTGTTCCCGGCGGCCATGAAGGGCACCGGCGAAGGCAGCTATCCGTGGGACCTGAAGCCAAACAGCACGATGACCAATGCCACCGTCACCAATGCCGTCAAGGACGTCGACGGCCGCAACATCACGGTGAACTACCAGGGCAAGGAAAAGACCATCTCGGTCGCCGACGACACCACCGTCGTCACCTTCGCGCCGGCCGCCGTGGCCGACCTGAAGCCCGGCATGACCGTATTCGTGCCGTCGCAGAAGGCCGAGGACGGCACGCTGTCCACCGGCAACGTGGTCGCCGGCACCAATGGCATCGTGCCGCCGATGTAACATCGCAAGCTGCGCCGGTGGTATCAGTCGAGCGGCTTGTCGTCGTCGGTGGGAGGCTCCTCCTCCGGCGAGCAGATGTCGCCGCCACCGAACTGATCCTCCGGCGCGGGATGCTCGCTCAAGATCGTGCAGAGGTCCGGCTTCTCGGCCGGCGGCTGCCCCTGCTCTTCCCGTTTGCGTTCGTTCATGTCCGCTTCCTTCCCGGGGAAGACAACGCAGCGCCCCACGATCGGTTTCCCCAGCTGCGATGCCGCTGGGGCTCGCGCCGCCGGCGGCCTGCCGACCGGCACCAGCTGGCCGCAGCTTAGTTGCCGGTGCTGTAAAGTGCCGTGACCTCGATCAGATACACAAGTCGGGTGTCGGTCCGGACCGTCAATTTCCACATCCCGTTGGGTCGCAGGTGATCCTCGATGTCGCGCGTCAGCCTCGTCGCCTCGCGCCACGCGGCCCGGTCATCGGCCTGCTCCATTCCGTCCTCGTCCCGGAACGGATGGTCGCCTGAGATATCGTAATGATACCGCGTCATGCGCCTCCAACGGTCGCCGTCAATACTCGTTCCGATGCCCTCATGGGCGGATTCTCTCGCTGAGATGGAGATAGTTCGGGTTGAAGTGGCTGATCGTTACCAGCGCATCGAAATCAAGAATAGTCAGCACCTTGCTTTCCAGTTCGATGAGCCCGTCCGCCCGCATGCCCTGCAGCACGCGATTGACGTGAACGTTGGACAGCCCAACCGTGTCGGCCAGATCCTGTTGGGTGATCGGCAGCTTGTACTCCCGGCCGTTGGCCAGTCCGACCACACGCAGCCGCACCAGCAATTCGCAGAACAAGTGCGCCACCTTCTGGCGTGCGTCGCGCGTGCCGAGATTGACCAGCCATTCCCGCAACGTGGCTTCGTCGACCAGGGTCGCCCACCAAAGAGCCCGCGCCAGATTTGGCCGCGTCGTCATGCCTTCGATGGACGCGATGGGGATCTCCACCACGTCGCAGTCGGACAGCGTCGTGATCGAGTGGTCCATCTGCTTGAGGATGGCGACGTGCACATCGCAGAAGTCGCCAGGCAACAGATAGGCCATGATCTGCCGGTCGCCATCCGGCGTGACCTTGTTGCGACACGCGAAGCCCTGAAGGATCAGGCGAACATCCGAGGGGGCATCGCCTTCCTTGATGATATCGGTGTGCGCGAGGACCCTCCGAACCGGCCTGACGATCTCGTCCAGATATTTCCGATCCCCATCATCGAGACGAACAAAACCCTCGAGCTTACGCGCTAGCAAATTCAAGGACCGGTCCCCCACTTTCATCCATACGGATCGTTGGTTTGATGGCGTGCGGAGTCTTGATTACGTGCGCAAGGCCCACATGAGTCCGCTACCGTACAATGCGGCACGCTTCTTGCAGCGCTACCATAGCAGGTAACATCGAAATTCTGTAGTTGAGTATTTCAACATTCGTTGTTGGTGTACCAACAAGACGGCAAGGGCCGCCGCCCAGGCAGGCGCGTCAATGCAACGCGCGCTGCGGCCTGCATTCAAAAATGATGATGTCGTCGCTGTTGCGGACGCGAAACATGACGCCGGGCGGGAAATCCCAGAACCTGCTTTCCATCACCACCTTCTTCGCAAATTCAATTGCGGCCTCTTCATCCCGGAACTCGCGTGAAGCGTTCTCGCTTCCAAAACTGAAGTAACCGGTCATCGCTCCTCCAATTGTCCCAGTGTGATGCTGCCTTGGTTGCGGTCTCGATGGATGATGAAAAACTGCTCCGGATCGCTCGCCAGCTGTTTGCGTTCCAACCAGAGAAGACCGATCGCGATTTGGCGCAGGTCGTTCCTGCAGGGGCCAATCGGCAATGCGCGTGCCCTTCGAAGGGCATTGGCAGCCTGTGCGCGGAGCTGCCCCACCGTCATTCTCGATTGCATGGTCGGCCTCGCGAGGCACCGAGTTGGCGACGTCGTCGCGTTAGTGACGCACAGCAGATCCAACTTTCGAGTCCAGGGCGCGGATCGCCGCCTTGAGCTCCCGCGTGCCTGCCAAAGTTATCCCGTGCAGCTTGGCGACTTTCGCGACTGCAGTCGTTTTCCGATTGAGGGCGGCCGCGGCACGAGCGATGGACGCGCCTTTTCCTGAAAGACGCCTCAGCCGCTCGATCTCCTCATTGGTCCAGGTTCGGCTGGTCGTGTGAATCATCGTGTCCTCCATTGGGAGTGACACCAAACATACGCAATAGGTAATTGCGCCTCCATAACACAGGTTAACTACACGTTGAAATTGTATAGCAGCTCCGGTGCGCAGAGGATGGGCACCGCAGCAACGGCCGGCTAGCGATCGAAACGGCCCATCCGTAGAGGCACAGCGATGTCCTTGCGCGCGATAGCCTAGCGCACCACCGGCTCGCTGGCCTGCTTGAAAAACGCCTTCTGCTCGGCGGAGGCTTCGGTCAGCTGTGCGTCCTGCTCGTAGACGTCGTCGCGGAATTGGACGATCTGGTCGCGCGACATCCAGGCGGTGAGATAGATCCAGGCCACCGGCACGGGCTTCACCAGCTTGACGTCCTGACGCTGCCCAGTGGCGATCGCCTGGTCGATCTGCGGGCGCTCCCAGTTCGGCGTGTCCTTCAACAGCCATGCCGCGAGATCGCGCACGTTGTCGACGCGGACGCAGCCATGGCTGTCGAACCTGAAGTCGTTGGCGAACAGCAGCTTCTGGTTGGTGTCGTGCATGTAGACGGCATAGGAGTTCGGCATGTCGATGCGCAGGCGGCCGAGCGCATTCCATTCGCCGGGCTCCTGCCGCACGATGACGTCGGGCACCTTGCCTTCGGTCCAATCGATGGCGGCCGGATCGAGCATCGTGCCGCGGCCGTCGAGCACGACCATGTGCATGCGCGCCAGATAGGTTGGATCCTTGCGCATATGCGCCGCGATCTCATGCCGGCTGATCGACGACGGCACCGTCCAGGTCGGGTTGAGATTGACGTTGTTGATCTGGGAGGTGACCGTGGGCGACGGCTTTTCCGACTTGCCGACCACGACGCGGTAGCGCCGCACAACCTTGTCGCCCTCGATGGCCTCGGCGAAGGCCGCCGGAATGTTCACTGCCACATAGCGCTCGCCGAACTTGAAGCCGATCGACTGCAAGCGCTGCAGCGACGCCTCGAGCTGCTGCACGCGTTTTTCCACCGGCACATTAAGCGCGGCCAGCGTGCGCGGGCCGACGAGCCCGGTGGCCAGCAGGCCGTTACGGGTCTGATAGCGCTTCACCCCTGCGGTAAGGTCGTCATCGTAGGGACCGCTGCTGTCGCCCGCGAACAGGTCGCCGGTGACGATCAGCCGCATCCGGAGCGCCGCGACGTCGGGCCCGTCGGCGCCTGCGACAAATTTGGCCGTGACTGGAAGCGGCTGCCATCCGCCCTTGGCCGCGATGTCGGTGTAGCGCTTGAGAGCGTCGGCCGTCCGCTGCGCCGATTGCGGATCGAGCACCGGCTCGCCGAACTGCGCCAGGATCGCCGCCGACCGCGCTTCCGGGGTCAGCGTCTTGAGATCGATCTTGGCGTCAGCCTTGGAGTCGATCTTTGGATCCGGCTTTGGATCGATCTTGGCCTCGACATTCGGGCCGGGCGCCGCGGCGGGCGCCGTCAACGGCTTCACGGCCGGTGCAATGGCGGGCGCCTGCGCGGCCGCCGTGGTGATACCTGCCGCCATGGCCAAAGCCAGCGTCGTCCATCGCAATGTCATGTTTCAAATCCGGTGTTGCCACTTCAACAATCGAGGCACGCACCAAAATGTTCATGCTCTCATTAAGATCTGAATAAACGCGGTTACCGATTGGTTACCAACGCGATTTCGGGCGCCCGCCGGGATGGCGCGGGCGCCGAACGGTCCTAGATGCGCGCCGCGATCAGCTGGCGGATGAAGTCCGGCGCCCTGGCGCTAGGCAGCCACCGTGTCACCGCAATCATGTCGGCGTCGCGATCGATCCAGATCATGTTGCCGCCGGCGCCGAGCGCATAGACCGCGGTGTCCGGCGCGTCGGCATTGGCATGCGGGCCGCGGTTCAGCCACCACAGGAAGCCGTAATTCGGCAATCCCGACGACGGCGTCAGCATCGCGTCGACCCACGCCTGCGACAGCAGCCGCCTGCCCTGCCACGCGCCGCCGCGTGCGATCAAAAGACCGAACCGCGCGTGGTCCGCCGCGCTGATGAACATGCCCCCGCCCCAATGGCCGCCGCCCGGCACCGACTGGATGCGCCGGCCGTCGATCTCGACAAAGGAATTGTCATAGCCGACCCAGCTCCAGCCGGCGGAGGCGCCGATCGGAGTCATGATGCGGTCACGCAAGACGTCCGGCAGCGGACGCTGAAACAGATGGAGCAGACACAGCGACAGCAGGTTCACGCGGACGTCGTTATATTCGTAGAAACTGCCCGGCGCCTGCAGCTCGCGTGCCTCGCCCTTGCGGCTGTTGTCGGCATTGGGCTCGACGCGGCGGTTGTGGTCGATCTGGTCCGGCTTGCCGAACAATTCACCGCGCCACTCGCTGGTCTGTTCGAGCAGATGCCGCCACGTGACGCGGCCGTTATGCGCATCGGCAAACAGCGGCCCAGGCACGCGCCTTGCCACCGGCTCGTCGATATCCGCGATCAACCCGTCATCGACCGCAAGCCCCGCCAACACCGCGAGGTAGCTCTTGGCGATGGAGAAGGTCATGTCCGGCCGGGTGACGTCGCCCCACGACGCCAGTATTCGCCCGCCCTGCAGCACCATGCCCGCCGGGCCGCCGCGCTCCTTCACCGGGCCCAGCACCGCGCTCCATGGCCCGGACTCATTCCAGTCCACGTTCGGCGCGTAGCGGCCATCGTCATAAAAGAAGCCGCGCGGCCAAGGGGTTTCGTTGGCTTGCGCAAAAGCAACGGCGGCGGCCAGTCGGTCTGGGTCGTAGTTGGCGGCAGCGGGGGCGACGGTGTCCCAGCCGGCGGCGGGGACGTAACGGGAGTCTGTCATGGAGATGTCGAGCTCGGTTCTAAAAGGACGCTGCGGTTATTGACCGGATAGGTGACGGCGGCAAGCAACCGTGACACCTCATGAGATGCCGCATCAAACGTCGATTTTCGGCCTGAACGAATGAGGATTTCCTTCCAGAACGAGCGCGGCGCTGGAGAGAACCAGGTCGTCGGCACCGAACGCGCCGCAGAGCTGTGCTCCGATCGGCACCCCACCGTCGCCCGGCTGACCCGGAATGGATATCGCCGGCAGGCCCAGCGCATTGGCGAAAGCTGTAAAGACCGCGTGGCCGCGCGGCCCGACAGACTGACCATCGATCTTGTCCGGGTGCGATCGACCAATCGGCCAGGGCTGTGCGGCGGCCGTCGGCAGCAACAGGATGTCGAAGCGCGCAAACAGCGCCGTGAATTCTTCCTCCACCGCTGCAACGGTCTGCAGCATGTCGAGATAGTCTCGCGCGCTGTGCGTTCGACCTCGCTGCGCCATCGCCGCGATCGCGGGGCCGATGTCGCCGTCCCGCCCCGGATGTTGGTCCATCAGCCAGGCAACTCCGGTCTCGGCAACAACCGGCCAGATCGCAGCGATCGGTTCAGCCAAAGCAAAATGATCGAGGCGCTGGACATCGTGGCCAAGCGCGGCAAAGGCCTCGGCCGTCATGGCAACGCTGCGGGCAATCTGCGGATCGACCGGCGCATTTGCAAAGGTCGGAATGTAGGCGATACGGAGCGAGGTCGGTACACCATCCGGCGCGGCCGGGCCCTTGTCGGCGATGATATCGAGCATCGTGCGGACGTCGCCAAGGCTGCGGCCGATCGGTCCTGCGACTTCGAACTCGTTCAGGATCGCCGGCAGGCCATGCGCACGCGGCACCCGTCTGCGCGATGGCTTGAAGCCGATGAGCCCGGTGTGACCGGCCGGACGCCGGATCGAGCCGCCGCCATCCGTGCACAAGGCCAGTGGTCCGATGCCGCTCGCGACTGCCGCGACGGCGCCGCCGCTCGATCCGCCGGGTGTGAGGTCCAGATTGTATGGGTTGCGCGTCGCGCCGAATAGCGCATTGTCGGTGATCCCCTGCACGGTGAATTCGGGGACGTTGGTCTTTCCAAGGATCACGGCGCCCGCGTCGCGCAGCCGTTCGACCGGTGTCTCGTCATAACCGGGAACGTAATTTGCGTAGAGCCGACTGCCCCAGGTCGTGCGCAGTCCGGCAACGTTGATGTTGTCCTTGACGGTGATGGGAACGCCGTCGAGTGCGCTCCTGGGCGCATTGTCACGCCAGCGCAGCGTACTTCGATCGGCCGCAATCCTTGCGCCGTTGCGGTCAAGTGTCACGACGGCGTTGACCCGGGGATTGACGGCGCCGTGCCGCGCGAGAACGGCGTCCAGTGCTTCGCTCGGCGTGGCGGTGCGGGCGGCGTAAGCCTGCACGAGTTCGGCGGCTGTCAGCGTCCAGAGCGGTGCGGCCGCGGTCATAGCCGTACGATCGCGGCGATCGGCGCCTGCCCCGGTGCGCATTGATGCTCGGTGCCGCCGGAGACAAAAATCGCCGTATCGGATGTCAGCGACGCGATCACGGCGCCGAGCGCGGCGCGCGCGTGGCGCTCATAATTGATATCGGCATCCGACAACATCGTGTTGCGATGGCCCCGGATCCTGCCCGTCGGGCTGGCCTCGGCCTTGGCGAAGATCGCGGCGATGCGCGACGTCTCGTCCGGCGTCGGTTCGACGGACAGCGTCAATCCCGCATCGGCCAGTGCGCGGCGAACGCCGCTGGCGTCAATCGCGTCGGCAAGAACGGCGTGGCCCATGCGGAACGGACTGGTGGCCCGGCGGGAATTGCCAAACAACAGGACCTCGCAGCTGACGAGTTCGCCGCCGGCCGAGGTGGCGGCTACGGCCGAATAGGCGTCGAGATCGACGGCAATCCGCGTCGCGTCGAAAACGTCCTGGGTGATTTCGCCGAGCCCCAGCGCCACGCCCAGCGCCATCGCGCCGCGGGCAAACGCCTTCGAGCCATTCGGATCGCGCGTCACCGTCGTGACGCCGCGGCTGTCCGCATCGGCGATGCCCGCAGGCGTCAGCAACGGGCCCTTCACCTGGACATAGTGCACGTCTTCGGGATGATCGATGGTCGCGTCGACGAGGGCCTGCCTGACGGCCTCGGCAACGGCCAAGGCATGACGCCTGGTCCCGATATCCTCGGGCGGCACGATGCCGGTCAGCGCGATGCCCATCGCAAGGCGCTTGGTGCCATCCGGCGTGCCCTGAGCCTGCGTCTTCGACAAAACGGTCGCATGGGGCGTGAGCACGCCTTCGGTGCCGCCGGACCATACGAAGGCAATGCGCTTGCCGACGTCTTCAGGCGAGATCGCGAGATGCCTGGCGAGCAGCAACTGATAGGACAGCGTGGCAAAGCCGCGGGTAAAATCATTCGCCCCGCCATTGCCTTCGGTCTTGCCGATCAGAGCAATGATGGTGGCGGGATCAACCGCGCCGGTATCGATCAGGGCCGCCAGTCCCGTTACGTCGCTCGGCGAGGCCATGTCGACCTTGTGGACATCGATGTGCATGAGAGCTCCGTCGTATCGGTGGATCGGTCGTGATGCCGGTCAATGCCGGATGAAGGGAATGCCGATGGATGCCGGCAGCCGCGCGGACCGGCTGATGCCGGCCAGCAGCGCCAGCGCCAGGCAATATGGCATCATCTGCATGACGTAGGAACTGACCGGCAGGCCCCAGCTCTGCGCCCGCAATTCCAGTGCGGTGACAAACCCGAAAATCAGGCACCCGGCCATGGCGCCCACCGGCGTCCAGCGACCGACCAGGATCGCAGCCAGTGCAATGAAGCCGCGGCCATTGGTCATGCCATCCGTGAAACTGCCGACCTCCTGAAGCGCCAGGACGGCGCCGCCCAGCCCGGCCAGTGCACCGCCTGCGATGATCGCCCGCATGCGGATCCGGACCGGATCGCTGCCCGCCGCGAACGCGGCTTCGGGATTTTCGCCCACCGCACGCAGGATCAATCCCGCGCGGGTTTTCGCGAGGAACAGCGCGACTGGAACGACCAGCAGAAACGCCAGATAGACGATCGCCGGCTGGCGAAACAGAACCGGGCCTAAGACCGGAAGATCCGACAGCCAGGGCGACGGCCAGGCGGCCGGCGGCGTCAGGCGGATTACGGGGGCACGTCCGCCGAACAGGCCACGCAGCAGGAAGCTCGACAGGCCAAGCACGAGCACATTGACGGCGAGACCCGTCACCATCTGGTCGGCGCGGCAGCGCGCCGTCGCAAAGGCGAGCAGGCTGCCGGTGACGGCACCCCCCAATGCCGCGAGCGCAAAGCCGAGCGCAACATTGCCGAACACAAAGGCCGAGATCGCGCCGCTGAACGCGCCCGCCAGCATCATGCCTTCGATGCCGACGGCGAATGTGCCGGCCTTCTCGCTCAGCAGCCCACCCAGGGCTGCAAACAGCAGCGGCGTCGCGATCCGTATGGTCGCAGTGGCCAAGTCGGCCATGGCGGCGATATCCATGCTCATACTTTGCTCCGCTCGCCGCGCAGGCCGAGGGCGCACAGCACGAACACCATGGTCAGCCCCTGGATCACGAAGACCAGCGACGACGGCACGCCCACCTCGCGCTGCATGGCCAGCGCGCCAGCTTCGAGGAAGCCGATGAACAGGCCGGCCGGCAACACGGCCATTGGATTAAGCGATGCCAGCAATGCGACGCCGACGGCGTTGAACCCGAAGCCGGCGGAAAATCCTTCGATCAATCGGTAGTGCACGCCCAGCACTTCGACGCCACCGGCGAGCCCGGCCAGCCCACCGGCCAACAGCATCACGCGCATGGTCTGGCGCATATTGGAAATTCCGACATAGCGCGCTGCATTGCGGCTCGCGCCCATGATGCGCAGGCGAAAGCCGAAGGTCGTCCGCCAGAACAGGATGTGACAGGCGAGCGCCGCACCGACCGCCAGCACAATGCCGATGTGCAGATCAGTACCGGCCACGAGTTTCGGCAGCCACGTCGTGCGCGGCAGCAGCGGCGACTGCGGGAAGCCGGCCCCCTGCTCGCCCAGCCTGCCGTGCAGCACCTCGCTGACCAGAAGCACACCGACGAAATTGAGCAGCAGCGTGCACAGCACCTCATGAACGCCGCGCTTGAGACTGATGAACGCTGCAACGCCGGCCCAGAGCGCGCCGCATGCAGCGCCTGCGACCAGCGCCATCGGCATCAGCAAAAAGCCGGGCAAAGCCAGGCCGCTCAGCGCAACGGCCGTAGCACCGATACCGCCGACAGCGATCTGTCCTTCGGCGCCGATATTGATGACGTTGGCGCGAAAACACAGCGCCACTCCAAGACCGGCAAGAATATAGGGCGTGCTCTTGTTGAGCCCGAAGATGATACGGTCGAGCGATCCGAACGCGCCTTTCAGGAGCGCGGCGTAAGCCAGAAGTGGATTTTTGCCTGCAATCAGGATCAGTATTGCGGTGATCAGCAATGCCAGCGCGACCGCGAGGATGGCGCGCGTCGCAGTACCCGCCAACGCGCGCCGCAAGAGATCAGCCGTATTGAACGCCGCGACCTTCCCGGGCGGCAGGCCGTTGTTCGGCGCATCGACCCCGGACAGGCTACTCATGCCGCATCACTGTGGATGGCGCCGACGTCTCCCGCCATCAGCAGGCCGATCTGCGTCAGGTCGGCCATCTCGCGATCGACCGGCATGGACAGCCGGCCGCCCTGCATCACCGCGATCCGGTCGCCGAGCGTCATCACCTCTTCCAGCGATGACGAGATGTAGACGACCGCGCCGCCGGCGGCACGCAGCGCCAGGATCTGGTCGATCACGAAACGCGTGGCGCCGGGATCGAGCCCCCAGACCGGCTGATGGGCGATCAGGACCAACGGATGGCGACCGATCTCACGCGCGAGCACGATCTTCTGCTGGTTGCCACCCGACAAGGTTCGTGCAGCGACATGCGGCCCCGCCATCTTGATGGCGAAGCGTTGCGACATCTCGCTGGCGCGCACTGCAAAACTGCCGCGTTCCAGCCAACCCCTCCGCGACAAGGGCGGCCGGTCGAAATCGCGCAGCGCGAGATTGTCCGAAACGCTCATGCCGGTGACCAGCGATGTCATCGCCCGATCCACCGGGATGTAAGCCAGGCCGCGCATGGTGCGTTCGCCGACGCCGGCCAGCGTGACGTCGTGTCCGTCGAGATCGATGCCGCCCGCTGTCGGCAGGCGCAAACCTGCCAGGCATTCGGCCAGTTCCGTCTGTCCATTGCCGTCGATGCCGGCGATTGCCAGAATTTCCCCGGCGCGCAGCGAAAAGGTGATCGGCGCGAGGCGCTCGATGCCGTCCTCCACCAGCGCCATCTGCCCGACATGCAACACGTTGCGGCCGGCTGCGCTTGGCGCGCGCGCCACGGGTGGCGGCATGTCGCGGCCGACCATCATCTTTGCCAGTCCCTCGCGGGTCGCGCCCTCGGCCTTGCAGGTGCCGGCAACGGCGCCGTCGCGCAGCACGACGATGTCGCTGCAGATCGCCAGCACTTCATCGAGCTTGTGGGAAATGAAAACGATGGCGCGGCCCTGATCGCGCAGGCGCGCCATGATGGCCAGCAGGCCGTCGACCTCCGACGGGCTGAGATTGGAGGTCGGCTCGTCGAGGATCAGCAGATCGGCGCCGCGCAAGATGGCCTTGACGATCTCGACCCGTTGCCGTCGGCCATGCGGCAAATCGTCGACGATGGCATCGGGATCGATATCGAGCCCGTATTTTGCGCTCTCTTCCACGATGCGTTGGGCCATCGCGCGCGGCGACAGCCATGGCCCGGCATCCGGCGCGCCGAGCATCACGTTTTCGGTCACGCTCATCGCCTCCACCAGCGTAAAATGCTGATGGATCATGCCAAGGCCGGCCGCCATGGCCTGTGCGGGACCATGACCGGTCAGCGGCTGACCCTTGAATAGGATCGAGCCTGCATCCGCGCTGACGACGCCGAACAATAGCTTCATCAGCGTGCTCTTGCCGGAGCCGTTCTCGCCGAGCAGGCCGACGATCTGGCCAGCCGCGACATCGAGATCGATGCCGCTATTGGCCTGCACGGCGCCATAGGCCTTCCTGATGCCGCGCATCTCGAGCATCGGCGTCGGTCCAAGCCGGTTCAAATGCCGCCGTGCGCATCCTCGCGCGAGACGTCGATCTTCAGCGTGCCGTCCTTGAATTTGGCCTTCAGCGCGTCGAGCTCGGTGATCACGGTGGCCGGCACCGCGGGGTTCAAAAGCTGCGTCGCGCTGTAGGCCAGTTCGGCGCCGGTGCTTCCGGGCGTGTTGAGGCCGTAGAGCATGTATTTGCCGCCGACACCGCCGGACTTGGCCTGCTCCAGCGCCGCCTGCGAATACATGTCCGACCACTTCTCGACGATATTGGTGAGCACCGCGTCGGGCGCGATCTCGCTATGGCCGAACGAGCGGCCATTGGCATAGACACCCTTTTCTTTCGCGGCCTGGATGATGCCGGTCTGGCCTGCGTTCAGCTTGCCGCTGATGAAGTCGGCGCCGCCCGCGATCAACGACAACGCGGCCTCCTTGGATTCGGCGGCGTCTTCCATGCTCTTGATGTAGATCACCTTGACTTCGATATCCGGTCGCACGCTCTTGGCACCCTTGCGGAAGCCGCCGACCTGCGCGACCACGTTCGGCAGGCCCTCGAGGCTGTTCACCGAACCGATCTTGCCGGTCTTGCTCATGCGCGCCGCCAGCACGCCCATCATGAAACCGAACTGGGTGTTGTCGTAATCAATCGAGGTGACGTTGCTGCCCGCGCCGGCCGAACCGGAGCCGACGATGAACAGCGTCTTCGGAAAATCCGGCCCGATGCGCTCGGCGGCCGACAGAAAGCGGCCGGTGTGGCCGACGACGACGCTGTAATCCTTGCGCGCGTAGTCGCGCAGCGCCTCGACCATGTCCGCGACCTGCACGTTCTCGGTATAGGCGACGTCCCAGCCGACGGCCTTCAGTTTTTCGGCGCCCTGGTAGCCCTGCGCATTCCAGCTCTGGTCATTGATGCTGCCGGGCAGCAGGAACGCGGCCTTCTCGGCGGCGATGGCTTGTCCGCCGAAAGCACCGAGGCTCAGGGCAGCCAGGCCGGCGAGCGCGATGGCGCGAGCGCGATTGGTGGTCGATGGCGAACGCTTACTTAGAGTAGTCATGACAGCTCCCCGCAAGATCATCAGATCACCTCACCAAGCAAGACTGACACCAAACCGGCCGGGCACTCCCGAGGCCCGGATATCGGCCGCCGCGCACGCCGCATGCCACATGGTCGGGCAACCCTGCTCAAACGTGAGGCGTTCGAGGGGCTGCAGCATTCAGGTATCCAGCGCAGCGAGATCGCGAGTCTGCCAGCTTTGCAGGCCCTTCAGGTAGATGTCGCTATCCGCCCTGAACAGATAGCTTTCAACGGAGCTCACAAGCCGGGACATGCCGAAGCGAATGCCGGACAGGCCGATGGTCAGCGTCCCCATGGACAGCTGGGCGCCACGGGAAAAGTTGAACACCTGGTCGTGCCAGTTGCGCGCACCGCCCGGCTTCGGACAGAACGTGAAATCCGTATTGAGCCAGGGTGCCGCCTCGAGGCCGTTGCCGGGAAGATCGGCCGGCGGCGTGAACATGTCACGCCAGAGGGCGATGTCGTCAAGGTGGTCCCGCAATGCGGGAACGGCAGACAGATCGACACGATAGCCGGTGCCTAGGATCAGGAAATCGGCGGCGTAGGCGCCGCTGGCGGTGGTGACGGTGAGAGCCGCATCCTTGCAGGCGATGGTCGTCCAGCCTTCCCCGGGGTGGATCACCAGATTCTCCTGGGATTGCGCACGTTTCAGCGTCGCCACCGGCGGGCCGCTTTTGATCGTGCCGAAAGTCTTGGCGAAGCGCCATTTCTGTTCGGGGGACAGGTCGACATAGTGTGCCAGATAGCCGTTGAATTCGCCCCAGGTGCCGGGGTTGATCGACACCAGCTCCTTCATGCGATGGAAGATATGGACATCGGCGCCGGCGTCCGCAGCCGCGATCGCATTGTCATAGGCGGACGCGCCGCCGCCGAGCACCAGCACCTTCTTCCCCTTCAAGGAAGCGAAGTCGATGTGATCCTGGGTGTGGGCGTAGAGCGCGCGCGGAATATCGGCGCCGATCAGGGCCGGCAGATTGCGGATGCCGTTTCCCTCGATGCCGGTGGCGAGCACGACGGTGCGCGCGAACAGCGTGGCCGGGCCCGCCGGTCCTGTGACGCGCGCGGCGATCAGTCCGCCGGCATCGCGGCTGAATCCATCGAAGCGGGTCTCGCTGCGCAGCGGGATTTCAGCCACCTTGCGAAACCAGGCGAGATAGGCGTGCCATGCCGTTGTCGGCACCTTGTAGAGCGCATCCCAGCTGCCGTAACCGTGCTGAACTTCGTACCAGGCGCGAAACGACAGCGACGGGATGCCGGCCTCGAGCCCGCCATTGTCCTTGTGGGTCCGCAGCGTCGGCATCCGGGCATAGGTGCCCCACGGACCCTCGCTGCCTTCCGGCTCCGACTCCACCACGAGAATGTTGTCGATATGCGCGCGCTTCAGCGCATGCGCGATGCCGTGACCGGCCTGCCCGCCCCCGACCACCAGCACGTCCAGCGCCCGCACGCCATCCGGCCCGGTGCGTGGCAGGCACCAGTCCTTGGAGGGATAACGCGCCATGTTCATCTCGCGGCGCGCATGCGCGGCCAGCGCATCGAGCGATTGCGGCAGCAACACCTTGCCATCGGCGAAGGCGCTCTCGTCCGCATAGGGGACATCCGCCATCCACCCCGCATAGTCGGCGGCATCGGAAGGCGGTTGCGACATCGACGGTTCATCCTTCACGTATTGATCCATCAAGACTCCAAAGCCGGGCTTGTCATCGGCCTGCCCAGTGAACGAAGCGGCGCTCGGTCAGGAAGAACAGCAGGTTCAGCGTGTAGCCGAGCAGCCCCGAGCAGAAGATCGCCGCATACATGCCGGGCATGTTGAAGAGCTGCTGCTCCTCGAAGATCCGCAGACCCAGCCCGTCGATCGCGCCCAGCAGCATTTCCGACGTGATCATCAGCACCAGCGCGAGTGTGGCCCCCATGCGCAGGCCGATGAAGGTCTGCGGCAGGGACTCGAGCAGCACGACGAGCATGCGATGCCATGGCGGCGCGCCCATGATCTTGGCCGCCAGGACGCGCGTCTTGCGCGCATTCATCACGCCATAGGCGACGTTGAAGATGATCGCCAGCGACGCGCCGAAAGCGGAGATATAGACCTTCGTGATCTCGCCGACACCGAACAGCAGGAGGAACAGCGGAAACACGGCCGATGCTGGCGTCGATCGGAAGAAATCGATGACGAATTCGACGGAGCGGTAGACTTTCTCGGACACGCCCAGCAGCACGCCGACCGGAATTCCAACGGCGGTTGCGAGGCCGATCGCCATGCAGGCGCGCTCAACCGTCTTGCGGAAATCGAAGGCGAGGCGCCCCTGCTCGAACAGTCCCTTGTAGACGGCGGCAAAGGTCTTGGCCGGCGATGGCAGCAGGACCGGGTCGACGATCTTGAGAACGACGATGAGATGCCACAGGGCGATCAGACCGACGACCCCGATAAATGGCCTGAGACGGTCCTTGAGCTTGCCGGTCATTGCCTGACCTGCTGCTGGAAGATCTCGAGGCAGTGCCCTTTGATGCGGTTGAATTCCGGATCGGCCAGGGTCAGCGTGTTGCGCGGGCGCGGCACGTCCACGACTGGAAAGTCGACGACGCGGGCGGGCGCGCGTGACAGCAGCAGGATGCGGTCGGCGAGATAGACGGCTTCATCGAGATCGTGGGAGACAATGATGGTGGTGGTGCCGGTTTCCTGGAACACGCGCTGCATCTGGTCGCGCATGAACAGCGTCATCTCATAGTCGAGTGCCGAGAACGGCTCGTCGAGAAACAGGATCTCCGGCTCCACGACGAGCGCGCGCAGGATCGAGACCAGTTGCTGCTGCCCGCCCGACATCTGGTAGGGGTATTGACGCAGGTTGAGGCGGATGTCGAACTTCTTGACCAGGGCGTCGACCCGGGCATTGCGGTCGGCTTTGGACACCTTCATGAACTTCAGGGGATAGGCGATATTGTCCCACGCGGTGATCCACGGAAACAGCGCATCGCGATAGTTCTGGAACACGTAGCCGAAGCGGATTTCGTCGATGGTCTGGCCGTCGAACAGGATTTCTCCGGCGTCGATCGGGATCAACCCTGCAATCATGTTCATCAGGGTCGATTTTCCGCAGCCGTTCGGTCCGAAAATCGAGACGAATTTTCCGCGCGGCAGATCGAGATCGAACTTTTCGTAGATGGTTCGCTCGTCGAAGCGCTTGGTCAGACCACGCACCGTGACGTGCGGCCGCCGGAATTTCGACGGCCTGCGATCGACCAGCGCCTCGGAAGCATTGGCGTCGGCAGGCGCCTGGATAACGGGATTCACCGTCCCCTGCCCTAAAACTTCACGATGTAGCGCCGCACATCGACGGCACCGGGAATGACCCCGATCTTGACCGAGAAATCAATATATTTCTGGAAGTTGTCGATATCCGCCTCGCTGACGTCGGAAAGCTTGGAGAACAGAACCAGCGGCACGTCATTGACGATTTCCGGGGCGGTGGGCGTGTATTTCAGCAACGTCTGGCGCGCTTCGGCCGGCTTCTGCTTGATGAAATCGAGCGCTTCGTCCCATGCCGCGACATAGCGCTTGGCGACCTCCGGACGCTCCGCCAGGAACTTCTGCGACAGCGCACCGCC
>JBEVEC010000038.1:0-17369 GCA_040512975.1 Tardiphaga sp. | reverse complement strand
CCACGACATGAACCGTTCCTTCATCTCGGTGATCCTCGGCGGCTTTGGCGGCGAGACCGCCGCGGCGGGCGCAGGCGCGGGCGGCGAAGTGCGCCCAGTGAAGCAGGGTTCGGCCGACGATGCCGCCTTCATCATGAAGAATGCGCAGAAGGTCATCATCGTGCCCGGCTACGGCATGGCGGTGGCGCAGGCGCAGCATGCACTGCGCGAAATGGCCGACCAGCTCAAGAAGGAAGGCGTCGAGGTCAAATACGCCATCCATCCGGTGGCGGGCCGCATGCCCGGCCACATGAACGTGCTGCTGGCCGAAGCCAACGTGCCCTATGACGAGGTGTTCGAACTCGAGGACATCAATTCCGAATTCGCCCAGGCCGACGTCGCCTTCGTGATCGGCGCCAACGACGTCACCAATCCGGCCGCGGAAGACGACAAGACCTCGCCGATCTACGGCATGCCGGTGCTGCAGGTCTGGAAGGCCGGCACCGTGATGTTCATCAAGCGCTCGCTGGCCTCCGGCTATGCCGGCATCGACAACCCGCTGTTCTACCGCGACAACACCATGATGCTGCTCGGTGACGCGAAGAAGATGACGGAAAACATCGTCAAGGGGATGTAGTTCTTCACCTCTCCCCGCGTGCGGGGAGAGGGCAGCAATACCTGTCTCCGACTCTCAGGGCCTCACGCCGGTAGACGGTGCAGCACGCACAGCTTGTTGCCGTCGGGATCCCGGAGATAGGCCAGATAGAGCTTCGAACTGCTGCCGTCGCGAATGCCCGGCGGTTCCTCGCAGGTCGTGGCGCCATTGGCCATTCCTGCGGCGTGCCAGGCGTCGGCTTCTTCCGGTGACCTGGCGAGAAAGCCGATGGTGCCGCCATTGGCCGCCGTCGCCGGCTGGCCGTCGATCGGCTTCGACACCGAAAAGGTCCCGGTCTTGGTGCGCCAGAACACCCGGTGACGGTCCACCATGCCGGGCGCAACGCCGAGGGTGCCGAGCAGCTTGTCGTAAAACGACTTCGCCGCGTCGAGGTCGTTGGTCCCGATCATCACATGTGAAAACATCGCGTCTCCTTCAATTTTCTTGCCGTCTCACCGTTGGGTGACGCGCACTATACGGATCGCACGCGGTTTGACGAGACGGCTCTTGGTGCGTCATGCCGCAGCCTTGTGCTGGGCATCCCCGTCTTCTACTCAGGACGTCAGGAAAACGTGGATGGTCGGGATGAGCCGGGCCGCGCGACATTCCCCGGGGAGGCTGGCCAATGAGTGCTCACGACCGCATTCCGCGATCCTCGTGGGCCTTTCCCGCGCTGGCGGTCGTCTTTGTCGCCGTCAGCACGGCGCTCCATCTGAGCTTCACGCCGTCCGCCTTTGGCCTTGTCTTCGCCGGCGTGCTGCTGGTGATCCTGTTCGGAACGGTATTTGCCGCCGTCCACCATGCCGAGGTGATCGCGCAAAAGATCGGCGAGCCCTATGGCACGCTGTTGCTGACGCTGTCGGTGATCATCATCGAGGTCGCCGTCATCTCCACCATCATGCTCGGCGACAAGGCGGTGCCGACGCTGGCGCGCGACACGGTGTTCGCGGTGATCATGATCGTGTGCAACGGTCTCGTCGGTCTCTGCATCCTCGCCGGCGGCTGGCGCTATCGCGAGCAGGTGTTCCAGGTATCCGGCGCCAAGCTGTATCTCAGCGTGCTGCTGGTGCTGTCGACCATCACCCTGATCCTGCCGAACTACACTCTGACCACGCCGGGTCCGCTGTATTCGACGCTGCAACTCGCCTTTGTCAGCGTCGTGACGCTCATTCTCTATGCCCTGTTCCTGTATACGCAGACGGTGCTGCACCGGGACTACTTCCTGGCCTCGAGCGATACCGGCGACAGCGGTGCGGCCTCGACGCGCGTGGTGACGATCAGCGCGGTGCTGCTGGCGGTGTCGCTGATTGCCGTGGTCGTGCTGGCAAAATCCTTCTCGGTGGTGGTCGATGCCGGCGGTGCCGCGATCGGCGCGCCGCCGGCCTTTTCCGGCATCGTCGTGGCGCTGCTGGTGCTGCTGCCGGAAAGCGTCGCGGCGCTGTCGGCTGCGCGCAACAACGAATTGCAGAAGAGCATCAACCTTTCGCTGGGCTCGGCGCTGGCCACGATCAGCCTCACGGTACCGGCGGTGGCGCTCGCGGCCTATCTGCTCGACAAGCCGCTGCTGCTCGGCCTGCCGCCGCGCGAGATGGTGCTGCTGGCGATGACGCTGCTGCTGAGCATGCTGACCTTCGCCACCGGCATCACCAACATCCTGTTCGGGATGGTGCATCTTTTGGTCTTTGCTGTATTCCTGCTGATGGTCTTTGCGCCGTAACCGATCGAAGGAACCTCGATGCTCCCTGCCCAGTCCGACGTCCAGCAGGACACCCCCGAAGTCCGCGTCACCGAGTGGCGCCTGGCACCGGGCGCGGCCACCGGCCATCACACCCACGGCATGGATTATGTGATCGTGCCGATCACCACGAGCGTGATGACCATTGTGGCGCCGGACGGCACCCGTTCTCAGGCGCCGATCACCACGGGCAAATCCTATTTCCGCAAGGCCGGCGTCGAGCACGACGTGCTCAACGAGACCGACAAGGAAATCGTGTTCCTCGAGGTCGAGGTGAAACAGCGCTGATCCACGGCCCTTCACGATCTGACATCATTGCGATGACGTGCCGGCTTTACGCTTCAATCTGCTTGCGCGATCGGCTAGCCTGACTGGATGCATCGTCTCGCACGCAGCGGTCTGATCTGGATATTGGCGCTGGCGCTGCTCGTGGCCGGCCTGCCGGTCGCCCATGCAATGCCTGACGCGCCGGCGATGCCGGGCGCAGGCATGATGCATGATCATCACGACGGCATGGCGATGGACGCCATGTCCGATGCCGACGATGGCGATCCGTCTGCACCGACTGCGCCTTGCAAGTGCCTCAACTGCAGCATGTGCGTGACGAGTGCGACGGTGTCGCCCGTGCGTCTGGCCGATCCAGAACGGCGTGTCGCCGCCGTTATCTACCGTTCTGACGCGACCGGCATTGCCGGTATCGCGGGTCACGTCGAACCCGGCATCCCCATTCTCGGCCTGTAAGCCACCGGCGCCGCGAGGCGCCACCGCGCCGTCATGCGACGGCCTGTGCCTTTACATGTCCCGAGGATCACATGATTCCGCTTTTGCTTCGCCGCGGCCGACGCCGCGCAACACGCCTTCTGTGCGTGCCCTTCGCCCTGTCCATCGCATCGACCGCCGCCGTGGGGCAGGAGATGGACCACGCCATGTCCGGTCATTCCGGCATGGCGATGCCCATGGAAAAACCGGCAGCCAGGCCGCCAGTCCGCAAATCGTCTGCAAAGACGAACACTGCGCCGCACGCCATGCCTGCAATGGACCATAGCCGGATGCACGGCATGGCGGCCCATTCCGGCCACGACATGTCGATGCCGGGCATGTCCCACATGTCCATGAAGGGCGCGCTTGGGCCGTATGTGATGACGCGCGAGGCCTCCGGCACCAGCTGGCAGCCCGACACCTCACCGCATGACGCCATCCATCAGCAGCTCGCCGAATGGAGCGTCATGAGTCATGGCTGGATCAACCTGAACTACGACCGCCAGGATGGCCCGCGCGGCGCCAACAAGACTTTCGTCAGCGGCATGCTGATGACCATGGCACAGCGCGAGCTCGGCGACGGCAACACGCTCGGCGTCCGCGCGATGCTGTCGCCGGAGCCGTTCATGGGCGCCAACGGCTATCCGCTGCTGCTCGCCACCGGCGAGACCGCCGACGGCACGCATCATCTGGTCGATCGCCAGCATCCGCACGACCTGTTCATGGAACTGGCGGCGACCTACAGCCAGACTTTGTCGAAGACGACCAGCCTGTTCATCTATGGCGGCCTGCCCGGCGAGCCGGCGCTGGGGCCTCCGGCCTTCATGCACCGCACCTCGGGCATGGACAATCCCGAGGCGCCGATCAGCCATCACTGGCTGGACTCGACCCACATCACATTTGGCGTGGTCACGGTGGGGGCCGTGGTCAGTGACTGGAAGGTTGAAGCCTCCGCATTTCGGGGCCGCGAACCGGACCAGTATCGCTATGACATCGAGCGTCCCACCCTTGACAGCTTCGCCGGCCGCGTCAGCTGGAACCCGGCGCGAGAATGGTCGCTGCAGGTGTCCTACGGTCACCTGGTGTCGCCGGAGCAGCTCGAGCCTGATGTCAACGAGGACCGCATCACCGCGTCGGCCATCTACACCACGCCTTTCGGCGACGGCCATCTGTGGAGCAGCACCGGCGCCTGGGGTCGCAAGATGATCGGCGGACAAAACCTTGATGCGTTCCTGATCGAGAGTTCCGTGATCTTCAAGGACCACGTCACCCTGTTCACCCGCGCCGAACGCGTCGACGAGAACGAGCTGACCCATGACATCCCCGGTCTCGAAGGGCGAACCTTCACCGTCAACAAGGTCTCGGCTGGCGGGATCTATGACTTCTGGCGTACCGACCACCTCAAATTCGGCCTCGGCGGGCTGGTCAGCCGTTACGTCCTGCCGGACGATCTGAAGGTCGAGTACGGCCGCGACCTCACCGGCTTCATGGTGTTCGGCCGGCTGAAAATCATCTGAAACATTTTGCCCGCGGCGGATCGGGGCTTGCCTTCGATCCGTCGTGATTGATCCCTGAATCAGCCTCAAATTCCCAGCAAGTATCGAAGCCGGGGAAGAGGCGGGTCATGATCAAGAAGTATATCTCGAAATTTACCATCGACATTGCGCCGTCGATCATCGCCACCATCGTCGGCGCCTATATCGTCAACCACTACATCAATCCGAAAAGCGACGACCAGAAGCCCGCCGCGGCGATGGCCGCGATGCCCAATTCGAAGCCTGCCGACAAGACCGCCGCCATAAAGCCGGCCGATCTGTCCTCAGATGTCGCCAACATCCTCGATGCGGCCCCGGACAAGGCGCAGAGCACCGACAAGACCACTGACAAGCCGGTGATCGACAAAGCGAACATCGACAAGGCCGGCACCGACAAGCCCGAGGCCGCCCCGGAAGCGCGCCGCCACACGTCGATCCGCGACAGGGCCGCCGCCAAGGCGCCCGCCGCCGCGGCACCGGCGCCGGTCGCGACCGCATCGATTGCGCCCGTGCCGGCGACGGTTGGTGCCGCGCCAGCGGAGGCCAGCGTTGACGATCGCCGCGATGCCAATGACCTTGCCCGCGCCGCCATCGAACGCCTGAACCGCGAGCAGCCGCGGTCGCAAGAGGCGGCCCGCGCCGCGCCGCAGCAGGTCCAGCCGATGCAGCAATTGCCGCCGCCGATCGTACTGGCGACGCCGAGCGTCGAAAGCTTCGGCCAGCCGCAGGGCGACCGCTCCGACAGTCGCCGTCTGCGTCCGCCGGGTGAAATTCCCGCCGCGTTCCCTGTCGACCTGCAGGCCGATGCCTCACCTGTTCGCCGCGATCGCACCAATGTCGCCGAGGACGTGCTGTCTGCCGCGAAGTCCGTGTTCCACTCGGTGACACGTCCGTTCGACCGTTAGGGTCAACCTACCGCGCTAGCTCGCCGAAGGCGCAGCCGGCGCGGTGATCGACATCTCCCTGGCAACATCAGCGACCAGTGCGCGCAACCAGCGGTGCGCCGGGTCGTTGCGGTAACGCACGTGCCAGGCCATATCGACCGGGAACGTGCCAAGATCGACCGGCGCCGGCACGATCTTTAGCCGAGCGTCCGTCGCCAGATGACGGCAGATCAATGCCGGCAGCGTTGCGCAGTAATCGGTCACGGCGATCATTTCCGGTACTGCCAGAAAGTGCGTGACCGAGACGGCTACATCGCGCTTCAGGCCCTTCTGCTCCAGCGCCCGGAACAGGCCGACCCGCATGCGGCCCGGCGGCAGCACGTTGACGTGCTTCAGCTTCTCATATTGTTCGCGAGACAGGGTGCTTCCGACATCCGGATGGTCGGCGCGTACCACGCAGGCGAGACCCTCGTCCATCAGATGCTGTACCACCAGGCTGTCCGGCGGATCGACGACCCGGCCCAGCACCATGGCCGTGGTGCCGGAGATGACGCCGGTCTCAGTGACGTCGTTGCCGAACGGCGTCAGCCGCAGCTTGATGCCGGGCGCCGATGCACCGAGCCGTGCGACGATCGCGGGCATCAGAACGAACTCGACATAGCTGTTCGGCGCGATGGTCAGCAGCCGCTCGGCCTGCAGCGGATCAAAGGCCTGCTGGCCCAGCACGACGTCGTCGATGCGGGCCAGTGCCGCGGCGAGCACGGGCGCCAGGTCCAGCGCCATGGGGGTCGGCTGAATGCCGTAGCGCTCTCGCACAAAGAGCTGGTCGTGCATCATCACCCGCAGGCGGCCGAGCGCATTGGACAGCGCGGGCTGGGTGATGCCCAGCCGCTCGGCGGCTCGGGTGACGCTGCGTTCCTCCATCAGGGTGACGAAGACCGGCAGCAGATTGAGGTCGTAACGCATGAGTTATATTGCCGTATGAATATCTAAAATCAAAGAAATAAACTTCTGGAATGCTTTGGCGGGGAGCATCGTGATCTGGTCCAAGAGGACGCAACTTGCTGGAGAGCGATATGAAAATCCTGATGGTTCTGACCTCGCACGACAAACTGGGCACTACCGGTCGCAAGACAGGCTTCTGGCTCGAGGAGCTGGCCGCGCCGTATTATGCGTTCCTCGCGGCCGGCGCCGACATCGTGCTGGCCTCGCCCAAGGGTGGTCAGCCGCCGCTCGATCCGAAAAGCAACGAGCCGGCCAATCAGACCGATCTGACGCGCCGCTTCGAGGCGGATCCGAAAGCCATGGCGCAACTCGCAACGACCGTCCGTGTCGACAGCGTCTCGCAGGCGGATTTCGACACGGTGTTTTATCCGGGCGGCCACGGTCCGCTGTGGGATCTTGCCGAAGACCGCAATTCGATCGCGCTGATCGAAGCATTCCTCGCGGCCGGCAAGCCCATCGCGCTGGTCTGTCACGCGCCGGGCGTGCTTCGCCATGCCAGACAGCCCGATGGCAAACCGCTGGTCGATGGCAAGAAGGTCACCGGCTTCACCAACAGCGAGGAAGAGGGCGTCGGGCTAACGCAGGTCGTGCCTTTCCTGGTCGAGGACGAGCTCAAGGCCAAGGGCGGCATCTATTCGAAAGGTCCGGACTGGGCTTCCTATGTCCTCACCGATGGTCTCCTGACCACCGGCCAGAATCCGGCATCGTCAGGGCCCGCCGCAAAGGTACTCCTCGAGCAGCTGGCCAAATAGCCTCGCGTTCGAACGGTGCGGTAATCACTGCCCAGAACTTGAAGTCGGCTGATCGGCGGTTGCGGACGGGCTTTGGTCGCGAAGCCCGTCCGCGAGCAGCCCGACCAACGACCGCAGCAACCGGTTCCCGACAGCTGCGCGCGAAGTTCATGCCGAAGCAGATGTCGGACGCGCGCAGCCCGGATGCCGTCGAGCAATTGATTCCGCTTGCCCAGGAGGCGGGGATGCCGCTGACGCATCTGGCGATAGGTTTGTGATGGTCCATCCCGGCGTAACGTCGGCCATCCTCGGACCTCGCACCATGCCGCAACTCGACGATCTGCTCGCCGGCGCCGAGGTGCGGCTGAGCGACGACATCCTCGATCGCTACGTGCCGCTGGGCATCGATGCCGGGATCGATGAGGCGGCCTACCACCCACCGGCGATCACGGAGGCCACAATGCGCCGCCGCCCGATCGCCGAACGCGCGGCAGCCTGACACGGCCGGGCGATCAGCCGTCCTTGCCGCCATTGCGCACCACGCCGTTGCGCGCCGCTTCGTCCTTCGGGCGCAACAGCACCGCGCGGCCGAAAGAGTCCGCGGCTTTGGTCTTGTCGCCGAGCTTCTCATAAGTCGCGCCGCGCGCCATCCAGACCTGGGCATTGCCGGGCGCCGCCTGCGAGGCCTCGTCGAGATCGGCGGCGGCCTCCTGGTATTTGCCCTGCGCCAGATAGCATTGCGCGCGGCCCAGCAGGGGGTCGGCCTGCTGCGGCGTCAGGCCGCTGGCCGACGTATAGTCGGCGATGGCGAAGTCATATTGCTTGTCGCTCTGATACAAGACGCCGCGCTGATAGAACGCCTGCGCATTGTGCGGGTCGAGCGCGAGCGCGGCATTGTAGGCCTTCAGCGCCTCGTCGGTGTTGCCGGCCTGGGCCAGCACCTGGGCGCGGGCCAACTGCACCAGCGACTCCTGCGGATTGATCCTGCTGCCGCTGGCGGCGGGCGCCGCCATGGTCGGCGCGCCGGGCTTGGATGGGTCGTCGGGGGTCGGCGAGGACAGGTTGAAGGAACAGCCACCGCCGCACAGGCCGGCTGCCACCAGCGCGAGGACGGCGAAACCGCGGGCGCGGGCGGGAGTCTCGCGATCCGGAACATCTATCAACGGCACATCTCACGCGGCGGGCAATGCCTACTGGTAGCGCGCCGCGCCGCGAAATGCATCCGCATCCGCGCGCATTACCAAAAGCTAAGATTGCCCAGAGCGTGAGGCACAAAAAAACGACGCGGACCAGAGGTCCGCGTCGTCGAATCGAATGATCTGTCGCGAAGCTTAGCGCGCGGGACGCGGCGCGCCGGCACCAGCGCCGCCGGCACCCGGACGGCCACGATCGGCGCCAGGACCAGCGCCAAACACCGGCTTCGGCTTCATCGGCAGCAGGCCTTCGCGCTGCAGCTTCTTGCGGGCCAGCTTGCGGGCGCGGCGAACGGCTTCGGCCTTTTCGCGGGCCTTCTTCTCGGACGGCTTCTCGTAATGGCCGCGGAGCTTCATCTCGCGGAAGATACCCTCGCGCTGCATCTTCTTCTTCAGCGCCTTGAGAGCTTGATCGACGTTATTATCGCGGACGAGAACCTGCACGCGGCATCCTCTTCGTAATTGATCGGATTTGAATTTCGGTAAAGCGAAGGGCCGACAAAGGCCATGCCCTTAACTTCAAGGGGGCCGATGTATCAGATGAAACGCTGGATGTCCACCACGCAGCGCCGCATTTATCCCCGTTCCAATGCAGGAAAAGGCCGGTTATTTGGGCGTTTTCCACGCCCGGCGCCGGATGCGCCTAGGCTGGCGCCTTGACCTCGACCACATGGCCCATCTTGCGGCCGGGCTTCGGTGCGCCCTTGCCGTAAAGATGCACGGTGGCGCCGGGTTCGGTGAGCCATTTGGCGTAATCGAGCACGTCGTCGCCGATCAGGTTGGTCATGGTGACCTCGCCATGGCGCACCGGCTGCGCCAGCGGCCAGCCGGCGATGGCGCGGATATGCTGTTCGAACTGCGACACCGAGGCGCCGTCGAGCGTCCAGTGCCCGGAATTGTGTACCCGTGGCGCGATCTCGTTGACCACCAGCGTCGGGCCGCCGTCGCCGGGCACCACGAACAGCTCGACCGCGAGCACGCCGACATAATCCAGCACGCCGGCGATCTTCTCGGCGATCGCGCGCGCCTGCGCCGCGAGCGGCGGCGCAATGCGGGCCGGGGCGTAGGAGAATTTCAGGATATGGTCGCGGTGCTCGTTTTCGGTGACATCGAAACACACGACCTGGCCGTCGCTGCCGCGCGCGGCGATCACCGAGATCTCGCGCTCGAAGGGCACAAAGGCCTCCAGGATCGCGGCATTGGTGGCGAGATCGGTCCAGACCTGCTCGAGGTCGTCGCCCGCGCGGATGATCGCCTGGCCCTTGCCGTCATAGCCGAAGCGCCGCGTCTTGATCACGGCCGGCAGGCCGATGGTCTTGACCGCAG
Source organism: Tardiphaga sp. (assembly GCA_040512975.1). Classification (GTDB taxonomy): domain Bacteria; phylum Pseudomonadota; class Alphaproteobacteria; order Rhizobiales; family Xanthobacteraceae; genus Tardiphaga. The sequence continues at coordinate 7,567 of JBEVEC010000038.1, read as the reverse complement.
CGCGCAACTCGTCCGCGCTGGCGACGCCGGCGTAGCCCGCAGTGGCGATGCCGAGTGAGCGGACAAAATCCTTCTCGGCAAGACGGTCCTGGGTGGTTCGCAAAATCGCCTGCGCGGGCAGCACCGGGCGCCGCGCGTCGAGGATCAATGCGGTGGCCGCAGGCACGTTCTCGAATTCATAGGTGATGACGTCGCAATCGCCGGCGAACAGCTCCAGCGCCTCGACGTCGGCATATTCGGCGCAAGTGGCGTCTTTCACCACGTCGAAAGCCGGGGAGTCTGGATCTGGCGAGAACACCTGGCAGCGCAGTCCGAGCCGCGCCGCCGCCAGCGCCAGCATCCGGCCCAACTGGCCGCCGCCGATGATGCCGATGGTATCACCGGGCCTTAGCACCTTGACCGGCGCGCTCACGCTGCACCTGTCGGGGTCTCGGCAACCGCATCGGTTTGCGCCTTGCGCCAGGCCGCCAGCCGCGATGCCAGCGCTTCGTCATGCAGCGCCAGCACGGCGGCGGCGAGCAGCGCCGCATTGATCGCGCCGGGCTTGCCGATCGCCAGTGTGCCGACAGGAATGCCGCCGGGCATCTGCACGATGGAATACAGTGAGTCGACGCCGCTCAGGGCCTTGGACTCCACGGGGACGCCGAACACCGGCAATTCGGTCAGGGCCGCTGCCATGCCGGGCAGGTGTGCCGCCCCGCCGGCGCCGGCGAGGACGATCTGGAACCCGGCGGCCTTGGCGCCCTTGGCGAATGCCACCAGCCGGTCGGGCGTACGATGCGCCGAAACGATCCGCGCCTCGTGGGCCACCCCGAGCGCGGTCAGGGTGTCGGCGGCGTGGCGCATGGTGTCCCAGTCGGACTGGCTTCCCATGATGATGGCGACGGCAGCAGGCATTTCCGATATTTCTTTCGCGAATCCAGAAAGATAGCTGAAATACAGGAGCAACCCCTTGCCCGGCAAGGAGTGTGGCTGTGGATCCCGGCTTGGTGAAACTGCGAGCCTTGTAACAAATCCCCTGTAAAAGGAAAACCCGAGCGCAGGCCGTTCGCTCACGGCCGTGCCGGAAGGTTAGGACGGCCAAAGCGATGCGTGCGTGCAGGAGCAGCGAGAGCACGCGTGGCAAGATCGTCGCGTTGTCACCATGAAGCGTGCCGATGTGACTCGGCGTCGAGACAACGTGCGACAAACCGCGCATGCATGACGTGATGTTTTACATCACCGCAGTGAAACTCCACGCAGCCCACGTCGTATAAATGCGCGTGATAGGTTCATCAATTCGAGCTCGATGCGTGCGCTCATGCGCTACCATGCCACATGCTATCAGGCTACCGCACGGTCAGATCCGCGGCGGATGGCAACAATGCGCGAAAGCACTGCGGGCGAAGGCGTTTCGTTGATTTCCGCTGTTGTAGCTCGACGTGAATTTTCGCAACCCAAATGCCACGCGGCCATCGAGGCGGGCGGTTGTGCCATTGCAGGCACAGTATTTCGGGATGCGGCGAACTACCAATCATGCCGGTTCGATTTGTAACACCACATGATTTGGGGAGAAGGCCTGATGAAGACATTCCTGCTTGGGACCGCCGCACTGCTCGCACTCGCGGCCCCGGCTGCCGCCGCCGACATGGCGCCGCGCACATACGCCAAGGCCGCACCGATGGTGTCGCCGCTGTATAACTGGTCCGGCTTTTACGCCGGCATCCACGCCGGCTACACCTTCGGCGACCGCACCGGGGTCGACACCACCGGCCAGGCGCCGATCAACGTCCTCAACGTGCTCGGGGGCGCGCGTCCGGCGTCGGTCGGTCTCGACCGCGACGGCTTCATCGGCGGCGGCCAGATCGGCTACAACTGGCAGGCCAGCTCGCCGTGGGTCTGGGGTCTCGAGGCTGACATTTCCTATGTCGACATCAACTCGTCGCGCAACGTCGTGACCACGCCGCTGTCCGGCATCGGTGCGCTGAACAACGCGTTCGGCACCAGCATGGATTACTTCGGCACCGTGCGCGGCCGCGTCGGCTACGCCTGGGACCGGACCATGGTCTATGCCACCGGCGGTTTCGCCTATGGCCAGGTTGAAAATGCCGCGGCCTTCGGCGGCCCGGCTGGTCAGCTGCAGTTTGTCGGCAGCAACCGCGACACCAAGACCGGCTACACCGTCGGCGGCGGCGTAGAGCATGCCTGGACCGGCAACTGGACCGTCAAGGCGGAATATCTGTATTACGACCTCGGCGACACCACCGTGGGGGTTAATGTCATCCCGGGCAGCGGCGGCGGCGGCACGGGCTACAATTCCAGCTTCAGCAACGACGGCCACATCGTGCGCGCCGGCCTGAACTACAAGCTCGGCGGCTGGGGCTGGTAGGCCCGCTCAAAGCAACGCCATCTCACAGGAAGCCCGGCCTTGCGCCGGGCTTTTTGCTGTCACAGCGCGCTGAGATCGGTCGGCACATCGCCGAACGCGCGGATCACCTGGGCGTCGTTGAACTCCCCGATCATCGGATCGCCGGTTCGGCTGAAGGCCAGCGCCCCGATCGATCCCGGCGCCCGGGACAGCACCTCCGCCCGGCGGATTGCGCCGGAGGCGCTCTGGCATTCTTCGGCGGCCCCGGCGGCAAGGGAGCCGGAGTCGTCGTGGGTGAAAGGCAATGCGACGTAATAGGTGATGTCGGCCATGGCAAACTCCCGGAAAATACAAGCGGAGTGAATTTTGTTCTTATTTTGTTCCAATGTCAATGACCGCGTCGGTTGGGCCCGCTACGGCCTTGCCGTTCACTTGCCGTCCGCTTGGCGTTGTTTGACCCCCGCTGCCATGCCATCATTGCCCATCGCCAACTCCGCAGGTTTTTCATGACGCTCCGCACCGCCGTTGCCGCCGTTGTTTCGTTTGCCGCTCTGTCCTTTGTGGCAACGCCGTCTTACGCCGCCCGCTGCGGGGGCGACTTCGGCGGCTTCGTGGCGCAGATGTCGGAGGAGGCCGCCGCCGCAGGGGTGTCACAGGGGGTGATTTCGCAGGCCTTTGCCGGCGTCTCCCAGGACCCTGCGGTGCTTTCGTTCGATCGCCGCCAGCGCGGCACCTTCAACAAGAGTTTTGAGCAATATGTCGCCACCCGGGTCGGGCAGGGCCGCGTCTCCATCGGCCTGCAGATGTTGCAGCGCCATGCCGGGCTGCTGTCGCGCATCGAGCAGCGCTTCGGCGTCCCGCCGCAGATCGTTGTGGCGATCTGGGGGCTGGAGTCGGATTTCGGCCGCGGCGACATCGGCAAGCTGCCCGTCATCCGCACGCTGACAACCATGGCCCATGACTGCCGCCGCACCGAGTTGTTCCAGGGCGAATTGCTGGCGGCGCTGAAGATCCTGCAGCGCGGCGACCTGCCCAAGAGCGACCTGATCGGCGCCTATGCCGGCGAGCTCGGCCAGACCCAGTTCCTGCCGTCGTCCTACATCAAATACGGGGTCGATTTCGACGGCAACGGCCATGTCGATCTCAGGCACTCAATCCCCGACGTGCTGGCCTCCACCGCCAACCTGCTGCACACCGCCGGCTTCAAGAACGGTGCGCCTTACAGCGAAGGCACCGCCAATTTCGAAGCCATGCGAGAATGGAACCGGGCCACGATCTACCGCAAGACCATCGCTTATTTTGCCGATCGGCTTGCGGCAGGGCGATAGCGCCCGACTTCACCGCAGGGAGAACCGAGAAAACCTGCGTCTTGCGATCGGCCCCAAAGCCGCTGAATGACGGTAAGCTCGGATTGAGCCGGTTGCCTTCAACCTTTGCCAACCAAGCGGTGGATTAACTGTCTACCGTCAGACTCCGTTAAGTGTCGGCGACGCATTTTGCGCCCATTGGGGAACCTTGGGCGGACTGGATGACGGGATCCAACGACAACGTGCAATGCCGCACGCAGCAAGGCGGAGCGCGCCGGTGCTGAACGTCGTCACCTTGTTCACGGTGTTTACCGTGAACTTTCTGGCTCTGGGCGTGGTCTGGGCCTACGTCATGACCAGCTATCCCAATCTGGACGCCGCCCGCTGGTGGACCGCGGGCGCCTTCACGGCGGCGGCCGGCACCGCTGTATCGGTGCTGCGCGACAGCGCAGTCGATCCCTTGATTCCCATTGTTCTCGGCGGCGGCCTGTTGCTGATGGCTTCGAGCCTCGCGTCCATGGGCATGAACCGTTTCTATGGTCGTCCGACGCAGTGGCCGCTGCAGGTCGGCATCGTCGCCATTGCGGCCGTCGGTCTTGCGGTTTTCCGGCTGTGGCACGACGACATGGCCATGCGGGTCGTGTTCTATTCTGCGGCGCAGTCGATCATCGTCGGAATGACCGCGCCACAACTGCTGTCGCGACGCGATGGGGGCGGCAATGCCGGGGCGCGGCTGGCCGGCTGGCTGGCGATCGCGCTGATCGTGGTGCACGTCATACGCTCCACCGCTGCCATGCTGCAGATCGGCGGCGCCATGACCTTTGCGAATTTCAACGACATCCAGGCGGCGATGGTGCTCGTGCTGGTGTTTTTGGCGATGTCGTGGAACTTCGGTTTCGTACTGATGGCGATCGACCGGCTGCGCGGCGAAGTCGCCGAACTTGCGCTGGTCGACGATCTCACCGGCGTCGCCAATCGACGCCATCTGGTGCAGCGCCTGTCAGAGGAATGCGCCCTGGCGCGCCGCACGCAGAAGCCGTTCGCTCTGCTGGCGATCGACCTCGACGGATTCAAGGAGATCAACGACGGCCACGGCCATGCCGCGGGCGATGAGTGCTTGCGCCACTTCACCTTGTTGACGCAGAGCAAGCTTCGCCCAGGTGATCTGCTGGCGCGGTCCGGCGGCGATGAGTTTTGCATCATCCTTCCGGCGACGACCCAGATTGAGGCCACGGGCATCGCGAGCCGCATCCTAGAAGCCTGCCGGCTTGACGCTTTGGGCTGCGCGCCGGGCGAAATCCCTGTCGCGGCGTCCATCGGCGTGGCACAGTGGCAACCCAGGGTCGGCGAATACCCCGAGCGTCTGATCGCCGCCGCGGACCACGCCTTGTACGCCGCCAAGAACGACGGCAAGAACCGCTATGCAGTCTGTGACGTGGAGTCGCCGTCGGTCGTTCCGACTATCGATATGGACGCCCTGATCGAGCGCGCGCGGGCGCCAGCCCATGCGCACCGTGCGGCGCCCGGCGCCTAGTGCATCGACTTGTCGTGGGTGATATCAACGATCGCACACGGGAATCGCACTGGCTGCCCGGCATCGTCGAAGGTGCAGGAGCCGCGCGCAAACACCCAGATGATCCGGTCGTTTTTGACCAACCGGTACTCGCACTCATAGGCGCCGCCGGTGCGCATCGCCTCCAGCACCTTGCCGCGAACGCGGTCGAAGTCATCGGGATGAATGGCCTGGAGCAGGGCTTCGGACTCCAGCATACCGCGCGACGCCTGGGCCGGATCGAGATTGAAGAAATCGGCGCTCACGGCGTCAAAGTATAAAAGCCCCTTGGGAATGTCCCAATCCCAAAAGCCGGCGATCAATTCCCGCGAACCCAGCCCGCGTTTCATGGGTAGTTCAAATGTCTCGTCAGGCGTGCTCTTGTAAGCCTCGGCCGCCGCAAGTCGCAAAATGTAGGAAAGAAAATCGTGCTTCCGCGATTTGGCGAAGCTCGCAATATCCAAACAAACATCACCTAAAGGTCTTCGCATTAGGCACCTCAGCCCGATCCCAGCGGTCTTAAAGAATACATTGGGCGGAAAACGATTCAACGGCATAGCGAAAAAATAGTAATGCCGCGATAAAGCCAGTTTTGTCAAAAGATTACGAAGTACCAATTTGTCACGGTCGGGATGTCGGGGACCTGACAAATGACGTCGTGCAATGCATCAAACGCTTGCGCTGAAGCGATTAGATCCCATCTCATTCGCATGGCCAGTGACGATCAGACAAATACCTACCGCACGACGCGCATGCGCTCGACGACTCGTCCTGCAGGTCCGATCATCGACCAGGACGGGCGCGAGGTCGGCCCGGACGTTGCGCAAACCGCAACGGGCGGCTTTCGTTTCGACTTTTCGCAGGCGAGCGCCAATCCGTTTGCCAATCTGACTCGCGAACAGCGCGTGGCGCGCCTTGAGGGACTGGCGAAATTGCTCGACGTGGCATTCGTCGTCCCGGGCACCAATATCCGCTACGGCATCGACGGGCTGATCGGATTGATCCCGGTGGTGGGCGACGTAATCACCACGGCGATCTCGCTGTGGCTGGTGCGCGAAGCGCGCGCGCTGGGCGCTCCGTGGCATATCACCACACGCATGCTGGGCAATGTCGCGCTCGATGGTGCTGTCGGCATCGTGCCGTTTGTCGGCGATGCGTTCGACGTGATGTTTCGCGCCAATATCCGAAACGTCAAAATGCTTCGTAAATGGCTGGATAGTCAGCCGCGGCTCTAGCGAACCGCGGCGATCGCATCAAGATCAGGGCGTCGTGTCGGGATGCGGTTGGATCGAACGCCATCCATCATCGTAATGAACGGATCAGGCGGCGTCAGCGTCGTTGTTGACGGGCTCTTCTTCCTCGCGCGCACGGCGCTCAAGTGGGAAATCGGCGCTATCATAGAGCGAGCGGATGCCGCTCTGGTCGAAGCGCGCTTCGTCCACTTGAAGATAGGCGCCGTTCAGCGAGTCCGCCGGCAACTGCTCGATGGCGAATTGCACAGCCGCCGCGGCCGTGTCGAAACGGCGATAGGCAAAGCCCGCGCGTTTTTTCTTGCGGATCGCGGCGGGGAACAATTCTGCGGCGGTATTGTAGCTGAAAGCTGCCATGGCCAGGGACCTCATCTGAGTACGCAATCGAAACGACGCATGGTGCGCAAGCCGCCCGGCGGCGCGCGGAGCATCATTTCAGGACAGAGCCCAATATAAGCACGTTTCTGCCGAATGCGACACATCGAATGCAGCATGATGAATCGCGACAATCGGCGGTAACGCTGTAATCTTACGCGATATCAGTAACTTAGCTGTGCGTCCGACATTGAAGGACACCGGCACGCCGACAGTTTTTGCCTATTGTCCGCTCATATCCGGCAACGGCACGATCTTCAGCGGGGTCGTATACGGCTCGACGCGCAGGGCGTCGGTCGACATCAGGCCCACCTGACGCAGCGGCGCCTGTTCGAGCACGCCGGCTTCTGCTTTCCGAACGCCGTATTGCCAGGCCGTCAGAGTTCCATTCTTGACCAGATGGCTGGCGACGCCGCCGGCATTCTTGGCCTCGAAAGTGGCCAGCTCATCGTCAGTGAGGCCGATGATGATCTCGTCCCTGGCAGTCACCACCTTGAACAGCGACACCTTGCCGGTCGCCAAGGCAGCCGGAGAAATCACGCTCTCCAGCAGCAGGCCCGCAAATGCGAAGCCGAGCAGCAGACGGTTGGAGCGAATGGACATTGTCGTACTTTCTTCTTGGTCTTGGTCGTCTTGGTCAGCGTCGTCCGGTCGTCGGCGACATGCACGTCATTAAGGCATGTCGCAAATACGGGCAGTGACAAGGGCCCATGAAAGAAATGCCTCGCGCGACCGG
>JBEVEC010000199.1:0-6248 GCA_040512975.1 Tardiphaga sp. | reverse complement strand
TCGGCGCCGAGGATATCGCCGAGCCGCGTCAGTTGCCCCGGTGCGCCGGGCAGCGCGGCGGCCCAGGTCACCGGCGCGCGTTCTTCGCCCGCGAGTGTAAAGGCGATCTCGGGCCGCGCCATCGCCAGCCGCCGCACCACCTCGCGGATCGCCTCGGCCTCGGTGCGGTCGGTCTTGAGAAATTTCAGCCGCGCCGGCGTCGCGTAAAACAAATCGCTGACCTCGACCCGGGTGCCATGGCCGAGCGCCGCCGGTATGATCGCTGATTTCTCGCCGCCTTCGACCTGTAACGACCAGGCGTGCGGTTCGCTTGAATGGCGGGTGGTGATGCCGAGCCGCGCCACCGAGCCGATCGAGGGCAGGGCTTCGCCGCGAAAACCGAGCGTACGGATCGCCAGCAAATCCTCGTCGTCGAGTTTGGATGTGGCGTGGCGCTCTACCGCCAATCCGAGATCGGCATGGGTCATGCCGTGGCCGTCATCGGTGATGGCGATCTTCCGCCGGCCGCCGCCATCGGTGAAGACCTCGATCCGCGACGCGCCTGCATCGATGGCGTTTTCCACCAGTTCCTTGACCACGCTCGCCGGCCGCTCGACCACTTCGCCGGCGGCGATGCGGTTGACGATGGTCTCTGGCAATTGGCGAACGGGCATGGATCTCGGCGCGTAAATGGGTCGGGGATAGCTCGGGAATGCGAGGCGCCAGTCTAAGCCGCAACAGCCGGCATGTCCCGATCAGATCGGACATGTCCCCGGCCACGTTCATGATGGACCCCACGGCGTTGCTCGTGGCCGCTAATCGGAAAAACGCCCGCTGCGGCCGGCCTTGACGTCGCTGCGGCGCTTCTTGCCTTCGAGACGGCGCTTTTTGGAGCCGAGTGTCGGCTTGGTTGGCCGTCGCGGCGGCTCGCGATAGGCGGCTTCCTTCAGAAGCTCCGCCAGCCGATCGATGGCATCGGCCTTGTTGCGCTCCTGGGTGCGGAAGCGCTGCGCATGGATGACGATGACGCCGTCCTTGGTCATGCGCTGGCCGGCGAGGGTGCGCAGGCGGATTTCCATGTCTTCGGGGATCGTCAGCGTCTTGCTGTCGAAGCGCAGCTGTGCGGCGGTCGAGACCTTGTTGACGTTCTGGCCGCCGGGACCGGACGCGCGCACATAGACGATCTCGATATCGTCTTCCTCGATGGCGATGGAGCGGGTGATCCGGAGCATGACGGGTTCGTAGCACATCGATGTGCCATCGTCCCGGCGTTTGCCGGGATGACGGCAGCTAGCGGCCGCGGCGTGCGCCGCTGCGCTCCACCAGCTTTACCATGACCTGAAGCGCATGGTTGGTCGGCGTCGGGATGCCGTGTTCGATGCCCTTGCGGACGATGAAACCGTTGAGGTGGTCGATCTCCGACGGCTTGCCGCGGCCGAGGTCCTGCGAGGTCGACGACTGCTGATGCGGCATGGTGGCCGCAAGGCCGAGCGTCTTGTCGAGCAGATCATGCGGCAGCGACACGCCGCAGGCCCGGGCCACGGCGACGCATTCCGTGACGGCATCGGTGACAATGGCCGTGACGCCCTCGACCTTGAACATCTCGCCATAAGCGATCCCGGCCACCGCCGACAATGCATTGTAGGCGCAGTTGTTGATCAGCTTGGACCACTGCACCGCATCGATGTCGTCGGCTACGGTGGTCGGTACACCGGCATCAGACAACAGTTTCGCCAGCGCCGCGCTCTGCGGTGCGGCGCCAATGACGAGTTCGCCGCGGCCATTGTGTTTGACATGGCCGGGGCCCGGCATCTCGCTGGCGACATAGACCGCAGCGGCGATCACCGGCTGGCTGATAATTGCGCGCAGCCGCTCCGGATTATCTACGCCGTTCTGCAAGCTGAGCACGACCGTATCAGGCTTGAGCACCCGCTTGAGCGTCTTTGCCGTCTCGTCGGTATCGCCGGATTTGACCGCAAACAGAACGAGATCGGGCGGCGTCAGCGCGCCGATGTCGGTGACGGCCTTGGCCGGAATAAAGCCATCGAAGAGCGCGCTTTCGAAATGGAGCCCATGGGCATTGATGGCCTCCACATGCGCGGCACGCCCGACCAGCGTGACGTCATGGCCCGCACGCAGCAGCATCGCGCCGTAATAGCAGCCGACCGCGCCGGCGCCGATCACGGCGATCTGCATCAGTTCGCCTTTGGTGCCGGCGCCACGGGCTGGGCGGTCGCCTGCGCTGCGCGGCCGACGACGACACTGAGCAGCCCATCGGCCCATAGCCGCTTCGCCGCTGCCTTGGCCTGATCCAGCGTCACTGCCGCCACGATCGCACTACGCTTCTCGATGTAATCGATCGGCAGATTGTCGAGCTGATACTGCAGCATCGCACCGGCCAGCTTGGAAGAGCTGTCGAGGGCCAGCATCTGCGAGCCATTGAGATAGGACTTCGCTTCGTCCAGTTCCTTCTGGGTCGGTCCTTCTTCTGCGAGTCGTTTCACTTCAGCGGTCACCGTGTCGATGGTGTCGGTGGCGCGGTCGGCGCGGGTCGCCGTATTGCCGATCCAGAGGCCGGAGCGCTGCATCCAGATCAGCGAGCTCGACACCGAATAGGCCAGGCCGCGCTTTTCTCGGACTTCGTGATACAGCCGCGACGACAGCGTGCCGCCGCCGAGAATGTGATTGACGATATAGGCCGCCATGAAGTTCGGATCGTCGCGCTTGAGGCCGGGAGTGCCGAACGTGATGACCGTCTGCGGGACGTCCAGCACAACGAAACTCTTTTGCGGCGGCTTGCTCACGGTGACTTCGGGCACCGGCACGAGATCAGCCTTGGCGGGTAGGGCGCCAAACGTCTTGTCGAGCAGCTGGGCCAGCGAGGCTGGATCGATGTCACCGACCACGGCGATCTTCAGCGTGTCCTTGGCGACGACGCGCTGCTTGTAGGCCTTGATGTCATCGACTGTGATCTTCGGCACGTCGATCAGGCTGCCATTGGATGGCCGGCTGTAAGGGTGATCGCCGAACGCGACTTCGAGGAATTTGCGCGTCGCCAGCGAGTTCGGGTTCGAGGTCTCGCGGCGCAGCCCGGACAGGATCTGCGCGCGGATGCGCTCGACATCCCGTGCATCGAAGCGTGGCGAAGTCAGCGCGAGTCGGGCGAGTTCGAACGCCTCGTCGCGGTGTTCTTTCAGCATCCGCAGCGAACCGCGCAGATAATCGCGCTGGGCAGTGAAGTTGAGCTCGATCGCGCGGCGCTCCATGCGGTCGCGAAACGCTGCGGAGTCCAGATCACCGGCGCCTTCATCCATCAGGCTGGCGACCATGTTCGCGGTGCCGGATTTATCCTTCGGATCCTGCGCCGCGCCGCCACCGAAGGCATATTCCATGGCGATCACGGGCACGGTGGCATCCTGCACGAACTGGGCTTCGATGCCCCCCGGCGTGACGATGCGCTGGACTTTTGTCGCGGCGAAAGACGGCGTCGCCGCAAGTGCTGCAAGCGACACGGCGGTGACGACGGCGATGTTGAGGCGACGCGAAAGGAGGCGGGCAAGATGACGGGGTTGGAAGATCATGCTCACGACCGCTTCTCCTCGCGCTTCGCCGGTATTTCCTTGATGAGATAGCCGGTCACAGATCGCTTCTTGTCGAGCCAGGTTTGCGCGGCGGCGCGCACTTGTTCGGCGGTCACGGCCTTGATGCGGTCAGGCCAGCTGCGAATATCCTGCACGCTGAGGCCGGTGGTCAGCGCAGCGCCGTACCAGCGGGCCAGCGCGGCCTGGTTGTCCTGCGCATAGATCGCTTCGGCAACGAGCTGGGTCTTGACGCGTTCGAGGTCGGCGGCCGGCACCGGGTTGGTGGCGAGGTCGGCAATCACCGCGTCGATGGTCTTTTCGATATCGGCGAATTCGGTGCCGGGTTTCGGCGAAGCCGAAATCATGAACTGCGCGCTATCGAGCGCCGTGCCCTGATAGGCGGCACCGGCGTTGACCGCGAGCGGCTTGTCGATGACGAGGGCGCGGTAGAGATACGAGTTCGGGCCGCCGCCGATCAGCTGCGCCAGGACATCAAGCGCCTGGCTTTCGCCGGCCGCCGCAGTGGTGGCCGAGGGCACGAAATAGGTGCGCCGCAGATTGCTCTGCTCGACGCGCGGGTCGGCAAGGGTCACCGTACGCGCCGCTGCCGGCGTTGGCTCCTGCGGGCGGATGCGACGTTCGGGGATCGCCGGCTGCGATGGGATCGGGCCATAGATGCGCTCCACCATCGGGCGGAGTTCCTGCGGATCGACGTCGCCGGCGATAATCAGTGTGGCGTTGTTCGGTGCGTAGAAGCGCTTGTAGAAGGCAAGCGCGTCTTCACGGTCGAGCTTTTCGATTTCCTGGTGCCAGCCAATGATCGGGCGGCCATAGGGGTGGTTGAGGTAAAGCGCAGCCATGATCTGCTCATTCAGCCGCGCTTCCGGGCTGTTGGCGACTCGCATGTTGTATTCTTCGAGCACGACGTCGCGCTCCGGCAGCACATTCTCGTCCTTGAGCACCAGGCCGGTCATGCGATCGGCCTCGAACTCCATCATCTGCCCCAGCCTGTCCTTGGTGACGCGCTGGTAGTAGCCGGTGTAGTCGGTGGACGTGAAAGCGTTCTCCTCGCCGCCGATCCGCTGCACGGTCTGGGAGAATTCGCCGACCGGGTGCTTGGCCGTGCCCTTGAACATCAGATGCTCGAGGAAATGCGCGAGTCCGGATTTGCCAGGCGTCTCGTCGGCCGAGCCGACCTTGTACCAGATCATCTGCGTGACCACCGGCGTGCGGTGATCCTCGATGACGACCACCTGCATGCCGTTGTCGAGCTTGAAGGTGGTCGGCGGCTTCGCGCTCTCCGTCTGCGCTTGCGCGGCGAAGGGCAGACCGGCAAGCAACAGCGTGGACACGGCGGCGGAGCGCACTGCGCGGGCGAGTGAGATGGTCATGACGGGGCTTGTTGCTCCTCGGCGCAGGCGAGCGATCGCGCCGGTTGCGCAGGCAGGCCGGTGGATGGCATCGGGATAGTTTCGCAAAAATGGCGGCGCGCATGGCGCGCCGCAAGCCGTAATGGCCGAGATCGCAGCAACGGCGGCGCCGCGATCAATACTTACCCGTCATCGGGTTCAGATGGTATTCGTTACGCATCACGTCCTTGGGGCCGGTGCCGTAGGCATAGCCGGACGCCGGTGTCTGGTAGCCAACGGGCGGCTGCGTCAGCGCCTCGCGGGTCGGTTCACCCTCGAACTTCGCCGTCTCGCTCTTGTTGCCGCCGAACATGTTCTTGAACATGCCGCTGGTCACGCCGAGCTGGCTCGGGCTCAGCACGATATTCTTGTTCGGATCGCCCGGATGGGAGTTATCCACATTGGATGAACTGACCCTGCCGCGCTTCGGCGCCATTTCAGATGGGGTCAGCGGGCGCGAAGCTTCGAGAACCTCTTCCGGTCGCCCGCGCTGCGCAGCGGCTGCAGCTTCACGCTGGCGCCTGACGTCGGGATCCTTCGGCCAGTTGGCGACATTGTTGGGCGAGGTCGCAGCAGCCGGCGGCGGCAGGTCGAGCCGTGGCGGAACCACCAGCGGCGAGCGCTCGCGATAGTCGATCCCGGAATTTTCCATATTGGTACCGCCGAGGCCGGTCATCAGCGATTTGATCGCCTTCTCTTCAAAGGTGAGATTTTCGTCGTCTTCGGCATGTGCAACCGAGGCGGACATCGCCAGGCCAATCCCGCACGCGACGCCGCACGCAACAACGGTCAGCCGCAGGGAGCGCTTCAGAGCGCCCGATGAAAGGTGCAGAGCCCAACCGGTCCCGGTCTCGCGCATCGTGTTCATCCTGTTCAAATCTCTGGCGGCAAATCTGTGCCAAAACGCCCAAACTGGCGCAGTTCCACCCGCGTCGCCCATGGCCTCGCATATCGGCTGGGATCAGGGCGCTTTTACGGCGGGTGCGCCGAAGAAGGAGTCATACAGCAAGGCCGCCACACCGGCAACGATGGCGACGTCGGCAATATTAAACACGTACCAGTTGTAGGTCTTGCCGCCGATTTCGGCGTGCAGCAGCGCAAAATCGACCACGGCGCCATAGGCGAAGCGGTCGATGGCATTGCCGATGGCACCGCCGATGATCAGCCCGAGCGCAATTGTCGCAAGCCGCGTCTCGGCGCGGACCATCCAGACGGTCAGGGCGATCACGGCCACGATCTTGAAGCCGATCAGGAGGATCTGGCCGGTCGGCCCGGAATC
>JBEVEC010000075.1:0-5347 GCA_040512975.1 Tardiphaga sp. | reverse complement strand
GATCGCATACAGCGCCGCCTTGGCGTTCAACGTATCGAAGATGGTTTCGACCAGCAGCAGGTCGGCGCCGCCATCGAGCAACCCGTTGATCTGCTCGCTATAGGCGATGCGCAGGTCGTCGAAGGTGACCGCGCGATAGCCGGGATTGGCGACATCCGGCGAGATCGAGGCGGTGCGGTTGGTCGGGCCGATGGCGCCGGCGACGAAGCGCGGGCGGCCGTCCTCCGCGGCGACAGTGATGGCGGCGTTCTTGGCCAGGCGGGCGCCTTCGCGGCTCATCTCATAGGCGATGTCGGCGAGGTCGTAATCGGCCTGGGCGATCGAGGTCGAGGAGAAGGTGTTGGTCGCGACGATGTCGGCGCCGGCGCGCAGATATTGTGCGTGGATGTCCTCGATGGCATCCGGCTGCGTCAGGATCAGCAGGTCGTTGTTGCCGCGCAGGTCGCGGTGAAAGTCCTTGTAGCGTTCGCCGCGAAAGGCGGCCTCGTCGAACTGCAGGCCCTGGATCATGGTGCCCATGGCGCCGTCGAGCACGAGGATGCGCTCGGAGGCGGCGGTGAGCAGTTCGGTACGCTTCGGCGACACGGGAAGGGTCATAGGGTCAGGCAGCTTTCTGCGCGCCGTTCGGCCGGAAGCCGAGGAGATGGCTGATGGCGAAAACGAGATCGGCGCGGTTCATGGTGTAGAAATGGAAGTCGGCGACGCCGGCCTTGGCGAGCTTCTGCACCTGGCCCGCGGCCACGGTGGCGGCGACCAGCTTTCGCGTTTCGGCGTCGTTGTCGAGGCCGTCGAATTTCTCGGCCAGCCAGTCGGGCACCGTGGTCCCGGCCCGGGTGACGAAATTGCGCGCCTGCTTGAAGTTGTGCATCGGCATGATGCCGGGCAGCACCGGAATGTCGATGCCGCGGGCGCGTACCTTATCCAGATAGCGGAAGTACAAATCGTTGTCGAAGAACACCTGGGTGATCGCCCGCGTGGCACCGGCATCCACCTTGGCCTTCAGGGTGTCGATGTCGGCGTCGAAATCGGTGCTCTCCGGATGCTTCTCGGGATAGGCGGACACCGTGACATCGATATCGGGATAGCGATTGCGGATCGAGGCGACGAGATCGGCCGAGGTCTTGTAGCCGTCCGGGTGCGGCTCGTAGGCGGTGCCGATGCCGGTGGTCGGGTCGCCGCGCAGGGCCACGATGTGGCGGACCCCGACGTCATGGTAGCGCGCCACGACATCGTCGATCTCGCTCTTCGGCGCGCCGACGCAGGTCAGGTGCGCGGCAGGCGTCAGCGCGGTTTCCTTCAGGATGCGGGCGATGGTGGCGTGGGTGCGTTCGCGGGTGGAGCCACCGGCGCCGTAGGTCACCGAGACGAAGGACGGGGCGAGCGGCGCCAGCCGCTGGATGGTGTCCCACAGCGTGCGGTCCATCTCGTCGGTCTTCGGCGGGAAGAACTCGAAGGAGATGTTGGGAAGTTTTGAAGAGGTGGCCGGGCCGGTCTCGGTCATCGCGTCGCACTCCACCGCGCACAGCGGCTGGGTTGATGTTTGGCTGCAGCGCACAAAATAAGACAGGCGCCCGGCATTAAATAGCCCATCCCACCTCATTTTTGGGTGGGAAATGGCCCACATAGACCTAAAACTTCGTGTTATCGGCAGGAGTTATGGGTCGGGTGGGCTAACAAAAGTAAGCTTGTAAAATACCACATATCATGCTGATTTTGCATAGGGAATAGCACTATTCGACATTCAAATCGGAGATTGGAGTTGGGTGGGCGAGGTTGGTGCATCAATCCGATCTGTCTTGATTGTCCCACTTAGAGCGCTCCCCGCCCGCCGCAATGGCCGCCTTTGTGCAAAGCCCGTTGCCGTCGTCACCGGACGCACTAGGTTGGCGGGATGATCCCGATCTCCGTTCTCGACCTGTCGGTCGTCACCACCCAGACGCCGCCCGCCGCGGCGCTGCGCAACTCCATCGATCTGGCCAAGCATGTGGATGGCCTTGGCTATGTCCGCTACTGGCTGGCCGAGCATCATAACCTGGCGTCGGTCGCGAGCCCGGCGCCGGACATCATGATCGGGCAGATCGCCGCGGTGACCCGTAACATTCGCGTGGGCTCCGGCGGCATCATGCTGCCGAACCACGCGCCGCTGATGGTCGCCGAGCGCTTCAAGATGCTGGAGGCGCTGTTTCCCGGCCGCATCGACCTGGGTCTCGGCCGCGCCCCCGGCACCGATGGCGCCACTGCGCACGCGCTGCGCAGCCGGCTCGACACCCGCGGCGGCGACGATTTCCTGGAGCGGTTGTCCGAACTGACCATGTGGGAGAACCGCGATTTTCCGTCGGGCCATCCCTACAACAACGTGGTGGCGATGCCCAACGACGTGCCGCTGCCGCCGATCTTCTTGCTGGGCTCCAGCGACTACAGTTCGGATCTCGCAGCCCAGGTCGGCATGGGTTTTGCGTTTGCGCATCACTTCGCGGCGTTCGACGCCGCCGATGCGATGGTGCATTACCGCGCCCGCTTCAAATCGTCGGCCTGGCGCGCCACGCCCCATGCGATCCTGGCGGTCGCCGTGATCGTCGCCGACACCGATGCCGAGGCCGAGCGGCTGGCGGCACCCTACGACCTCAACCGTCTGCGCCGCGACCGCGGCGAATACGTACCGCTGCCGAGCGTCGAGGAGGCGCTGGCCTATCCCTATAGCGACAGCGAGCGGATGCGCATCGCCCGCCACCGCACGCGCCTGTTCACCGGCAGCCCGGCAACGGTGATGCAAAAGCTGCAGCCGCTGATCTCGGTGAGTCAGGCGGACGAACTGATGGTGATCACGCCGGTGGCGGATCACGATGCGCGCAAGACATCATACAGCCTGCTGGCCGAGGCGTTTGCATCGAAGAGAGCGGTGGCCTAGCCGCGAAATTTTTCGATGATGTCGGGACCGGGCATCGCCAAACGTCCTCGGACGGCGCAGTTGCGAACCGAAGGAACGATCCATGCTCTATGCCATGCTGGCCTATCACGTCGAAGGTGTCGTCACGTCCTGGACCGCCGATGAGGACACGGCCGTGATGGCCGGTCTGCACGAGATCCACGAGAAGCTGACCACCGATGGCCGGATGGGCCCCGCCGCGCGGCTGGGCGCCACCAAGGGTGCGTTCACCCTGCGCGGCCCGGGCGCCGGCGTGGTCATCGACGGGCCGTTTGCGGAAACCAAGGAGCAGTTGCTCGGCTTCTATGTCGTCGACTGCGCCACGCGGGACGAGGCTATTGCCGTTGCACGCGATCTGCGACAGGTGAATCCGACCGCGGTCTATGAAATCCGGCCGGTGCAGCTCTTCCTCCCCGGCGCGCCCAAAGCGGCGACGCATAGCCTGGAAGATCACGTCAGGGGAGCATCGTCCTAGACGCAGGACGGGTTTCGCGAAGACGCTCTACTCATTCTGCGAGGTCTTGGCCTCACCAAACGTTTCCCTGAAGGGGTGGGCGGGATAAACGCCGACGATCCTGAATTCCCGCGAAAAGAATTTCAGCTCTTCCAGCGCATTGGCCAGGCTGCGGTCATCCGGATGGCCGTCGACGTCGGCATAGAACTGCGTCGCGGAGAATTCGCCGTCGACCATGTAGCTTTCCAGCTTGGTCATGTTGACGCCGTTGGTGGCGAAGCCGCCGAGCGCCTTGTAGAGCGCGGCCGGAAGGTTGCGGACGCGGAAAACAAAAGTGGTGACCAGCGGGCCGGCGCCCTGTGCCGCCCAGTTGGCGTCCTTCGACAGCATCACGAAGCGCGTCGTGTTGTGATCCTCGTCCTCGACGTCCTCGGCCAGAATATCCAGCCCGTAGATATCAGCCGCAAGACGCGAGGCGAAGGAGGCGCAGCTCTTGTCGCCGCGCTCGGCGACGGCGCGGGCGGAGCCTGCAGTGTCCGCCGCGACGATCGCCTTGATGCCGAGTTTTCGGATGATGCGCCGGCACTGGCCGAGCGCATGGACATGGCTCTCCACCGTCTTGATGTCCGCCAGCTTGGCGCCGCGCGGCGCCATGAACTGGTGATGGATCGGTAGAAACCATTCGCCGACGATGAACAGGCCCGACTGCGGCAGCAGATGGTGGATATCGGCGACGCGCCCGGCGATGGAGTTCTCGATCGGGATCATGCCGAGATCGGCCTCGCCCGACGAGATCGCCGCCAGCGCGTCCTCGAAGGTCGCGCAGGGCAGGGGCTCGGCGTCAGGAAAGGCTTCCGCGATGGCAATATGGGAATTGGCGCCAGGCTCGCCCTGGAAGGCGATTTTCATGGGATTGGTCATGCGGGCCTTGTACCAGCCGCCGGGCTTTTTGCCAGTACGCGGCGGGCGGTTTCAAGGTCCGCGGGCGTGTCGACGCCGAGCGGGACGGAGTCGACGATGGCGGCGTCGATGCGCATGCCGGCTTCGAGGGCACGGAGCTGCTCCAGCTTCTCACGCTGCTCCAGCACAGAGGGCGACAGCTTGACGAAGCGCTCCAGCGCGGCGCGCCGATAGGCATAGAGGCCGATATGGTGATAGCGCGGCCCGTCGCCGTAGGGCGCGGTGGCCCGGGTGAAATACAGCGCCCGCAGCCGCTGCCCCGACAGCGGGGAGCCGATCAGCTTCACCACGCTGGGCGCGGTGTGTTCCTCGTCCTTGCGGATCTCGGCGGCCAGGGTCGCGATGTCCACCACCGGATCGTCCAGCAGCTGCACGGCGGCGCGAATGTCATCCGGCGGAATGGTCGGCAAGTCACCCTGCACATTGACGATGGTCTCGACCCTGCCTTCCGGATCGAGCCGGGTCAGCGCCTCGAAAATCCGGTCCGAGCCGGACGGGTGGTCGGGCGAGGTCATGACGGCCTCGAACCCATGGCGCGTGACCACGTCGGCGATCTCGGCCGTATCGGTGGCGATCGCGACGCGGCCGATCCCGGCCGCCGTGGCGCGCTGCAGGACGTGGACGATCATCGGCAGCCCGGCGATGTCCAGCAGCGGCTTGCCGGGCAGGCGGGTGGCCGCCATCCGGGCCGGAATGAGCACCAGTGTGCGGGTTTTGGTCATGAGCGATTTCGGAGGCAATTTCGGTGGCGGTTACCCTGAGGATCCGGCCGAAAAGGCGCAGGAAACGAGAGGGGTTAGTCGAAAGTCGCGGCGTTTATACGGGTTGCCAGACTGTGGGCAAACCGTTATCTCAAAATCAGCGGCTGCGAGGCTGCGAGGGCATGATTCCAGATCTTGTCCGGGCCGTGGGAGCGGCTGTCCAATGACCTAAAACGGCGTGGGGCTTTTCGACAATGAATTCGTTCGAACTCAACAAGATCATGGGCGCCATTCTCGGCACCTGCC
>JBEVEC010000295.1:0-24545 GCA_040512975.1 Tardiphaga sp. | reverse complement strand
AGAGCCCCCTCACCCGCGCGCAAGAGCGCGCGACCTCTCCCCCGAGGGGAGAGGTGAAGGAAGGCGACCGCTCGGCGTTGGACTACACCTTCAGTCGGTTCGCGTGCCAGCGCAGGTGATCATCCATGAAGCTCGAGATGAAATAATAGCTGTGATCGTAGCCGGGCTGCAGCCGCAGCGTCAGCGCGATGCCGGCCTTGTCGCAGGCCTGTTGCAGCCATTTGGGCCGCAACTGCTCGGCCAGGAAATTGTCGGCCTCGCCCTGGTCGACAAGAAACTCCGGAAACCGCGCGCCGTCCTCGATCAGCGCGACGGCGTCGTGCTTGCGCCAAATTGAGCGGTCGGCGCCGAGATAGCCCGTGAGCGCCTTGACGCCCCATGGCACCTGCGACGGCGCCACGATCGGGGCAAAGGCGCTGGCCGCGCGGTAGCGGTCGGGCAGGCGCAGCGCGGCGGTGAGGGCGCCGTGACCGCCCATGGAATGGCCGAGGATGGATTGCCGGCCTGTGTCGACGGGAAACTGCGCGGCGACCAGCGCCGGCAACTCTTCGGTGACATAACTCCACATGCGATAGTTGCGCGCAAAAGGCTCGGCCGTCGCGTCGACATAAAATCCGGCGCCGAGCCCGAAGTCATAGGCCTGATCGGGATCGCCGGGCACGTCCGCGCCGCGCGGGCTGGTATCGGGGGCGACGAAGATCAGCCCCAGCTCGGCGCAGGCCGCGCGATACTCGCCTTTTTCGGTGACATTGGCGTGGGTGCAGGTCAGCCCCGAGAGATACCAGACGACGGGCAGCCGGGCGCCATCGGCATGGTCAGGCACGAAGACCGAGAAGGTCATGGCGGTGCCGGTCTCGCGGCTGTCATGCTTGTAGACGCCCTGAATGCCGCCATGGGATCGGTTGAGGGACACTGTCTGCATTGTCATGACCTTGCACTTGTCGCGCGGGCGCGTTCAGGCGATGCCGCTCTCGATGGCGAAACGGGCGAGCTCGATGGACGACCGCACCCCGAGCTTCTGGCGCATGATCGAGGAGGTGTTGGCGACCGTCTTGTAGGAGGAGTGGACCATCCATGCGATCTCGGCAAGGCTGTTGCCGGCGCCGAGCAGGCGCAGGATCTCCATCTCCCGCGGAGAGAGCTTGGCCAGCGGGCTTTGCGCCAGCGCCTTGGCCGAGAAGGCAATGCTTTTCGCCATCGACGCCGGCAGATAGACGCCACCGCGCCCGACCTCGTGCACGGCTTCGACAAGATCGTGGGGATCGCCGCTCTTCGACACATAGCCTTTGGCGCCGGCGTCGATGGCGCGCGCCGCGAACACCGGGTCATCATTCATGCTGAACATGATGATGCGCGCCGCTGCGTCGCGCAGCAGCAGCCGCCGCGCCAGCTCGAACCCCGAAACCGTCGGCAGGTTGATGTCGACGACGCAGATGTCGGGCTTCTCGTCGATGAAGGCGCGCTCGCCGCTGTCGGCATCGGCGGCTTCGAGCAACGTGATGTCAGGCTCGTCGGCAAACACGGCGCGGCAGCCGGAGGCGACGATGGGGTGATCATCCACGATCAGAACGCGCATGACTCGCTCCGAGAGGCGTTGATTGCTTGTTGCGCTGCACTGCGCCGTTGAACAAGATTGATATCAGGCGTGGCCCGGGTCGCTTGACGCGGTCAGCCACGCATAGTGTAGGGTCATTCAAGGGTCGCGCGCGTCCAGTGTCAAGGCAGCGGAGAGTGCTGACAACGCGCGGCGGGATGACGCCATGTGGAATCGATGGTCGCTGCGCGCCAGGATCAACACGCTGCTGGCCTGCGCGCTGGTGCTCGGACTCGTCGTCAATATCGCGCGGCTCGCGGTCGAGGCGGGGCCGCGGGTCAATGCCGAAGACGAAAGCGTGTTGCGGCTGGCGCGCGAACTGATCCAGAGCGCCGTGGCCGGGCTGGACAGGACTGCCGACGCCGATGCGCGGCTCGATCGGATCGTCGCGGATCTCAGCCGGCTTCGCCATATCAGCATCGTCCGGCAGCAGGGCAGCGGCGCGACCGCGACCAATGTTGCGGCCGGCAAGGACAATGGCGCGGCGGGAACGCCCGCCTGGTTCGGCCGTCTGGTGCATCCCAACCGGACATCCGTCAGCATTCCCGTTGCGATCAACGGGACGCCGCAGTCGCTGGTGATCACCTCGCATCCGGACGACGAGATGCGCGAGATCTGGGACGGCATCGTCACCCAGCTCGAAATCGGGGTCGCGATCGCACTTGCGCTGTTTGTCGTGATCTCGATGGTGATCGGCCACGCGCTGGCGCCGCTGCAGGCGCTGTCGCGCACCATGACCGACATGGAAGCAGGCCATTACGGCGCGCGCGTCGAACCCGGTGGCGCGCCCGAACTGGCAGCGATCTGCACGCGGTTGAACCATCTCGCCGGGGTGCTGGAAGCCGCCCTCGAGGACCGGCGGCGCCTTGCCGAGCGCATGGTTTCGCTGCAGGACCGCGAGCGCAAGCAGATCGCCCACGAACTCCATGACGAATTCGGACCTACGCTGTTTGCGCTGCGCGCGCATGCCGGCGCGCTGACGCGGCTGTCGGACGGTGCACCAGACGCCGCGGTGCTGCGCCACGGCGCCGCCATCCTGCAGCAGGTCGACGCGCTGCAGCAATTCAACCGGCGCATCCTCGAGCGGCTGCGGCCGGTCGGGCTGGCGGAGTTCGGCCTGCGGGACGCGCTCGGCGCGTTGCTGCGGATGTGGCAGGAGGCTCATCCCGAGATGCGCATCGCCATGACCATCCCGGATGCGCTGGGCGACACCGGCGAGATCATCGACCTCACGGTCTATCGCATCGTCCAGGAGGCGCTCACCAACGTGTTCCGGCACGCCCACGCGTCCGCCGTCGACATCGTCATCGAAGCCACCCAGCGTCCGGCGGCGCCGGACGGCGTCATCGTCCGTGTGCGCGACAACGGCCGCGGCCTTGCCGCCGGCAACCGGCTCGGTCTGGGATTGACCGGGATGCGCGAACGCGTCTCAGCGCTCGGCGGCACATTGACGGTGATGTCCGATGCCGCGGGCGTCGCGGTGCACGCTGTCATCCCGCTGGGGTCGACCGACTCTCCGCCATATACAAGCGCAGCGCAGCATGATGGCGATCGGGAAGTTTTCCCGGTGCTGTCGGGAAAATGACCCGAGCCCTTTGCGACATTTGCACATGGCGTGCGCCCGTCGCCCCACTAGTATCACCCTACCAAACGGCGCCGCAGAGCAGCCGAACAGGGTGTGGGGGTCGAAATGCGCGTGGGAGTGATGGTTGTCGCGTCGATCTCGGCGTGCCTGTTGCCGGGTATCGAAGGCGTCCATGCCCAAAGCGCGCCGGGCGAAGCGCAGGTGCTGCCGCCGGTGATGGTGTCGGCGCCCACCGCCGCCTCCCGCCGGGCGCGGTCCCGGCAATCGGAGCGCACCGACCACGCCGCATCGCCGCCGCGCACCGTCTATATCTATCCGACATCGCCGACCACGACGTCGGGCTCCGGCATCGATATCGACAAGGTCACCGCCGGCATCAATTACGTGGACGCGCGGGCGATCGAGCGGGCCAACTCGCTGAATGTCGCCGACGCGCTGCAGCAGCAGGTGCCCGGCATCCTGATCAACGAGGTCGCAGGCAATCCCTTCCAGCCGGATATCCAGTTCCGCGGCTTCGTGGCGTCGCCGGTGGCCGGCACGCCGCAAGGGCTCGCGGTCTATCAGAACGGCGTGCGCATCAACGAGGCGTTCGGCGACACCGTGAACTGGGACCCGATCCCGACCGCCGCGATCCGCTCGGTCAGCGTCGTCACCAACAATCCGGCCTTCGGCATGAACGCCCTCGGCGGCGCCGTGAACATCCAGATGAAGGACGGCTTCAATTATCACGGCGCCGAGCTCAACGTGATGGGCGGTTCGTTCGGCCGCGTGCAGGGCTCGCTGCAATGGGGCAAGCAGGTCGATCAGTTCGCCGTCTACGGCGCGCTGGAAGGCCTGCATGACGGCGGCTTCCGCAACTTCTCTTCGTCCGACGTGCGCCGCTTCTACGGCGATGTGGGTTACCGCACCGATGTCAGCGAATTTCATCTCAACATGGGCGTCGCCAACAACAGGTTCGGCGCAGCCGCGACGGTGCCGGTGGAATTGCTGCAGCAGGATTACGGCGCGACCTATACGACGCCGCAGACCGCGCGCAACCGCGTCGGTTATCTCAACCTCACCGGTAAGGTGGAGGCAACACCGACCTGGACTCTCGAGGGCTCCGCGCATATGCGCGCGTTCCAGAGCAAGACCGTCGACGGCAATCCCACCGGCGCGGAGCCCTGCGAGGACGATACGGGGCTGCTGTGCTTCGGCAATGACGACACCCCGGCCTTCGGCACCAACGGCGTGCAACTGGCGAACCCGTTTCCCGCAGGCGCCGTGCTCGGCGAGATCGACCGCACCACGACGCGTTCGACCACCGGCGGGGGCACGCTGCAGGCCACCAACACCGACCAGATTTTCGGCCACGACAACCGCTTCGTGGTCGGCGCCAGCTACGACTCCAGCGTCAGCCGTTTCGGCGCCACCGCCGAACTCGGCACCATCGGATCGAACTACGTGGTCAGCGGCAGCGGAGTCTTCCTCGGGCCATCCGGCGATCCCGTCTCGATCGGCCCGGTGTCGCTGCGCACCACCAACCAGTATGCGGGCGTCTATGCGCTCGACACGTTCGACGTCACCAACGCGTTCTCGATCACCGGCGGCGGCCGCTTCAATACGGCGAATATCAGGCTCGAGGACCAGATCGGCACCGCGCTCAACGGCAACGAGACCTTCAACCGCTTCAATCCGATCATCGGCGGCACCTACAAGATCACATCGGGGCTGACGGCCTATGCCGGCTATTCCGAATCCAACCGCGCGCCGACGCCGCTCGAACTCGGCTGCGCCGATCCCGCGCATCCCTGCATCGTGGCTGCGTTCCTGGTGTCCGACCCGCCGCTCAAGCAGGTGATATCGAAGACCGTCGAAGCCGGGCTGCGCGGGACCAGCGAACTCAACATCGGCACGCTGGCCTGGAAGCTCGGCGGCTTCCGCGCCACCAACACCGACGACATTCTCGCGATCCCGAGCCCGGTGCTGCAGGGTTTCGGCTATTTCCAGAATGTCGGCGCCACGCGCCGGCAGGGCCTCGAGGCCGAAGTCAGCCTGCGCTCGCCGCTGCTGCAGCTCTATGCCAGCTACGCCTTCGTGGATGCGCGCTTTCTCGACGCGCTGCAGATCGGCTCCAACAGCCCGTTTGCCGATGACGACGGCAATATCCAGATTTTACGCGGCAACCAGATCCCGGCGATCCCGCGCCACCGCGTCAAGGCCGGCTTCGACTACGCGGTGACCGACGCGGTCACGGTCGGCGGCGATGCGCTGTTCGTCTCGAGCCAGTATTTCGTCGGCGACGATTCCAACCAGGCGCCGAAGCTGGAGTCCTACACGGTGTTCAACGCCCATGCGTCGTACCAGATCGACAAGTCGGTGACGGTGTTCGGGCGGATCGACAATATTCTCGACCACCGCTATTCGACCTACGGCACGTTTTTCGAGACCGACTCCGTGCCGAACTACGCCAATGGCGGCGCGCAATTCGCCGACGCGCGCTCGGTCAGCCCGGCGCGGCCGCGGGCGTTCTATGCCGGCGTGAAGGTCAGGTTTTGAAGCGCCGCTGCCACAACGCATAGCCGGCCCAGCCCAGCAAGGCCGCGCCGGCCGCCCACAGCAGGACGATGACGACCAGGCCGGCCTTGCTGACCGGGCGGCGTGCGGCGTCATTTGCCTTAATGCGGTATTCGGCCATGACTTCGGCGGGGATCAGCGCCACCACCAGGCGGATACCAAGCGGAAGCAGGATGATCTCGTCGAGATAGCCGAGCACCGGAATGAAATCAGGGATCAAATCGATCGGTGACAGCGCATAGGCCGCGATCGCGATGGCCAGCGCCTTCGCATACCAAGGCACGCGCGGATCGCGCGACGCCAGATAGATGGCATGGCCGTCGCGCGTGATGTCGCGCGCCCAGGCTTTCAGGCGGGAGATCATAGTTGCCTCGCCGATGCGTCCGCAGCGGCGGACGTCGCATCGATGCTGTTACCACCCGCGAAAGCGGGTGGTCCAGTATCCCAGAGCCTGCGTGATATCAGGCGGACGCCCTGGAATACTGGGTCGCCCGCTTTTGCGGGCGATGACAGTTCTGCATTGATCACGCCGTTGGCGGAAACTGCGCGCGCCAGTGCTGTGCGATGTCTATGCCGCGGGCGAACCACACACCGTCATGGCGCGTCATGTGGTCGAGCAGCTTGATCAGCCCGCCGGCGCGGCCGGGGCGGCCGATCAGGCGGTCGTGCAGGCCGATCGACAGCAGTTTTGGCGCGCCCGCCTGGCCTTCGGCGTAGAGCAGGTCGAAGGCGTCGCGCATATAGGTGAAGAACTGCTCGCCGGTCGAAAAGCCCGCATTCTCGTTGAAGCGGTTGTCGTTGGCTTCATAGGAGTAGGGGATCACCAGATGCGGCCCGTGCGCGGTCGCGACCCAGTAGGGCAGTTCGTCGGCAAGGGAGTCGCGGTCGTAGGCGAAGCCTCCTTCTTCGGCGAGCAGCTGGCGCGTGTTCGGGCCCGGCCGACCGGTCATCCAGCCCAGCGGGCGGTTGCCGGTGAGCTGCGTCAGGATCTCGACGGCTTTGCGGATGTGGTCGCGCTCGGTGGCCTCGTCGACGTCGCAATAGTCGATCCAGCGATAGCCGTGGCTGACCATCTCATGGCCGCGCGCGACGCACGCTTTGGCCAGCTCCGGGTTCTGCGCAAGCGCGCGCGCCACGCCGAGGACGCTGACCGGCACCTTGTATGTGTCGAGAATGTCGAGCACGCGCCAGGCGCCACGGCGGCTGCCATATTCGAACACGGACTCCACCAGCGGCACCCGCACGCCTGGTTTGGTGGGCACGCCGATATCGTTGAGCATGCCCTCCGACACCCCGTCGCCGTTGGCCAGCGTCGCTTCGCCGCCGCCCTCGATGTTGAGGCTGATGCTGACGGCGATTTTTGCGCCGTTCGGCCAGCGCGGATCGGGCGACGTTGCGCCGTAGCCGACAAGGTCGCGGCTCTGCATCGGTTCGGGCCGGATGTCGCCCGGCTTCATCGCCGTCAGGTCGGACATGTCGCATCCTCCAGCGCACGGTCGAGCGGGGCGGTGCAGGCGTCATAGCCGAAGAACCAGTCGGTCTTCGTCGGGCCGTGCATCCAGCTGTTGTCGATGGAAATCCGCTGCACGTCGGCGACGCGCGGGATGCGGATCGCCGTGTAGCGCGCAAAGGCCGTCGCCGGATCGTCGAATTCGGCGATGCAGCGGCTGAGGATGGCGGCATCCTCGATGGCCATCGAGCCGCCGGCGGCCATGAATGGGCGCACCGCGTGGCAGGCGTCGCCCATCAGCACCACGCGGCCCTTGAACCAAACGTCGTTGCGTGGGCGATCGTGGATCGGCCACACCGTCACGTCCTCCGCTGCTTCCGCCGCGCGTTTGAGATCGTCATGCGCGTCGTCGAAGGCGGCGATGAACTCGTCGCGGTCGCCTTTGACCGGGGAGCCGTCGCCGTCCCAGCGCGCCGCCGGCAGCGCCGCCATCACATAGACCTCGTTGCGGTCGGGGGTCATGTAATAGGCCAGCGTGTGCCGGTCGGGCGCCCACCACTTTGTGCAGTCGGCAAGAGGCTCACCCTTGATGCGGTCGGCCGCAAACACCGCGCGCGGTGCAGAACGCCCGATGAAGCGCGGCTCTTCCGCACCAAGGATGAATTCGCGTGTGATGGAGCGGATGCCGTCCGCGCCGATCGCAATGTCGACCTCCGCGCTCACTCCGTTGTCGAAATGCAGCGTCAGGCCATTGGCCTGCTCGTCGATGCCCGCCAGCTTGTGGCCGTAGCGGATGGTGTCCGGCGCCAAAGGCCGCTGCAGCAACTGGTGCAGGTCGGCGCGGTGAATGTTGACGAACGGGCCGCCGAAACGAGCCTCGCAATCAGCATCGAAATCGAGTCGGTACAGCTGCTCGCCGGTCGCCCAGGCGCGGCTGAGAAACGCATCGGGGCGAATGCCGGTGGTCGTGAAGCCCTGTTCGAGGTCGAGGCGGCGCAGGATTTTTGAGACATTGGCGCCGAGAATGATGCCCGCGCCAATGCGCGAAAAGTTCGACGATTGTTCGTAGACGGCGACAGAAAAACCTGCGCGCTGCAGCAGCCCGGCGACGGTCAATCCGGCTAGCCCGGCCCCCAGCACGGCAATGCGCGTCCCGCGATCCATTCTCGTCCCTTTCGGGCCGCAGCCCGCCATATCGTTCGATATCGAATGATATGGCCTAGAACGGCCTGCGATGGCGTGTCAAGTTGGGATGTGCAGTGCCGCGGATGACGGCGATATGCGGCGAATTTGAGCCATTTCAGCAGTGATATGACCAAATGTTAGGCTGCGCCACAGTTGATCCATCCGCAGTTCAAATCTAATTTCGTTCGATAGCGAATGAATTTTCGGCGCGTCCGGATGGCCCGGGTTGCTGCCCCTCCGATAAAGGTCAGTCCCATGAAATTGCGTGTTCGCCTGATTGCCGCCTTGCTGACGGCGATGGCCGCAACCGTTTCCGCCGCGCAGGCCGCGGACGTCAATTTCATCACCGATTTCGGGTTCAACGGCCGGCACGCCTATTTCTACGTCGCCCCTGAGAAGGGCTACTACAAGGCCGAGGGGTTTGACGTGAATTTCGTGCGCGGCCAGGGCTCGGCCGACGCCATCAAGAAGGTCGCCGCCGGGGTGGCGACGTTCGGTTTCGCCGATGCCGGCTCGCTGGTGCTGGCGCGCGGCAATGACGGCGTGCCGGTCAAGCTGGTGTCGATTGTCTATGCCAAGCCGCCGCAGGCGATCTTCGCCGTCAAGGGCAGCGGCATCACGTCGCCGAAGGATCTCGAGGGCAAGACCGTCGCCGACACCGCGTCGAGCTCGGTGCGGCTGCTGTTTCCCGCCTTCGCCAAGGCCGCCGGCATCGATGCGTCCAAAGTGAAGTGGGTGGTCGCGGATGCCTCCGCGCTGCCGTCGCTCCTGGCCAATGGCCGCGCCGATGCGATCTGCCAGTTCTCGGTCGGCGAACCGCTGATCGCCGCGTCGGTGGCCCCGAAGGAAGTCGTGCGCATCAATTACGGCGATGCCGGCCTCGATTATTACGGCAACGGCCTGATCGCCTCGGAAGACGAGATCGCGAAGAATCCGGACCAAGTGAAGGCATTCGTGCGCGCCACCATCAAGGGTATGAAGGATGCCTTCGCCAATCCGGCGGAAGCCGCGCAGATCATGGCGAAGTATCAGAAGGAATTGTCGCCGACGGTGATCGAAGGAGAGACCCGGCTGGTGAAGGAGTTGGCCGAGGTGAAGGGCAAGCCGCTCGGCAGCATCGACCCGGCCAGCATCAAGGGCACCGTCGAAGTGATGTCGGCGAACTTCACCCTGAAGACCCCCGTGCTGCCCGCGGACATGTTCGCCGCCGGCTTCGTCGAATGATCATGGGGGCCATCGCCGCACAAAACGCGCCGTCGCAGACTGCTGCGGCGGTGCCCGCCATCGACATCAAGGGCGTCACGAAAGTCTATGCCGGCCGCGACGGCGCTTTGATGCATGCGCTCGGTCCCGTCGACCTGCGCATCGAGCCCGGCAGTTTCGTGTCGGTGGTGGGTCCCTCCGGCTGCGGCAAGTCCACGCTGCTGCGGCTGGTCGCCGGGCTGGAGATGCCGGACGAAGGCGCCATGGCGCGTTACGGCGCGCCGCTGGATGGGCCGTCCCATGAGGTCGGCATCGTGTTCCAGGAGCACGTGCTGTTTCCCTGGATCACGGTGCTCGACAACGTGCTGCTGCCGGCCGACGTGCTGGCGCTGCCCAAGGCTGCCGCGCGCGCGCGTGCGCTGAAGCTGCTCGAACTCACCGGGCTAAAGGATTTCGCCCACCAGCGCCCGCAGGCGCTGTCCGGCGGCATGAAACAGCGCGCCGCGTTCTGCCGCGCGATGCTGTCGGATCCGCGGCTGCTGTTGCTGGACGAGCCGTTTGGCGCGCTGGACGCGCTGACGCGTGAGGAATTGTCGCTGGAACTGTCGCGGCTGTGGGGTGAACTCGGCCGTACCGCTTTGTTGATCACCCACGACATCGAGGAAGCGATCCTGCTCGGCGACCGCGTGGTCATCATGTCGGAACGTCCCGGCACAATCCGTGCCGACATCGCCATCGACCTGCCGCGTCCGCGCAATGCCGACACCGTCAAGCTGCCGCGCTTCCAGGAGATCAAGAACCAGATCCGCGACATCATCTTCAACCGGGCGCAGGGCTGAGCGATGGCGTCTCGATCGAACCTGATCAACCGCGCGACCACGCCGCTGATCTACATCGTCCTGCTCGGCGTCTGGGAGTTGTTGGCCGACAGGCTCAAGATCCCGACCTGGATCCTTCCGGCCCCGTCGGCGATCTTCGAAGCCGCTGTGAAATGGGCGCCCGAACTGGCCGCGAACAGCTGGGTGACGCTGCGCGAGACGGTGGTCGGCTTCGTGCTGGCGATCGTAGCCTCGCTGCCGCTGGCGATCCTGATCAGCCTCAATCCGCTGGCGCGCAAGCTGATCTATCCGATCCTGCTCGGTCTGCAGTCGGTGCCCAAGGTCGCCGTGGCGCCATTGGTGATCCTGTGGTTCGGTCTGTCGGAATGGCCGAAGATCATCGTGGTCGTGCTGGTGTGCTTCTTTCCAATCCTGGTCAACATGGTCGCCGGTCTTGAGGCCGTGCCGAAAACGATGCTCGACCTGATGCGTTCGCTCGGCGCGTCGCCGCATGTGGTGTTTCGAAGGCTGCGGCTGCCGGTGGCGCTGCCGCACTTCTTCACAGGCTGCAAGGTGGCGGTGACGTTTGCCGTGATCGGCGCGGTCATCAGCGAATTCGTCGCGGCGCAGGACGGGCTCGGCTATCTGATCCTGATCTCGACCGCGCAGTCGCAGACGCCATTGGCCTTTGCGGCCATCGCGCTGCTTACGCTGCTCAGCATTGCGCTGTTCCACGGCATCGAGTTTATCGAAAAGCGCGTGGTCGACTGGACGCCGTGAGTCGTGCCGGGCCGGCGGGGGAATGCCAATGAGTGAGTCGAAACCGGACGACGAGGAGAAGCCGGCGCGCCGGATCGCCAAGAGGCGCGCGGCGCGCGAGCAGGTCGACGCGATCTTTTCGCAGTGGCAGGCCGAGCGGCCTGACATCGACACCAGCCCGGTGCATGTCTATGGCCTGATC
The DNA here is from genome assembly GCA_040512975.1 of Tardiphaga sp. GTDB lineage: Bacteria > Pseudomonadota > Alphaproteobacteria > Rhizobiales > Xanthobacteraceae > Tardiphaga. Next base: position 13,193 of record JBEVEC010000295.1, on the reverse strand, counting down.
GGCCGCATCCAGCTGCAATGCACGGGTTTCATCGAGGAGGTACTGGCGCCGTTCGGCCTGACCCGCGGCACCTATGACGTGCTCACCGCGCTGCGCCGGGCGGGGGCGCCCTACAGCCTGTCGCCGAAGCAGATCGCGCAATCACTGCTGCTGTCGGGGGCGGGGCTGACCAGCCGGCTCAACAAACTGGAAGCGCAGAATTTTCTGGCGCGGCTGCCGGAGCCGAACGATCGGCGGACGCTGCGGGTGCAGCTTACGGCGGCGGGGGAGGCGGTGATCAACGAAGCCATCCCGAGGGTATTCGACGTGCAGCGCAGCCGGTTATTGCCGCTGGGAGGCGAGGGGCAGCAGCGGCTGGTGCAGGAATTGACGCGGTTCGCCGAGGTGATTGATACGTGGCCGAATGTTGAAGGTTCGGCGGACTAGGTGAGGTGGGGGGCGCGCTGAGGCAAAGCGCTTCGCCATTCAAAACCGTCATCACCCGCGAAAGCGGGTGACCCAGCATTCCAGGGCGCCCCGTGTTGAACAGCAGCGCTCCGGAATACTGGGTCACCCGGTCAAGCCGGGCGATAACGGCTTTTGTGGTGCTACGCTTGCCGCTCAGTTCAGCGCTTCCGACACCGGCGCCGCGCCGACCATCGGGAGTTGATAGTCCGGCGAGGTCGCCTTGTCCCGTGCCACGATGCTTTCGTAGATGCGGACATAGTCCTGCGCCATGCGTTTGGCCGAGAAGCGATTTTCGAAACAGGCACGGACGGCGTGGCGGTCCATCGCCAGCACTTCCGGCAGCGCCGCCATGGCGGCGGTCATGTCGTGGACGATGCGGCCGCTGACGCCGTTGTCGATGATCTCCGGGACCGAACCGCAGCCGAAGGCCAGCACCGGCGTGCCGCAGGCCATGGCCTCGATCATCACCAGGCCGAACGGCTCCGGCCAGTCGATGGGAAACAGCAGCGCCCGCGCATTGCCGAGAAAGTCGTTTTTCTCGTGCTCGTTGATCTCGCCGATGAATTCAACGCCGTCGCCATCCAGCATCGGCGCGATCACCTCGCGGAAATAGTCCTCATCGGCGCGATCGACCTTGGCGGCGATCTTCAGGTGAATGCCGGCGGCGCGCGCTAGCTCGATGGCGCGGTCCGGGCGCTTTTCGCGCGAGATGCGGCCGATGAAGGCGAGGTAGCCGCCCTGCGGATCGTAGTTCGGCTGCAGCACGTTGGTCGGCAGCCCGTGATAGACGTTGCCGGCGAAATTGGCGGTCGGAATCGGCAGCCGCTGGCTTTCCGAGATCGAGATCAGCGGGATCTCGTCGAAGCCGAGATAGATCGGCTTGTTGTCGGGCAGGTCCTGGCGGCCGTGCAGCGTGGTCAGGGTGCGTGCCGCGATGTCGCGGAACAGCGGGAAATGCAGGTAGTCGATGTGGAAGTGCAGCACGTCGAACTCGGTGGCGCGACGGCGCACGCGGTCCAGCATCAGCATGTAGTAGGGGATGGGATCGACCACATGCGGGTCGAGGCGGAGCGCGGTCGGCGCGCAACTGACCAGCTCTGCTGACGTCACCGAGTCGCCGCTGGCGAACAGTGTCACGTCGTGGCCGAGACCGACCAGTTCCTCGGTGAGGTAGGACACCACCCGCTCGGTGCCGCCGTAAAGGCGGGGCGGGACGCTTTCCATAAGCGGGGCAACCTGGGCAATCTTCATGCGATCGAACTCCAAACACCAAAGCCTCAACCAGGATTACGGTATTTTCGTTCCGCGACGCAGCATTTTTTCTCGCGCTGCACTCTGCCCGGGTCAGCCCGCCTGCCTTGCGTCGTCTGGTTGCTGGTCGGACCATGCCCAACGGCCGCCGCCGGCGCGTTTGGCGGCATAGAGCGCTTGATCGGCGCGCTCGAGGAGGGCCACGGGCGTCTCGGCGCCAGCCGCCGCGCTGTCGGTGACATGAATGCCCGCGCTGGCGCCGATGCGGACGGGAAAATCCGCCACCATGAACGGCGTCGACAGTGTCAGGATGGCGTCGCGCGCCAGCTCCATGGCCGTGTCGCGTCCGACGTCGCCGGCAGCGACCTGGCGCAGCAGCATGAATTCGTCGCCGCCGAAGCGGGAGGCAATGCCGTCGCTGCCGATACATTCTTTCAGGCGCTGCGCGACCTGGCGCAGCAGGTCGTCGCCGGCGTGATGACCGTGGCGGTCGTTCACCGGTTTGAATCCGTCGAGGTCGATGGCCACGATGGCCACGTGGTCGGCCATGGTCTGCAGCGCCGCCAGGAAGGCGATGCGGTTGGGCAGGCCGGTGAGGAAGTCGTGGCTGGCGAGCCGGGTCAGCGCATGCTTGGCCTCGAGCCGCTCGATGAAGGCCGTGCTGAGATGGCGCGAGGCCTCGCGCAGCGTTGCCCAGAACAGGAACAGCATCACCGCGCCGATCTTGTAGGACGCCTCGGGACGCATCAACCCGCCAAGCGCCGTCGGGGCCAGCAACACCGCCGCCGTGAGCAGCACCACCCACGGGCGGATCGCCGCGCGCGATACCATGCCGACGCAGAACGACATCGAGAGACCGAAGGCCAGCCACGCCCCCGGCGCGTCGCCAAGCTGCAGCGCACGAAACGACAACAGGCCGAGCGAGGCGCCGAAGCAGGCCGCGCCGATGCCGTAGGTCCGCTCCCACCGGACGACGTCCCGGTCCGACAGATCAGCGGCGAAGCGTGCATAGAGGCGAAGGCTGCACAGCCGCGCGACGGCCGTCACGAAGATCAAAACTGATGCGACCGTATAGGTGAAATCCCCGCTCATCGCGGCCAGCGCCACCGCGCCGATCACCGCCGTCAGACTGATCGCGGCAACCTGCGGAAACGACGTGTACAGGAGCTCGACGAGCTCCCGGCGCGTCTGCGGGTCAAGGTTGCCGGAGGAGGACGGGACTGTCGTCGGTTGCATTGCGGCACCATGCCATCCGATTCCTAACAAGCCGTCGCCAGCGGTATCCCGGGATACATTTTGTGCCGGTTATCCCCGGATTGTAAAAGCGTGGCCAACCTTTACGGCTGCGGCCTGATGGCGCGGAAACGGCCGGAAAGACAGTCCCACACCGACTTCCCGGGGTGGTGCGCGACTTCTTTGCAATCCGGGAACGTTATAGTCTGGCCGCATGAATCAGGACCGACTCAAATCCGCGGCGCTGGGCTTCGTTTCCGCGGGATGGTGGCCGACCCTCCTGTTGCTGGTGGTGACGGCGGCGATCGGGCCCGCTATAGGCGGCGCGGTCCGGCCGGTCTTCGTCGTCGGATGCGCGGCGGCGGGCTGGCTGGCGTGGCGCACCAGCACCGCGGCCCATGTGCAGTCGGCGATCCTGCTGTTCGCCTTTGCGCCTTTCGTGCGCCGGCTGGTCGACCTCGCCGCCGGCTTCGACCAGTCCAGCATCATGCTGATCGGTCCCCTGCTGTTCATCCTGACGCCGCTGCCGAGCCTGTGGACGTTGCTGTCGACGACCAACAGGCCGCGCAATCCGTGGCTCATTCCGCCGCTCATCGTGCTCGGCTGCATCGTCTATGGCGCGGCGCTGTCGATGTTCCAGAACGACTGGTTCAACGCCGCCAACGGCGTGCTGAAATGGGCCGCGCCGGTGCTCTACGCGATCGCACTCCAGCAGCGCGTCGACAGCAGCGGCGAACTGGTCAATGCGCTGGCGCGGGTGTTCATGATCGTGCTGCCGATCACGGGGCTTTACGGCGTCTGGCAATATGTCGATCCGCAGCCCTGGGACCAGTTCTGGATGAACTATGCCAGCATCACCTCGGCGGGCTATCCGTTTCCCTACATGGTGCGCGTGTTCAGCACCATGAACGGCCCCGCGAGCTACGCCACCTTCACCGCCACGGGGCTGCTGCTGGTCGGCTTCCTGCGGCCGGGCTGGCAGTCGCTGATCGCGATGATGCCGGCGGCGCTGGGCCTGCTGCTATCGCTGTACCGCACCGGCTGGATCGCGCTGGCGCTGGGGGTGCTGTTCTGCATGTTCTTCCAGTCGACGCGCAAGCGCGCGCTGTCGACGGGCCTCGGCATCGCCGGCGCGGCGACCGCTGCCGTGCTGTTCACGCCGTTCGCCGACACCATCACCTCGCGGCTGGAATCCCTCGGCAGCGGCGCCGAGGACGGTAGCGGCAACGAACGGCTCGAGGAGTTCGTGACGCTGTGGAATACGCCCGACAGCATGGTGGTCGGATCGGGCTTCACCGTGACCGATGTCGGTGTCGCCGGCGCGATGCCGATCGACGGGCAGATCATCGCGAGCTGGGTGACGTTCGGCATCCCGATCGGCCTGTTGTGCCTGGCGGCCTATGTCTGGGCCGGCGTCTGGGCCACGTCGGCGGCCTGGCGCATGCCGACGCGCGAGGGCGTGGTGCTGGGCGCGCTGGCCTTCGGCGCCATCGTGATCCAGATGCCGCTGACCGCGCTCTCGTCCGGCGAGGTATCGGCATTGTTCTGGATGCTGGTCGCGATGGCCTGTCCGATCGACCAAACGGCGGCGTTGGCTCCGGCCGCGGGTTTGCCGCTGCAGCAGGTGCGGACGGAAGCCTAGAGTTCCTGTCGTAGAAGGTTGAGCCCTGCCGCGTGTTTGACGCGTAATTGGTCTTGGGTGTACCCGCCTTCGCTGCGCTCAGGCACCCTCTACCGCTGCACGCAACTTCGCTACGCTTGGGGGGAGAGGCAGCAAGAGCCCTCACGCTGCGGAAGGCAATCTGCGTTTGCGCCGCGGCGCCAGTCCCAATGCCGCCAGCAAATTTAAACGCTGCAGCACCGCATGCGCGAGCATCGGCAGGATGACCCCGGCGGCGGTGCCGGTGAGCAGGTAGACCCAGGGCCACGGCGGCACGTGCAGTTTCATCATGATGATGCGCATGCCCGAGCCGGCGAGAATGTGCAGCACATAGATGGTCATCGACATCACGCCGATCACCGCAAGCCAGCGATGCCGCGCGTGGTCGAGCAGCTTGCACAGCACGACGATGCCGGCGATGCCGAGCGCACAGGCGGGCAATGACGCCGGTCTGTTGGCATCCATCCCCGACAGCGCGCCGCCGCCGGCGACCGCCGCGACGAACACGATGGCGATGGCAGCAAGTAACGCCCAGCCGCCCGCGCCCTCCGGCTGCCACGCCGCAACCAAGCGAGTGGCGTAGAGGCCGATGACGTAGAACGGCAGATGGTGCAGCGTGAGCGCCAGATCGGGACGGATCGGGAGCAGGAAGAACACCACGAGGCCGATGGCGGCAAGGCCGATCATCGCCGCGCGGCTGGCGATCAGCGCCGCGAGCACGTGGCAGATCATCAGCGCGTAGAGAAACCAGAATTGCGCGATCGGGCGATACCAGATGGCGGCGAGGTCGGCCGGATAGATCGGAATATTGGCGTCGCGCGACAGCATCATGATGATGCCGCCCTGGACCAAAGACCACAGCACATAGGGGTAGGCGATGGTCCAAGTTTTGGCTTCAAGGAAGGGCCGGGTGCCGCGCTGCAGGCTGTGCTGCACGTTCAGCCCGGCGAGGAAGAAAAACAGCGGCATGTGGAAAGTGTAGAGCGTGTAGTCCATCCACCGCGCCAGCGGTCCGTCGGGAAACAGGCCGGGCCGCACCAGCCCGCCGAGCACATGGCCATATACCACCAGGATCACACCGATGCCGCGGGCGAAATCGATCCACACCGCGCGCGTCGCATCGTGACGCGGCGCCGGTGCGGCTTCCGGGGCCGCCATTGATGGACCGTCGGCGCGCTGATCGATCAATGCCGGGCGTCCGGGCCTTTGCTGGGGTCCGCTCATCGCTGTTCCGTCATCGACTGGGCCGACATCTCAATATGACCGTGATTGGAATCGATAGTCCTGCTAAGCCCTGACATGCCGGCCACGCGCCGCATGACCGTAGCGCGGGCGCCAAATTCCGCAAACCCCACCTGGAGCGATAATGAAGAAGCCAAAGATCGAGATCGACGAGCCGCATACCCGCACGGCGGTGCGCGCCGACCGGCCGCCCACCGAGGGCTATTCGCTGGTGGTCGACGGTCACTTCAAATCGCATCACGTGACGGTCGAGGCGGCGGAAGAGGCCGGCATGAAACTGAAGCACCAGTTTCAGATGCTGCAGGTCCAGGTCTATGACGCGGCGACCAAGACCCGCACCATGATCGAATGGCCGGCGCCGAACGCCGCCTGACGCTTCAGATCCGGCGTCCGCCGCTCTGCTGACTGGCGAGCCAGTCCTTCAGCGCCTGCGACTTGTCGCTTGTCTCGCCCGATTTATCGGAAGGCCGCTTGCCGGATTTGGCAGCGGCCTTCTTCTTGGCCGGTGTCGCGCTCGCGGGCACCAGCGCCTCGCGGGCAAGCCGCGCCGCCTTCAGCCGCGCCATGTTGTCGAGCAGCGCCTTCGACGCCGCTTCGCGTTCCGCTTTGGTCGATTTGCTGTCGTCGCTGGCCATCAGCTGGTTTTCTTCTTCTTCACGGTCTTCGGTTTCGGTTCGACAGGATTGGCCAATTCCTCGGCTTCCCTGGCGAGTCGCAATGTGCGGAGCTCTTCCGTACGCTTGCGGATGGCGACGTCCGCGGCTGCGATATCGGCCATCGCCTTGACGCCTTCCGCCTCCTGCGCCGCCTTGCGAGCCAACCGGATTTCCTTCAGTTCTGCCGGGCTCTTCTGTTCTGATTCGCTGTCCATCATTGCCTCGAGACTGGCCGCGCAGGGTGCAGCGGCAACTTCTGTGTCTTTCCTACCACATAACATATAGGGACCGGCACCCCTTCCGTCACACGGCCTTATCAACGCTTCCACAATCCATGCGGAAAATGCGGAAAATTGGTCGTGATCGTGGGAATGTTGCGCCGCTGGTGCCTTCCTGAGACAATCGAACGGTAATCCGGACCGCGTTCTTCATGATCCGCACGCTTTTCAATGACGGCGCCGACAATCTGCGCGGCCGAACCGTCGCCATCTATGCCTTCCTGATCCCCGCCAACCTGCTGGCCTGGCTGTGGGCGTGGCTGGCGTTTCGCGACCAGCCGGTGCTGCTCGGCACGGCGCTGCTGGCCTATACCTTCGGACTGCGCCACGCCGTTGATGCCGATCATATCGCGGCGATCGACAATGTGACGCGCAAGCTGATGCAGTCGGGCAAGCGGCCGCTGTCGGTGGGCCTGTTCTTTTCGCTCGGTCATTCCACCGTCGTCGTGGCGGCGTCACTGTTCGTCGCGCTGGCGGTCTCGGCGCTTCAGCAGAATGTCGAGGGTTTCAAGGAGATCGGCAGCCTGATCGGCACCGGCGTGTCGGCGTTCTTCCTGCTCGTCGTGGCGGCGGCCAATCTGTTCATCCTGGCTTCGGTGTTCCGGCTGTTCAAGGCCGTGAAGCGGGGCGAGCGCTTCATCGAGGAAGATCTCAATGTGCTGCTGGCACAGCGCGGGGTGATCGGACGCATGTTGCGATCGCTGTTCGGGATCATCGCCAAGAGCTGGCACATGTATCCGCTCGGCATCCTGTTCGGTCTCGGCTTCGACACGGCAACGGAGATCGCGCTGCTCGGCATCTCCGCGTCGCAGGGCGCCGAAGGCATGTCGATGTGGTCGATCCTGGTCTTTCCGGCGCTGTTCACGGCGGGCATGTCGCTGGTCGACACCACCGATGCGGTGCTGATGGTGCGCGCCTATGGCTGGGCTTTCATCAAGCCGATCCGCAAGCTGTACTACAACATGATCATCACGCTGGTGTCGGTGCTGGTGGCGCTGGTGATCGGCGGCGTCGAGGCGCTCGGGCTGATCGGCCGCAAGCTCGATCTGTCGGGATCATTCTGGGTGGCGGTCGAGGCGCTCAACGACAATCTCGGCGTGCTCGGCTATCTGATCATCGCGATCTTCGTGCTGAGCTGGATGATCTCCGTGGCCGTCTATCGGCTCAAGGGCTATGACGACATCGAGGTGCGCGTCCACGAGGCGTGACACGCCTCGTGGACAAGGCGGGCGAAACCCTATTTGGCCTGCATCTTTTCCAGCGCGGCGCGCTTCCACAGGTCCCAGGCGCGGCCGTGGATGTTTTCGATGGTACCCAACGTCTTCTGGCTCTCTTCCGGCTCCATGTAGTTGACGTCGCCGCCGAGCGCCATGGCCTGCGACTGCAATTGCGCATTGACGTTGCTGTAGTGCGCGCGGAACACGGCCATCGGGATGGTGGAAGCGACGACGACGCTGCCATGGCCGCGCAGCAAGGCGACGCTGCGATCGCCGAGGGTGGTCGCCAGTGCCTTGCCGAGCTGCCCATTGCTGACCAGCATGTTGGTCTGGCCGCCGGCGTCGCGGATCTCGAACACAGGAACGCTGGGCGACAGGAACGCGCCAAGATGGAAGATCGGCTTCAGGCCGACCTTGCTGACGCTGAACGGGATCACGCCGGGCGAATGGGTGTGGACGATGGCCATCACGTCCGGCCGCGCCTTGTAGATTTCGCCGTGAATGAAGCGCTCGTTGAAGCTGGCGCGGCCCTTGGCGTCGACCGGGTTCGAATCCAGATCGTATTCCATGATGTCGTCGGCGGTGACCAGCGCCGGCGCCAGGTTGCGGCCCATCAGGTAACGGTTCGGATTGCCGGGATGGCGCATGCTGATATGGCCGAAGCCGTCGATGACGTTGAGGTCGGTCAGCACGTGGTTGGCGATCACCAGTTCCTGGATTTTGGCGGGATCGACAAGACCACCCGAGGCCGGCGCCGTTTGCGCCTGGATCGTTTGCGGATGGCCGAACAGCAGGGCGCCGGCCAGTAACGCGGTCGCCAGCGTGGCCCGCTTGGCGGTCTTGAGTAGGTTCATGGATTTTCCTTCGGACGGGCTGAACTGCCCACGGTGCTATGCCTCAACGTGATGATGAATCCATGAACATCGTACCGCCGATTTTCTCAATGGCCGCGACCCCGCCGTCGATATGGGCGGTGTCGGCCAGTCCGGCGTCGCGCGCGGCCTGCACGGCCATCGCGGAGCGTTCGCCATAGGCGCAGAAGAACACGATGCGGCGGCCCGTTGCGGTGGCCACCTCGCGCAGCATCCCGCCGGGCTTGAGCTGATCGGCGACTGATGTGTAGGGCGCATGCAGCGCTCCGGACAGCACGCCATGCTTGGCGCGTTCGCCCGCTTCGCGCAGGTCGACCATCAGCACCGCGGGATCGCCGAGCCGCGCCACGGCCTCCTGCGGCGACACCGTGAGTTCGGGCGTCGACGGATCGGGTTTGCGGCCGATGCTCATATTGGCCGGGATCACCACGTCCATCAGCTTCGGGTTCGGCAGATTGAGATTGTTCATCAGCTCGATATAGGCGTCGACCGACGGCACCTGCAGGCGCGGGTTGTAGCGCTTCTCCTCGCCAATGGTAGAGACCGTGTCGCCTTTGTAGTCGTGGGCGGGGAACACCATGGTGTCGTCGGGCAGCTTCAGCAGCCTGTTGAACAGCGAATCGTATTGCGCCCGCGCGCTGCCGTTCTGGAAATCGGTGCGGCCGGTGCCGCGGATCAGCAGCGTGTCGCCGGTGAAGACGCGATCGCCCATCAGGTAGCTGTAGGAATCGTCGGTGTGGCCCGGCGTGTACATCACGTCGAGCTTGAGGCCCTCGATGGTCACCTTGTCGCCGTCGCTGACACGCATGGCGACGACATCGGCCTTGCTCTGGTCGCCCATGATGGTGACGCATTGGGTGCGGTCGCGCAGTTCACCCAGGCCCGTCACATGGTCGGCATGCAGATGGGTGTCGACGGCCTTGACCAGGCGCAGATCAAGTTCGCGTAACAGCTGGCAATAGCGGTCGACTTTCTCCAGCACCGGATCGAGGATCAGCGCCTCGCCGCCCGGCCGGGAGGCGAGCAGGTAGCTGTAGGTCCCGGAGACGCTGTCGAAAAGCTGGCGGAAGATCATGGTGCACCGTATCGAACGCTGAAGAGGGTCGAACTTCCACGGAAGTGACCCTTCTCAGAATAATAACCTAGAAATTCATGCTCCAGCGATCACTTTCTTCTGTGTAAGCCAAAACGGCGTCACGCGGGCAGGTTGGGATGGCGTTTGAGTGAGGGACCGGTGATGTCGCAATACGTCGTTGAATTCGGTAAGGACGGCTCGCCGGTCGAAGCGGATGGCCGGCTCGATGCCGGCGCTTTTCATCGCAATCATCAGGCGATCTGGCGCGTGCTGGCGTCGTATCTCGGCGGCAAGTCCGGCGACGTCGTCGAGGTTGGCTCCGGCACCGGGCAGCACGTGGTGTATTTCGCCGATCACACGCCGGATATCACCTGGTGGCCGAGCGACCTCAACGAGGCGCATCTGAAAAGTATTGCGGCGTGGCGCGCGCATACCGGAAGGAGCAATGTGCGACCGCCGTTGCGCATCGACCTGATGGATCCAGCCTGGTGCGCGGAGTTGCAGGATGGAAGCGGCCCCTCGGATCTGCTGGCGGTGTTCTGCGCCAATGTGGTCCACATCGCGCCGTGGCCGGTGGCCCTGGGGCTGATCACCGGCGCGGCAAATTATCTGCGGCCCGATGGCCGGCTGTTTCTCTACGGCCCGTTCACGCGCAACAGCCGGCATACGTCCGAGAGCAATGCGGCGTTCGACGCAAGTTTGCGCAACGGCAATCCGGCATGGGGCGTGCGCGACGTCGACGACCTCGACGCGGTGGCGCAGATGGTCGGCCTTCGGCTCGCCGAGGTGATCGAAATGCCGGCCAACAACCTGATCCTGGTGTTCGCGCGCACTGCTGCATGATCGGCGCATGGCGCGCACGCGCGCACACGTGTTGATCCGTCGTCCGGCGGTCGTCATAGTCGCGAAGAAACAACGGCTTGGGACGAACCTGGCCTGATCCGGGCGGGTATCCCATGAGCCTTGCGGCCACTACAACCAACGATGACGACGCACGCGCACGCGCCAATGTATGGCGGCTGGCGGCGGCACAGGCCCTGGGCGGCGCCAATTCGACGGTCATTTTTGCCACCGGTGCGATCGTCGGATCCGAGCTGGCGCCCAGCGTTTCGCTCGCGACCTTGCCGATCTCGATCTATGTGGTGGGCCTGGCCTGCGGCACGCTGCCCACGGGGGCAATCTCGCGCAAATACGGCCGCCGTGTCGCCTTCATGATCGGCAGCGGCGCCGGCGCGGTCTGCGGCGTGCTCGGCGCGCTGGCGATCCTAAACGGATCTTTTGCGCTGTTCTGCTGCGCCACGCTGTTCGGCGGCTTCTACGGCGCGGTCTCGCAATCCTATCGCTTCGCCGCCGCGGACGGCGCCAGCGCCGCCTATCGGCCCAAGGCGGTGTCGTGGGTGATGGCCGGCGGTGTGTTTGCCGGCGTGCTCGGTCCGCAACTCGTGCAGTGGACGATGAATTTGTGGCCGCCTTATCTGTTCGCCTTCAGTTTCGCGACGCAGGCCGTGGTGGCGCTGATCGCGATGGCGCTGTTGTCCACCGTCGATGCGCCGAAGCCGCCACCGGCCGACATGACGGGCGGCCGTCCGCTGTCGGAAATCGCGCGGCAGCCGCGCTTCATCGCTGCGGCGATATGCGGCGTGGTGTCCTATGCGATGATGAACCTGGTGATGACCTCGGCGCCGCTGGCGATGAAGATCTGCGGCCTCAGCCTTGGCGACTCCAATTTCGGCCTGCAGTGGCACGTCGTCGCCATGTACGGGCCGAGCTTCTTCACCGGGGCGCTGATCGCGCGCTTCGGCGCAGGCAGGATCGTCGCTTTGGGCCTGGTGCTGGAAGCCGTCGCGGCGGTCATCGGGATGTCCGGGTTGACGGCGATGCATTTCTGGACCGGGCTGGTCGTGCTCGGCCTCGGCTGGAATTTCGGCTTTATCGGCGCTTCCGCTCTGGTGCTCGAAACCCATCGCCCGGAGGAGCGCAACAAGGTTCAGGCCTTCAATGATTTCCTCGTGTTCGGCCTGATGGCCATCGGATCGTTTTCGTCCGGGCAGTTGCTGGCAAATTATGGCTGGTCCGCCGTCAACACAGTGGTGTTTCCGCCGGTGGTGCTCGGGCTCGTGGTGCTGGCCCTTGCCGGCTTTGCGAAACGCCGGGCGCAGGCACAGGCCGCAGCGTTCGCGAACCCGATTGTTTAAGAGAATCAAAAATCCTAATCGACGTCGGCCAGTTGCTCCGCGCTTTCAAACGCATCGCGCGGCCATGAGATCTGGACTACGGCGCCGTGGTCCGGAAATACCCGGTTGCTGAACGTCACCTTGGCGCCGGTGCGCTCCAGCAGCGTGCGGGCGATGAAGACGCCGAGGCCGAGGCCGCGGTGGTCGCCGTCGTCGCTGGTACGGCGGCGCGACAGATAGGGCTCGCCGATGCGCTTCAGCAGGTCGGGCGGGATGCCGGGGCCGTCGTCGGAGATCGCGATCACGATCGCGTCCGCGTTCCACCACGCATTGACCTCGACCTGCTCGCGGGCGAAGTCGACGGCGTTCTCCAGGATGTTGCCGAAGCCGTACAGGATCGCCGGGTTGCGCATGGCGGCCGGTTCGGTCACCGAGGACACCGCGATCCGGATCTTGATGCTGATGCCGAAGTCGCGATGCGGCGCCACGGCTTCCTCGATGAGCGTCGACAGCTTCATGCGGTCGAACGGCGCGCCGGCCGCATTGAGCTGGGTGATCTTGGACAGGATCTCGCGGCAGCGATGCGCCTGCTCGCGGATGGTCTTGAGGTCTTCGGTCAATTCCAGATTCTGGTGCACGCTCTTTTCGAGCTCGCGTGAGATCAGGAAGATGGTCGACAGCGGCGTGCCGAGTTCGTGCGCCGCGGCGGCGGCGAGGCCGTCGAGCTGGGTGAGGTGCTGTTCGCGCGTCAGCACCAGCTCGGTGGCGGCGAGCGCGTCGGACAGTTTGCGCGCTTCCTCGGTGACCTGGAAGGCGTAGAGGCTGGTGACGCCGATGGCGGTCAGGATCGAGAACCAGACGCCAAGCAGATAGACCTGCGGCAGCACCAGCGGATCGGTGGAATCCCACGGCAGCGGCAGGTGGAAGAACGCCAGCACGGTGGCGCAGACCGCGGCCAGGATAGCGAGCGCGATGGTGAAGCGCGTCGGCAGCGCGGTGGCCGAGATCAGCACCGGCGCCAGGAATAGGAAGGAGAACGGGTTCTGCAGTCCGCCTGTGCAATACAAGAGCCCGGCGAGTTCGACGAT
>JBEVEC010000240.1:0-8920 GCA_040512975.1 Tardiphaga sp. | reverse complement strand
CCCCGATCGGCTGACGACACGCGACTCCACTGGGCAATTTTTGCCGTGTGCATGGTTAGCAAAGGGTTAACGCAGGGCGGGATGACGGGTGATCGGGAGAGGTGGCAGACCTCTCCACGGGTCGTCCCTGCGTGTGCAGGGACGACTTGCGGGAAGGGCGCCGTTCGCCATGTCCCGGCGTCGCCCCACCTTCGCATGCCTAATCTCTCGGCAGGTCGCTTGACCCATAGGCAGCCGCCGCGGATGTTAACGGTATGACCCTCTCCAGCCCCACCGCAGATTCGCGTCCCTTTCAACCTGACTCGCGCCAAGCCTGGACCAGATTGCTGCTCGCTCTTGTGATCGGATCGCTCGGCAGCGTCGGGATGTGGTCGGTCGTCGTGGCGCTGCCCACGGTGCAGGCCGATTTCTCCGCCAGCCGGGGCGCGGCGTCGTTCGCCTTCACGCTGGCAATGATCGGCTTCGGCATTGGCGGCGTGGTCGCGGGCCGGCTCACCGACCGGATGGGGATCGTCGCCACGATCATGCTGGCGGCGGTGCTGATGGGGGCAGGCTATGTGGTCGCCTCGACCACCACGGCGCTGTGGCAATTCAACCTGGTCCACATGGCCATCGGCGCCGGATCATCGGCGACCTTCGGGCCGTTGATGGCCGAGGCGTCGCACTGGTTCGAACGGCGGCGCGGCATTGCCGTCACGGTGGCGGCGACCGGCAGCTATATCGGCGGCACCTTCTGGCCGCCGCTGGTGGGATGGGGCATCCTGAACACGGGCTGGCGCGCCACGCATCTGGCGGTCGGCATCGGGACCACCGTGCTGATGCTGATCATGTTGCTGGTGCTGCGCGCCCAGATCGGTGCGGTGACGAAGCGCAGCCATGTCAACGCACCGCCGCCGCGTCTCGATCTCGGATTGTCCAGCAATACGCTGACCACGGTGCTGTTCATCGCCGGCATCGGCTGTTGCGTCGCCATGGCGATGCCGCAGGTGCATATCGTGGCCTATTGCGGCGACCTCGGTTACGGCGTCGCGCGCGGCGCCGAGATGCTGTCGCTGATGCTGGCCTTCGGCATCATCAGCCGCGTCGGCTCGGGCTTCCTTGCCGATCGCATCGGCGGGCTGCGGACGCTGCTGGTCGGCTCGGTCGCGCAGGGCATCGCGCTGCTGTTCTATCTGTTCTTCGACGGCCTGGCTTCGCTCTACATCATCTCGGCGATGTTCGGCCTGTTCCAGGGCGGCATCGTACCGAGCTATGCCATCATCGTCCGCGAAGCGATGCCGGCCTCGCAGGCTGCCACGCGGGTCGGCATCGTCATTCTCGGGACCATTCTCGGCATGTCCCTGGGCGGCTGGCTGTCCGGCGTGATCTTCGACGCCACCGGCTCTTATGCGGCGGCGTTCCTGAACGGCATGGCGTGGAATGCACTCAATGTCGTGATCATCACGATGCTGATCCTGCGCGCACGACGGCGCGTGGCGTTTGCTATGTGAATCCACGCCACTGGCTGATACCACCCGCGCAATATACGCCGCTACGGCGTCAGATCCTGCACCGGCGGCAGGTTGGGCATGCCGTCCAGCGGGATCGGCTCGACGGCGCGTTTCGCAGGCCCGTTGCCGAACATGCAGTCCAGCGTCGGTTCGGCAATGGCCGTCATGGTGCGCCCGATCAGCGGCCATTTTTCGCGCGGCAGCCAGTTCTGGCTTAGGGTCGGCACGCCGCGTTCGGTGACGCCATAGAGCATGGCGTCAAGGATCTCGGGATCGCTGATTTCGCTTATCAGCGCGTTGCGCACGCAGTTGCAGATCGCTTCCGGATGGGCATAGCGCGACACCATGAACGGCGCGCACAGCCGGATGAATTCGCCGCGCGGGTCGGGCATCAGCGACAGCTGGCGCGGATCGGCCTGCGCCGGCGCGGCCGCGACGGTCCACAAGTACAGCCATGCGAATGCAACGGGGACCGAACGGGACAACGGGCGTTCCTCGGAAGACAGGTTGCAGACATAACCTTGTTCGACGCGCCGGCAAAGTGACGCGGGCGCTTTGGCCGCCGTCTAGACGGACTGCCCGACCTTCAGCAGCAGGCAGCCGCTGATCTTCAAGCTGCCGTCCGGCTGGGTCTCCACGGTGTAGAGCGCGTCCCACGGCACGCCGTCGGCATCGACGATGCGCACTTTCTGCTGAACCCTGCCGTCGACAACGCTCGCCTCGCCGAAGTCGAAGCTCTTATGCCGGTACACCGGCGCGTAGCTGCCACGCACCATCGCCATGAAGCCGGCGGGGTCTGGAAACAGGTTCTTGATACCAGGCGCCGCCAGCGCATAGGCCCCGGCGGCGTCGTCGCGGCTTAAAGCCTCGGCTTGCGCGGCGATCAGCGCCTTGGCGGGCGCGGCATCGTCGGCGGCGCGCGCAGGGGCGAGGAGGGCGATCGCCAGCGCGACCACGACGATGATATTGCGCATTTAGCCTCCTGCTGCCGGCCGCTCACAGGAAGGGATACGCAGTCCGTCGCCGATCGGTTTCAACGCAGGCCGGGCGGCCAGCAGTCAGCGTGGCACGTTGCGGTCGAGGTCCTCGAGCCACGCTGCGGCATTGCCGTCCGACGGCGCACGCCAGTCGCCGCGCGGCGACAGCGAGCCGCCGGAGGAGACCTTGGGCCCGTTGGGCATCGCCGAGCGCTTGAACTGGCTGAAGCCGAAGAAGCGACGCAGGAACAGCTCGAGCCAGCGGCGGATCTCGGGCAGTTCATAGGCATGGCGGCGGTCCGCGGGATAGCCCGGCGGCCAGGCGCCCTGCGCCGCGTCGCGCCAGGCATGCAGCGCCAGGAACGCGATCTTCGACGGCCGCAGGCCGTAGCGCAGCGTGTAGAACAGGCTGAAGTCCTGCAGCTCGTATGGGCCGATCACCGCCTGCGTGCTCTGCGGCTTTTCGCCGGCGGCCACCGGCACCAGTTCGGGCGAGATCTCGGCCGCAAGGATGGCGTTCAGCGTGGGCGCGACGTCGTCGGTGAATTGCTTCGAGGAAATCACCCAGCGGATGAGGTGCTGGATCAGCGTCTTCGGCACGCCGCTGTTGACGTTGTAATGCGCCATCTGGTCGCCGACGCCGTAGGTGCACCAGCCCAGCGCCAGTTCCGAGAGGTCGCCGGTGCCGATGACGATGCCGCCGTGGTGGTTGGCGAGGCGGAACAGATAGTCGGTGCGCAGGCCGGCCTGAACGTTCTCGAAGGTGACGTCATAGACCGGCTCGCCGCGGCCGAACGGGTGGCCCATGTCCTTGAGCATCTGCGTGGCGGCAGGGCGAATGTCGAGCACCTCGGCGGTCACGGCCAGCGCCTTCATCAGCGCCAGCGCATAGCCCTTGCTCTCGGCGCCAGTGGCGAAGCCCGGCATGGTGTAGGCCAGAATGTTGGTGCGCGGCAGCTTGAGCCGGTCCATCGCCTTGGCCACCACGATCAGCGCATGGGTGGAATCGAGACCGCCGGAGACGCCGATGACGACGCGTTTGGTGCCGGTGGCGCGCAGCCGTTGCACGAGGCCGGCGACCTGGATGTTGTAAGCCTCGTAGCAGTCCTGCTCGAGCCGCGCGGGATCGCTGGGCACGAACGGAAAGCGCTCCACCGGCCTGATGAGGCCGACATCGGCGTCATCAGGCGCTAGGTCGAAGCGGATGCGGCGATAGGTGCGGTTGGCGCCGTGATGCACGCGGTTATCGTCGAACGTGCCCATCGCCGCGCGTTCCTGGCGCAGCAGGTCGAGGTCGATGTCGGCGACCGTGACCTGACCGTCGTCGCCGAAGCGCTCGCCTTCGGCCAGCAGCACGCCGTTCTCGTGGATCGAGGTCTGGCCGTCCCAGGCGAGGTCGGTGGTGGATTCGCCGGCGCCGCCTGCGGCATAGACATAGGCGGCGAGGCAGCGCGCCGAGGTCGACTGGCACAGCAGCGCGCGGGCGCGCGCGCGGCCGATGGTGATCGGGCTGCCGGACAGATTGGCGAGCACGGTAGCGCCGGCCAGCGCGAGCTCGGCGCCCGGCGTGACCGGGATCCACATGTCCTCGCAGATCTCGACGCCGAGGGTCAGCCCGGGGACGTCGGCGGCCTCGAACAAAAGGTTGGTGCCGAACGGCGACGCGTAAGGCCCGATGCCAATGTCGCCGGAGCAATCGCGCCCGGAGGCGAAATGCCGGGCCTCGTAGAATTCGCGGTAGGTCGGCAGATAGGTCTTCGGCACCACGCCGAGCAATCTGCCGCGGTGGATGACGGCCGCGCAGTTATAGATCCGCGCGCCATGGCGCAGCGGCGCGCCGATCACCAGCACGGTAGCGAGCTCGGCCGAAGCGTCGACGATCCGCGCCAGCGCGCGCTCGACACTGTCGAGCAGCGCGTCCTGCATCACCAGGTCCTCGATGGCATAGCCGGACAGGCACAGTTCCGGAAACACCGCCACGGCCACAGCCTGCGCGCCGCAATCCCGCGCGGTCGCCAGGATCGCCTCGGCATTGGCAGTGGGATCGGCCACATGGGAGGGGATCACGCACGCCGCGACGCGGGCAAAGCCATGGCGATAGATCGAGTGGAAAGTCATGCGTCGGGTTACCAGGCTGCGGATGCGTCACATACCCGACTAAGGTGGCCGCCAATGCAAAGCAAGGCAAGGGCAGGGGCAGGGGCAACCCGTGCCGCCCGCTTCACCTCTCCCCGCCGGGGAGAGGTGAAGCGGGCGCAGCCGGGGCGGGTGAGAGGGCTCTTCCTTTGCAAACAGAACCCCCTCACCCGGATGTCTTCGCTGCGCTCCGACATCGCACCTCTCCCCGGCGGGGAGAGGTGCGCCAGACACGAGCGCCTCGTTTTAACCGTTGCCTGTCCCGCCCGCCGCCACATCCCGCTCCCAGCCGAAGACCGAGCGGCCATCGAGATCCGGCGATGCCGCGCGCTCGGTGGCAACAAACGCGTCGAACGACGGCCCGCGTGCGCTGCGCTCCAGCCGCCGTGCCTGATCGTCCAGCCGCTTGAACGCCAGCATGGTCTCGTCGCGGCCGAGTTTTGCGCTCTGCACGGCGCCCTTCATCACCCGGATGGTCTCGTCATAGACCTTGATCGGCACCGGGAAGGGATGGCGGTCCTTGCCGCCATGGGCCAGCGAGAACCGCGCCGGGTCGGCAAAACGATAGGGCGCGCCGTGCACCACCTCGGCCACCATGGCCAGAGAGCGCACCGTGCGGGCGCCGACGCCGGGCGTCAGCAGCAGCTCGGGGAAATCCACCGGGCCGCGTTCGGCGGCGGCGGCGAGGGTGCCGTGCAGGCGGCGCGTGAACACGTCGCTGGCGCGGACATCGTGATGCGCCGGCATCACCAGATGCGGCAAGAGGCACTGCGCCGGCGGCGCGGTGGTGAGGTTGGTGTAATGCGCGACAATCTTGTCCGGGCCGAGCGCGTCGAGCAGGTCGAGCTGCGCCGTGCGCGCCGGTTCGGCGCGGCGGTCGGTGAGGTTGACGATCTCGCCCTGCAGGGGGCCGTCGATCGCCGCATGCGGTGCGTCGACAAAGCTCTTGAGTCCCGCCGAATGCCAGTGATAGCGCCGCGCCTGGCGCCGGCCGTCATTCATGCCCTGCTGCACCACGGTCCATTGCCCGTCGTCGGTGACGAAGAAGCCGTGCAGATAGAGATCGAAGCCGTCCTGCACCGCGGCGCTGTCGACCTTGGCGACCAGCCTCGAGGCGCGCGTCAGCCCGGCGCCGTCAATGCCAAGGCGCTCGCCGAGCGCCATCAACTCGTCCGGCGTTTTTCGCGAATGCCGGCCGCGGCCGCCGCAGACATGGATGCCGAGTTCGCCGCCGAGCGGCGCAAGGCCGCGCTTCAGTGCGCCGATCACGCTGGTGGTGATGCCCGACGAGTGCCAGTCCATCCCCATCACCGCGCCGAACGACTGAAACCAGAACGGATGCGCCAGCCGCGCCAGGAATTCGTCGCGCCCGTAATGATGCACGATGGCCTGGGTGATCACGGCGCCCAGGGTCGACATCCGCTCCGCCAGCCATGGCGGCACCCGGCCGCCATGCAGCGGCAGGTCCGCGCTTCCGGAACGGCGCGTCACGCTGTGGGTTCGATCGTATGAGGCATGCCGTCAATCTAGATGCCGCGTCGCGGCTCTGCAATCATCGCACCGCGACCACACCGAAAGCCCCCTTGTGAAAATCGCCACCTTCAACGTCAACAACGTCAACAAGCGCCTGCCGCAGCTGCTGGCCTGGCTGAAGGCGACAAGGCCGGACGTCGCCTGCCTGCAGGAGCTGAAGGCCGAACAGTCGGCCTTTCCGCAGGCCGCCTTGCGCAAGGCTGGCTATCACGCGGTGTGGGTGGGCCAGCGCACGTGGAACGGCGTCGCGATCATCGCCCGGAAGCCGCCGGTGCTGATCCGCGACCGCCTGCCCGGCGATGCCAGGGACGACCAGAGCCGCTACATCGAGGCCGCCGTCGATGGCGTCGTTATCGCCTGCATCTACGCGCCCAACGGCAACCCGCACCCCGGGCCGAAATTCGACTACAAGCTCGCCTGGATGAAGCGGCTGCACGCCCATGCCGGGAAGCTGCTGAAGACCGGCGCGCCGATCGTGATCGCCGGCGACTTCAACGTCGCGCCGACGGCGCAGGACATCTATCCGACGCGGTCATCGGACAAGGACGCCCTGATCCAGCCCGCGCCGCGTGCGGCCTATGCCAAACTGCTCAAGCAGGGCTGGACCGACGCCATCCGCACGCTGCATCCGGAGGCGCGCGTCTATACGTTCTGGTCGTACTGGCGAAACCGCTATGAGCGCGACGCCGGACTGCGCATCGATCACCTGCTGCTGACCCCCGACCTCGCCGCGCGGCTGTCCAAAGCCGGCGTCGACCGCGACGTCCGCGGCGAAGACGATCCCAGCGACCACGCCCCGGCCTGGATCAAGCTGCGGGCGGTGCGGCGCGGCCAGTAGCGCGCCGCGGGCTACTGCTGCGTGCCGCGCATGCAGGCGCGGACGAAGCGCTTCCGCGCGCCGCGTCGCTCGTTGGCCATGAAGCCGCGCTGGTCCGCCAGTTCGCTGCAGCTTTCATAGGACCGCACCGGCGGCTTGGCCGCGGCCGCCTGCGCGGAATAAGTAAGTCCGACCGCCAGACAAACCACTGCTGCAACGCGAAGCCTCATGAACATCCCCCGTATCGGAAAAATTGGTGCACAGCGAAAGCCGCCATCGTGAACCTGAAGGGCCGTTGCAGCGACGTCAATAAGGGAGCGCCATCAGCGCGGAACCCGATCCGCACCCATACGTTTGAGATCAGACATATCAGGAGGCGACCATGGCACATTGGCGTCACGCAACCCCGACAGATCTCAACCACGACGAGGATCTCGGCTACTACGGCGGCTGGACCATCAGCGGGCTGGCCGTGCTGGCAACCATCGGCGCGGTGTGGGTGCTGGGGATTTGACGCATCAGGCCCAGTTGATAGCTCGATGATCAATTAACAACGGCGCGCTTCGTAGAGCGGCGCCTTCCGTATACCAGTAAGCAAAAGCATTTCCCAAGCGCTGCACCAGAAAGCGCAAGTTTAAACCAGACCTGCTTGGCCAGCGTCTTCAGACAGCCCAATGGAGGGAACATAGGCGAGCCCCGACGGTTCGCTGTGGGTCATTTAACCGATAGGAAGATTCATGTCAGATAACCGACCGAAGCCGGCTCCCCGGGGTGCGGGAAAGGCTGCGGCGATCATCGCTGCTGTCGCAGTGCTTCTGATTGTGATGATCTTCGTCGGCTTGAACATGCAGCATTCGAAGGAGCTTGGAGAACAGAAATCCGGGCAGGTGCAACCGCAGAACCAGCCGCAGACCGAGAAGGATCTCGGCAGGTCTCCGGTTCAGCAATCGAAGTAGGACGTCGCATCCCAACAGACCATCTCATCTGCAAAATCTACTCATGCTGCACAGAGCACGGTAATCAGCAAATAGGCCGACCGGTGATGCGGAGTATTTCCGGCAGGTCCGGGAATGGAGTGAGCAGATCACCTTATAGGCGCGTTCGACGCCCTTCGAACGGCCCGCCAAACGCGTCGCATCCACACCAACGGCCTGGGTTTCTGAACCGTTGTCTTTTTGACCCAGAATATGAACTCGTGGTCGCAGCTCAGGCACTTGAATCTGCGCAGTTCGGAAAAGTGTTGATTATACGGCCCGATATCGGCGGCGAAATTTGATTCGCACCGAAAGCATGTCACCTGCATCGTAACACTTCTTTCTGCACGGGAGGATTTGCGCGTTGAGGGCGAAAGCTGTCTATTGCCTATTTGATGAACGCTGACTGAACACTGCATACATCAACGGTCTCTAAGGCGCGTCAGTGATCAACGTTCCGTTTGAATCCAATCTTTGTGCAATAATCTCAAGGAAATCAGTTGCGCTTAAAGCATCCCAGGCCGTTAATTAGCCAATTAATTAAGGTTGGACGGCATGGGAACGATCGGCGCGCTATTGGCCAGTTGGCTACTTTTCAATTTGCTTTTTGCTACAGCAAGAATTCATCCGAAGGCTGGCTCTCGCAGCCGCAGCTTGGAAAGCTAGCTTTCTAGCAATTGGGCCGCGCCGTCCTGCCGTACAAGGCGAGCCACTGTTGCTCGGCATCCCCACAGTCTAGCGGATGGCGGGGCGGACGTTACCCTTGCTTGTAGAGCCGTCTGGGTCTCCTTGCACTGAAGCCGTGCGATAACCTCAGAAGAACAAGAGGGCCCGGGCTCCTTGAAGTGCACTGACAATGGGAGAAGATCGCCAGACTACGAAACGGGCCTTTATGCTGCCTCCGAAACCTGCCAGCAATTGTAGGTTTGATATTCTCGAACCTCGAACGTGTAGTCCGTCCATGTCGAACGTTCGGCTGTTGGCTGATGCGTC
>JBEVEC010000239.1:0-13638 GCA_040512975.1 Tardiphaga sp. | reverse complement strand
GCGGTCGGGGACAGGCGTCATCGCCGAGCTTTTCGGCGGACTTCGCCATGGTGTCAACTCGTTGACTTTACTGCGGGATAAGGTCTGCCCGCGACGCGGCGCGGATGGTCAGGCGGGCCATTGCGCTCTAAGGTTTTGATCATGGATGCAACGCTCGATCCGGTCCGCACGCATGCTCCCACGGCCCCGGTGCCGTGGTGGCGCGGCATCGGCGTGCGGCAACTGCGCCTCGGCTGCGGGCTGGTGCTGTTTTGCTACCTGCTCAGCCATTTCATCAACCACGCACTCGGCAACATCTCGCTCGACGCACTGGAGACCGGCGTCGTCATCCATGCCGGATTCTGGCAGCTCTTTCCCGTCGCGGTGATCTTTTATACGTCGGCCGCCGTCCATGGCGGCCTCGGCGTCTGGGCATTGTACGAGCGTCGCCGGTTTCACTGGAAGGCGATCGAGCCACTGCAACTCGTGCTCGGCCTCAGCGTCCCCGCGCTGATCGTCGGCCATGTGGTGGCGATCCGGCTCGGCGAGAACCTGTACGACATCGACAAGGCCTATCCGCAGGTGTTCTATGGCTGGATCGGCTCGTCGTGGCGGATCTTCGCGATGTATCTGGTGC
This sequence comes from Tardiphaga sp., assembly GCA_040512975.1. Lineage (GTDB taxonomy): Bacteria > Pseudomonadota > Alphaproteobacteria > Rhizobiales > Xanthobacteraceae > Tardiphaga. The sequence continues at coordinate 13,022 of JBEVEC010000239.1, read as the reverse complement.
TGCTGGTGGCGTGGACGCACGGCTGCATCGGGCTGTATTTCTGGCTGCGGTTGCGGCCGTTGTTTCGCCGCGCGGCTCCGTTCCTGCTGGCGGCGGCGGTGCTGCTGCCCGCGCTGGCGATGCTCGGCATCTTCCAGGGCCAGCGTGCGGTGGTGCAGAGCCTCGCCGCGCCGCAATGGCGCGTCGACAATCTCGGCCCCACGCGGATCGGCACGGACGCGCAACAGCAGACCCTCGGCGATATCACCGACAATTTGCTGCTCGGCTATGCCGCGCTGCTTGGTATCGTGCTCGCCGCCCGCGCGGTCCGTGTCATGGTCGAGCGCCGCGCGGGCCTCATCACGCTTTCCTATGGCGGCGAGCGCCGGGTCCGCGTGCCGATCGGCCTCAGCGTGCTCGAGGCCAGCCTGCAGCACCGGATGCCCCATGCCAGCATCTGCGGCGGGCGCGCGCGCTGCTCGACCTGCCGCATCCGCATCACCAGCGATACGTCCGCCCTGCCCGAGCCGTCGGCGCGCGAGGCCTTCGTGCTGAGCCGGATCGGCGCCGGCAGCGATCCGGCGATCCGCCTCGCCTGCCAGTTGCGTCCCACCGCCGACATCGCCTTCGTGCAGCTGTTCGCGCCGCATGCCATGAGCGCCAATGCCCACGCCAATCATCCGGCGCGGATCGGCCAGGAGCGTTATCTGGTCTGCATGTTCGTCGACATGCGCGGCTCCACCAAACTCGCCGAGAAGCGCTTGCCGTTCGACACGGTGTTCATCGTCAACCGCTTTCTTGCGGCGGTCTCCCAGGCGGTGATCGCCTGCGGCGGCAAGCCCAACCAGTTCATCGGCGACGGCGAACTGGCGCTGTTCGGACTTGACTGCGATCCGCAGACCGCCTGCCGGCAGGCACTGCAGGCCGCCAGCCTGATCGCGGCCAATGTCGAGGAGCTCAACGGCGCGCTGGCCCATGACCTGCTCCACCCGATCCGTTTCGGCGTCGGCATCCATGGCGGCGAAGTCATCATCGGCGACATCGGCTATCGCGACCACATGGTGTTCACCGCCCTTGGCGACGCCGTGAACGTCGCAGCAAGGCTACAGGACATGACCAAGGCGCTCGGCTGCGAAGTGATCGTCTCCGCAGAGCTCTGTCATACCGCGGAGCTGACACTCGTGGCGCTGCCGCAGCAGGACGTCAGCATCCGCGGTCGTGTCGCGCCGATCAGCGTCCGCACCGTGGTCGACGCCCGGCAGCTCGCGGCGCTGGTCGTTTCCGACGGCGCCAACGCAGTGTAGTCCGAGGGCCGGACCCGCCCCGAATTGATACAGATGCTGCGTTAGGCCACTGGCTGTCGCGACGTTCCGCCGCGCCAAAAACGCCAATCGGTGGGCCAAAATGGCGAAATACCGAGTCTTTTAGGCGATTTCTGCACGCGCTTTGAGCTATCAAGCTTGGCAATCCCCGCGTAACGTGCGCATGTCGGATATGCCGGTTTGCGGGGACCGGCTGTTCGTAATCGAATTTGCTCCCGCGGAGACGACGTGATGACTAAAGGCACTGTGAAGTGGTTCAACCCGACCAAGGGCTACGGATTCATCCAGCCGGCGACGGGTGGCAAGGACGTGTTCGTTCATATCTCGGCAGTGGAGAAGGCTGGCCTCTCGACGCTGAACGAGGGACAGACCGTTGAATTCGAGGAAGTCGCCAACCGCGGCAAGACCTCGGCAGAAAACCTCAAGGTTTGATGCCCCCGCGTGATCCGGACCAACGCCAAGACGTCAGTTCAGGCAATCCCGACAGATCACGTTTCAACAATGTAGAGCGCATTCGGCAAGGGCGGCCTCTTCGGCACTCCCTTGCAACGCAATCAGTGCACGCAGGTCCGCCGATTGTGCTATTTCGATCCGCGGTATGCGCTCTAGCCTAACCTGCCCCTCGGGCCTCTCATCGAGGCCATCCAGCCGCCGCCGCACCTTCGTGCCGGCCTGCGCCGCGGCTCTCAGTTTTCCTTCACCCACTGATCAACGGTCATGACCGCAGGCAACTGTGCGTAGCCGCGCGTCCACATGTCGACCACCCATTCTGTGCGCGTCGCCTTGTCCACCAGCACGGCGGTGTTGTGCGGCGTCTGCAGCACCAGCGCGTTGCCGCGGTAATGCGGATTGCCGACGCTGTGATACTTGAACAGGCCCCAGTCCTGCATCACCAGCAGCAGGCTGGTGACGTTGCGCGTGGTATCCCAGCAATCGAAATTATGCTTGTCGTCGAAGTAGCGGAAGTCGGCATTGGCGATGCGCTTGTCGGTGCCGATCACCGGGCCGACGCGGCGGTCCCACCACACCACGGCCTTTTGCACCGCAGCCATTTCCGCCGCGGCGGAGCTTTTGCCGGCTGCCATGATCCGGCTCAGGGCGGCGCGGTCGCCAGCGCTGAACTCGAACACGTAGCGGCGGCGGCAGACGAAGCCGTAGCATATGGTCATGGCATTCGACGACGGCGGGTAGATCGACACCGACGTGTAGAGATCGCTGATCTGCGGCGTCATCTCGATCGCCCAGGCCGGCGTTTCCGTTACAACGGCACCGAGCACCGCCAGCGCCTGCACGGCGCGCCGCGTCCACAATCCTGCGTGCATGAATCGTCTGGTCCCGTCCGAAAATTTCGCGGAAGCTAGCGCAGCGGATTTGGGATGCCAAGGTGGGCAGATGGCGGGCCTTCCGCGAGTCGTCCCCGCGTTCGCGGGTTCGACTCGCGGAAGTGGTCATGCGCAGGCTTGCGCGCCCCGTTGCATCGCCGGGCGAACACGCGTCAAATGCCTGCCCGGACTTTGCGCACGCACATTCCGGCCGACGGCAAAAACAAAAAGACTGACGGGAGTAAACGATGACGGATGGAATCTTTGCGGGCCTCAAGGTTCTCGACTGCGCGAGTTTCATCGCGGCACCGGCCGCGGCGACCGTGCTGTCGGACTTCGGCGCCGACGTCATCAAGATCGAACCGCCCGGCGCCGGCGATCCCTATCGCAACCTGCCCAACCTCCCCGGCTATCCCCGCAGCGAACACAACTACGCGTGGATGATGGAGAGCCGCAACAAGAAGAGCCTCGCGCTCGACCTGGCGCAGCCGGAGGGCCAGGCGGTGCTGTACAAGCTCGTCGCCGAGGCGGACGTGTTCATCACCAACTTCCCTCCGCCGGTGCGCAAGCGGCTGAAGATCGGCTACAGCGATCTGTCGCATCTCAACGAGCGGCTGATCTATGCCTGCTTCACCGGTTACGGCGACCGCGGCGCGGAGGCCGACAAGCCCGGCTTCGATTCCACCGCATGGTGGGCGCGCTCCGGCATGATGGACCTGGTGCGTGCCGACGACGACACCACGCCGGCACGCTCGATCGCCGGCATGGGCGACCATCCCTGTGCCATGGCGCTGTATGGCGCCATCGTCACCGCGCTGTATCAGCGCGAGCGCACCGGCAAGGGAAGCCACGTCAAATCCAACCTGATGGCCAACGGGGTCTGGGCGTCGAGCGTGTTCGCGCAGGCGAAGCTGTGCGGCGCCACCTTCGAGAAGCGACGTCCGCGCGAGCGCGCGCTGAACGCATTGGCCAATCACTATCGCTGCCGCGACGGCCGCTGGATCATGCTGTCTCTGCTGGCGGAGGACCGGCAGTTTCCGATCCTCGCCCGCGCCATCGAACGCGACGACCTCGCCACCGACGCACGCTTCGCCACGAAACCCGACCGTCACGCGCGCTCGGTCGAATTGATCGGCATCCTCGACGAGATCTTCATCACACGCGATTTCGCCGACTGGCGCGCGCGCTTCGACAACACCGGCCTGGTGTTCGGCGTGGTCGGCATTCTCGACGACATTCCGAACGATCAGCAGATGAAGGACAACGACGTGCTGGTGCCGTTTGAGGATTCCGGCATCCTCACCATCAACAGCCCGATCTGGGTCGACGGCACCGCCAAGCGCAAGCCGCGCCTGCCGCCCGCGCTCGGCGAGCACAGCGATGAGATACTGCGGGCCGCGGGTTATGATGAATCGGAAATCGCCCGGCTTCGCGCGGCAGGCGCAGTGGCCTAGCGCCGCTATACGAGGCCCACGCAAAAGAGTTTCAGCGATATTCGCCCACGGCTATCGCAAGGCGATTTCCGTCGTCTGTGAAACCCTTCTTTCAGGATTGCGTAGCTGGTGCTGATAGCGCGACAGGCTTTTCGCCGATGATTGCGCTGCCGACAGATCACGACCAGTCCGGCACCTGCGGAAATCCTGCGGGTGATCTCACAATCATATAGGAGACCTTCAGATGTCCAAGCGCATTGCCATGCTTTCGTTTGCCGCCTTCAGCACGCTGATGATCTCGGCGAGCTTCCTTGAGCCCGCCACCGCCAAGATGATGAAGGGCGAGAATACCGTCATGGTCGGCGGCGCGCCGATGTATCCGTCGAAGAACATCGTCGAGAACGCGGTGAAGTCGAAAGATCACACCACGCTGGTCGCCGCCGTCAAGGCCGCGGGCCTCGTCGACACCCTGGCCGGCCCCGGCCCGTTCACCGTATTCGCGCCGACCAATGCCGCGTTTGGCAAGCTGCCGAAGGGCACCGTCGCCACGCTGGTGAAGCCGGAGAACAAGGCGACCCTGACCAAGATCCTGACCTATCACGTGGTGCCGGGCAAGCTTGAAGCCGCCGACCTCACCGACGGCAAGCAGCTGACCACCGTCGAAGGCGAGCAGCTCACCGTGAAGCGCAGCGGCGGCAAGGTGTTTATCGTCGACGCCAAGGGCGGCATGTCGCGCGTTACCATCGCCGACGTCAATCAGTCGAACGGCGTGATCCACGTAGTCAACAGCGTGCTGATGCCGAGCTAACTTCTTTCTTCATTGAAAGACGAATTGGCGCATTCCCCCGAGCATGGCTCGACGGTGATGCGCCATTTCTTTTTCAGCTCATTGTCAGCGCGCCAGCAGCCATCCGAACACGGCAAGCCCGACCAGCGCGGTGATGCCGATGGCCCAGACGCTGACGCGGATGTCGCCGGTGGTCTGCTGCTTGCTCTCGTTCTCGGCGACGGCGCGGTTGCGCTGCTTGATGTCTTTGTCGGCCTCGGTCATCGCGCCATCCCTCGCCCGCGCGCGGTGCGCGTCGGGCGAAGGTTAATCGAAAAGCCGGGTCGCGGCTACGACGGGCAGCAATGTCAGCGAGCGACGATCAAGCCGCGCGTGGTGATCACGGTCCAGCGGCCATCCTGCTTGCGGATCGCGTCGACACGGCCAAGGCCGGGGACCGGGTCGCCGGCATAGACCTCGAAAACCTCACCACGGCTTTCGATGGTGGCCCCGCCTTGGGCGACGTCGAGCAACCGCCAGCCGTCGACCAGCGGCAGCCGGGCGACTTCGGGCTTCGGCGCAGGCGTCGGCACAGGGGCGTTGTTGATCGAACCGGTGATGTCCTTGGACGGCAACGACGCGACGGCGGCCGGGGCCGGCGCGGGCGTTGCCGCGGCAACCGGAGCAGGCGTCGCCGCAGCCACGACGGTGGGCGGCGCGGCGCGCAACTTCTCGACACTCTCGCTCAGCTTCGCCAGTTTGGCGGCGGGCTCGGCCTGCGCCTTTTCGATACGGTCGAGACGCTCGGCAAATTTCGCGCGCGCCGACGCCGACTGCTTGGCCGCGCGCTCGCCCTCGCCCTTCAGCGCGACGATCTCGGCATCGAGCCGGGCGATATGATCCTGCAGCGCCTGGCTGGCCGGCGCGGTCGCGGCGGTCTCGGGGCCAAGCAGCCGGCCGATGCCCGCGGTGGCGAACGAGCCGCCGACGATGCCGGTGATGGCGGCGAGCGCGATCACCGCGACCACGGCCGACGCATGGCGATGATGCGTGGCTTCGATATGCGGCGGCTCGACATGCGGTTCGGAATTGACGAAGTCTTCCCAGGACCGCTCGCGCTGCGGCGCCATGATCATCAGCTTGCTGACGCTCGGGCTCATGGTCTCCTTCGGCGCGGCGCTCTTCGCGCCGATGCCGCCGTCGCCCTGCCCCGGCGCCAGGCTGGGCGATTCAACCTTGGCGGTGCCCGCAGCCGTCACGCCGGCATCCAGATTGACGTCGTCGAGGTCATGGGACAGGTCGGCGGGTTGATCGCTCACGGGTAAACTCCACTCAAGATGAACCTTTTGCTAACTTTCATTGCTTGCCAAATTCTTACCGCACGATCTGGTTACGAAAATTTCACTTCTGTTCCATGCGCTGTGGAACATGCGTGTTCGCATTGCGCACACACACAGCGTCATCACCTGCGAAAGCGGGCGGTCCAGTCTTATGCGAGGATAATGAACATGACTGGCACGGATTACTGCGTCGCCTGGTCAAGCCAACGCGGTGCTGGTGAGTGAGGGTGCCGAACTACAGGACCACCGGTGCGTCGGGCAGTTCGTTCGGGTCCGCGCCGTCGCCTGGAAAATGCGCGGCCAGATGTTGCGTCACGGCTTCGATCCCGGCGATCACGCCCTGCTCGAAGCGGCCGGCGCGAAAATGCACTTCCATCATCTGGCAGATCGCTTCCCACCCTGCGGTGCCGACGCGCGCATCGATGCCGCGGTCGACCACGATCTCGACGTCACGGTCCGCCAGCAGCAGATAGATCAGCACGCCGTTGTTGTGCTCGGTGTCCCAGATCCGCAATTGCGAGAACACGTCGACCGCGCGGGCGCGCGCCGACTGGTTGCGGAACAGCGGCGCGCCGTCGAGCGCGCCTTCCACGACGAAGCGGATCTGTCCGGCGTGGCTGGCCTCGGATGCCTTGATCGCCGCCTCGATGGCGGCGAGCGACGCCTCTGGAAACGCCGCGCGGACGCGCGCCTTGTTGCCGAGCAGATGCCTGCCAATGCGCATGAAGCTCATCACCAACTCCCCGATGCGCCGCCGCCGCCGAAACTGCCGCCTCCGCCGCTGAAACCACCGCCGCCGCCGCCCGAAGAACCCGACGACCATGATCCGCCGCCACCTGGAAACCCGCCGATCATGCCGCCGCCGCGGCGGCCGCCGCCGAGGCCGGACGTGAAAGCGTCGCTGATCAGCGTGAAGACGAAAGCGATCACGCCGAACACGCCGCCGAGCAGCAGCGTGCCGGCGATCATCCACACCACCACCGCGACCAGGCCACCCGTCGCCAGTGAACCGAACAATCGGCCGAAGATACTGCGCAGGATGCCGCCGAAGATCACCACGCCGAACAGCAGGAACGGCGCCATCTGTTCGAGGGTGTCGATCACGCTCGTTGTGGCCTCGCGCGGCTGTGGCGCCGGCAGCGCCTCGCCGTCGATCACCTTCATGATCTGGTCGACGCCGGCATCGATGCCGCCGGCGAAGTCGCCGGTGCGGAAGCGCGGGGTGATGGTCTCGTCGATGATGCGCCGCGACGTCGAATCCGTCAGCACGCCCTCGAGGCCGTAGCCGACCTCGATGCGCAGCTTGCGGTCGTCCTTGGCGACAACCAGGATGGCGCCGTCATCGACTTTCTTGCGGCCGATCTTCCAGGCCTCGGCGACGCGGATCGCAAACTGCTCGATGGCCTCCGGCGCCGTGGTCGGCACGATCAGCACCGCCACCTGGCTGCCCTTGCGGGCCTCGAAGTCGCGCAGCTTGGCGTCGAGTGCCGACTGCTGGTCCTGGCTCAATGTCATGGTCTGGTCGACCACGCGCCCGCTCAGCGCGGGCACGGCGACATCGGCCGCGGCGATGCCGCTCCAGACCAGGAGCAGCACCAGCAGGCAGGCTTTGACGGCTCTCATCGCGGCCACCGGCGGACCGGCTACTTGGCCGGTGCCGGGGTCGGGGCTGGAGCCGGGTTGAAGTCGACCTTCGGCGCAGTCGAGATCTCGCCTTCATTGGCGACCGAGAAGTTGGCCTTCTCCTTGTAGCCGAACAGCATCGCCGTCAGGTTGTTGGGAAAAGTGCGCACGCCGACGTTATAATCCTGCACGGTCTTGATATAGCGGTTGCGGGCGACGGTGATGCGGTTTTCGGTGCCTTCGAGCTGCGACATCAGGTCCTTGAACAGCGCGTCCGACTTCAGCTGCGGATAATTCTCGGTGACCACGAGGAGGCGCGACAGTGCGCCCGACAATTCGCCCTGCGCAGCCTGGAATTTCTGCAGGGCCGCGGGATCGTTGACCACGTCGGGCGTCGCCTGCACGCTGCCCACCTTGGCGCGGGCATTGGTCACGCCGAGCAGCACGTCCTTCTCCTGCTGCGCAAACCCCTTCACGGAGTTCACGAGGTTCGGCACCAGGTCGGCGCGGCGCTGATACTGGTTAACGACTTCCGACCAGGACGACTTGACCTGCTCGTCGTTGGTCTGGATCGCGTTGTAACCGCAATTGGTCAGGCTGAGGGTCGCCAACGCAGCCAGCACGGTCAAAAACTTGCGCATTTAAAAAACTCCTGTGTCGCGACCGGTACGATGGGGCCGCCTTGTAGCACAGGGGAACTCGCTGGGCGGCCATAAGTTCGAAGCCTCTTTTCTCCACGTCTCCCTAGGGGGAGAGGCGGACGAAAAGCGTCGCTCGCGGCTTCCCAATCGTCACTTGCATCATGATAGTGACTCGCTTATCCTCCGCTCCATGCAGCGAAAGAGTTTCGACAAGATGGAATGCCCGGTCGCCCGCAGCCTCGAGCGGGTCGGCGAGTGGTGGAGCATTCTGATCATGCGCGACGCCATCTACGGCCTGACGCGGTTCGACCAGTTTCAGGCCAACCTGCAGATTGCGCCCAACATGTTGACGCGCCGGCTTGCGGTGCTCGTCGAGGCGGGGCTGCTGGAGAAGCGGCAATATTCCGAAAAACCGCCGCGCTACGAATACATCGTCACCCCGCGTGGCCGCGATTTCCGGTCGGTCTTGTGGTCACTGCAAAACTGGGGCAACCGGCATTTCGCGCCCGAAGGCGAAAGCGTGATGCTGGTCGACAAGGACACCGGCGCGCGCGCCGAACCGATCCTGGTCGACCGCCTGACCGGCAAGCCGATCACCGAAGCGACCCACACCAATGTCCCCGGCCCTGCCGCCAGCGCCCGCCTGCAGCGGCGCTACGACAGGTCGCGCCTGCAGAAAGACCAACAGCCATGAAGCTCGACCCGCCGCAGGCCATCGTTGCCGCGACCGCAGCCCCCGCGCATTCCGACATGAATCCGCGCACGCGCATGCTGCTGCAGGCGCCGATTGCCTCGACGCTGCTGAAAATGGCATGGCCCAATCTGCTGGTGATGCTGGCGCAGGCGTCCACCGGGCTGATCGAGACCTGGTGGGTGTCGCATCTCGGCAATGACGCACTGACCGGCATGGCCGTGGTGTTTCCCGGCTTCATGATGATGCAGATGCTGTCGGCCGGCGCCATGGGCGGCGGCATCTCCTCGGCCATCGCGCGCGCGCTCGGCGCCCGCCGCCATCACGACGCCGAAGCGCTCGTCATGCATGCCGCCGTGCTCAATGTCGTCATCGGCGCGGTGGGTGCTGCGATTTTCCTGATCTGGGGCCGCGCGCTCTACCACGCCATGGGCGTCGACGGCGGCGCGCTCGAAGCCGCCATGGCCTATTCCAACGTGGTGTTCGGCGGCAGCGTGCTGGTGTGGCTGATGAACGCGCTGGCCTCGATCATCCGCGGCACCGGCAACATGCTGGTGCCGTCGCTCGCCGTCTGCGTCGGCGTCGTGCTGCTGGTGCCGCTGTCGCCTCTGCTGATCTTCGGCTACGGCCCGATCCACGGCATGGGCATCGCCGGCGGCGGCTGGGCCGTAGTGGCGACGACGGCGATCGTCACCGTCGTCTTGGCGGCCTACATCCTGTCCGGCCGCTGCATCGTGCGCTTCAAGCCGGCGCGGCTCCGCTGGGATCTCACCGCCGACATCCTGCGCGTCGGCGCCATCGCCGCGGTGGTGTCGCTGCAGACCAGCCTGACGGTGCTGCTGACCACCGCATTGGTCGGCGCCTATGCCGGCGGCGACGCGGTGGCCGGGTTCGGCACCGGCGTGCGGCTGGAATATCTGATGGTGCCGCTGGCCTTCGGCTTCGGCGGCCCGCTGGTGGCCTTTGTCGGCACCAATATCGGCGCCGGCAACGAAGCCCGCGCGCTGCGGGTGGCGTTGATCGGCGGCGCCATGGTGTTCGTGCTGACCGAGAGCGTCGGCCTCGTCGCGGCGATCTGGCCGGCGGCCTGGCTCGGTCTGTTCGGCGCCGAGCCGCAGATGATCGCAACCGGCAGCACCTATCTGCGTATCGTGGGACCCGCCTACGGCTTCTTCGGCCTCGGCCTATCGCTGTATTTCGCCTCGCAGGGCGCCGGCCGGATGATCTGGCCGCTGATGGCCGGCATCCTGCGGCTGATCATTTCGATCGGCGGCGGCTGGCTGGCGCTGCGGCTGACGGGGTCGCTGACCTGGCTGTTCGCGGCGCTGACTTTGGCGCTGGTGGTCTATGGCAGCCTGATCGCCGGCGCGGTGGCCTCCGGCGTCTGGTTCAGAAAGCCCAAGGCCTCGGCCGACATGCTGGCCAAGCCCGCGTGACCTTGGCCGCTGCCCTATGCCGGTGACGCGAAAGCGTGCATACGCCTCATGCAGATCGACGCCTGCAGGACACCCGTGAACTGGCTTAGACAGCGGGCACCGGCCATCTCGGCCGCGCTCGGGATTTTTCAGTCATGGCAGATGGTATCGCGGCACGGCAGGCGCCGGGCGAAGGCTTGTCTCTGACGCAGATGCGCTGGGCCCGGCTCGCGATTTTCGCCGCGCTGGCCATGGCTTCGCTCGATACCGCCATTGCCAATATCGCCCTGCCCGCCATTGCCGCCGATCTGAAAACCACCCCGGCCGACGTCATCTGGGTCGTCAATGTGTACCAGATCGCCTTGGTGGCAACGCTGCTGCCGCTCGGCGCGCTCGGCGAGATCGTCGGCCACCAGCGCGTCTATATGGGCGGGCTGGTGCTGTTCACGATTGCGTCGGTGGCCTGCGCGCTGGCGTGGTCGCTGGACACGCTGCTGATCGCGCGCGCGTTGCAGGGGCTCGGCGGCGCCGGGATCATGAGTGTCAACGCCGCGCTGGTCCGGACGGTCTATCCGACCAACCAGTTCGGCCGCGGCGTCGGCCACAATGCGCTGGTGGTTGCCACCTCCTTCACCCTCGGCCCCACCATCGCTTCGGCCATTCTGTCGGTCGCCACCTGGCCATGGCTGTTCGCCATTAACCTGCCGTTCGGCGTGATCGCGATCGTGATCGGCTTGCGGATGCTGCCGCGGACCGCCCGCGCCGCTCATGCCTTCGACGCGTTCGGCGCGGTGCTGGCGGTGGGCTGCTTGGGGCTGCTCATTCTCGGCATCGACAGCGCCGCGCACCACGTCGCCGCGTCGACCGTGGCCGCCGAACTGGTCGCGGGGCTGCTGTTCGGCTGGCTGCTGATGCGGCGCCAGGCGGACCACCCGGCCCCGATGCTGCCGATCGATCTGTTTCGCCGCCCGGTGTTTGCATTGTCCGCCGCCACCTCGATCTGCGCCTTCTCGGTGCAAGGCCTCGCCTTCGTGTCACTGCCGTTTTATTTCGAGGACGTCCTGCACCGCTCCCAGGTCGAGACCGGGTTTTTCCTGACGCCGTGGCCGCTGGTGGTCGGTATCATGGCGCCCATCGCCGGAAAGCTGTCCGATCGCTACCCGGTCGGCATCCTGGGCGGCATCGGCCTGGTGCTGCTCGGAACCGGCATGGCCCTGCTGGCGATGCTGCCGGCCGAACCGTCCATCGCCAACATCGTCTGGCGCATGGTGATCTGCGGCGCCGGCTTCGGCTTCTTCCAGGCGCCGAACATCAAGGCCATCATGTCCAGCGCGCCGGCCGGTCGCAGCGGCAGCGCCAGCAGCATGGTCGCCACCGCGCGCCTGACCGGTCAAAGCACCGGTGCGGCGCTGGCGGCTTTCTGCTTCGGCCTGTTCGGCCACGCGGGCGCGACCTGGGCGCTGGCGCTCGGCGCGGGCTTTGCAGCCGTCGGCTGTCTGATGAGTTTCCTACGCTTGATCGTACCGTCATCGCCGAGCAACTAACGCCGAGATATTTTTCTCGGTTGTTATTTCCCTTTTGCAATGCCGCATTAAGTGATGTGATATACTGCAATGCAGAGAGAAACTGCTTCGCAAGTATCATTGCTGAGTTCCATTGCCCTTAGGTTCGCTGCACCTCCAATCGTTGCACCCCGAGACGCTGGTTCTCAGTCCCGAGTTTGAAGCAGCGGCAATGAGGGGCAATTCTTGAAGGTTCTGTTCGTCACTCCAGAGATTGACGACTACATCCGGGTCGGTGGCCTCGCCGCCGTATCCGCTGCCCTTCCCCGCGCGCTGCGCATCTGGAGCGACGTCCGCGTCATCCTCCCCGGTTACCGCGACGTCGTCGCCCAGTTCGACCATATCGAGGTGGTGGGCGAGTGCCCGGCGCTGGCCGAGATGCCGGCCTGCTCGCTCGGCCTGACGGCGACCAAGGATGGGATGCCGGTTTACATCCTGCTGTGCTCGCAACTTTACGATCGTCCCGGCAATCCCTATGGCGATGCCAGCGGCCGCGACTGGCCCGACAACGATATCCGCTTTGCCCGCTTCGCCTCCGCCGCAGCGCTGCTGGCCTCCGGCAAGCTCGACCCGAACTGGTCCGCCGACCTGGTCCACGCCAATGACTGGCAGTCGGCGATGGTGCCGGCCTATCTGGCCTGGAGCGGCGCGAAGATCCCGACGATTCTGACGATCCACAACCTTGCCTATCAGGGCCTGTTTCCAAAATCCTCGCTGCGCCGCATCGGCGCGCCGCCGGACTCCTTCCACATCGACGGGCTGGAATTCTACGACAAGCTGTCCTTCCTCAAGGGTGGCCTGATCTATTCGGCGCACCTCACCACCGTGAGCGAGACCTATGCCCGCGAGATCACCACGCCTGAGCTGGGCTGCGGGCTCGAGGGACTGCTGCGCACGCGCTCCAACGCCTCGCAGCTCACCGGCATCC
>JBEVEC010000214.1:0-7650 GCA_040512975.1 Tardiphaga sp. | reverse complement strand
AATTTGATGCCGCTGTCGTTGCCTCGGCTGCCTTGCGTGATGGTCAACCCGCGCGTGACGGTGGCCACCAAGGACGTGTTCTAGGAGCTCGGCCTGATAACTGGACAGCTCCGCGTCGGAATCACCGACGTGCTGAAGGCGCCGGCCTGGCCGAAGGACGGCGCGGAGATCGATGCCTGGATCAACGCGCTGAACAGCGGCGTCAACGACCTCGAGGCGCCGGCGCTGAAGGTCGAGCCGGTGATCGGCGAGGTGCTGGCCGCATTGCGCGCGACGAATGGCGTCCGCCTGACGCGGATGTCCGGCTCGGGCGCGACGTGTTTTGCACTGTACGGCAATGATGACGACGCGCGGCAGGCAGCGCGCGCTGTCTTCACGGCGTATCCTATGTGGTGGGTGCATGCGGGCGCGCTGAGCTAGCCTCCGCCTGTAGCCCGGGTGAAGCTCAGCTTAACCCGGGACTTACACATCGCAGCGCGGCTGTCCCGGATTGCGCTTCGCTCCATCCGGGCTACGACGTTTCCGCGATCAGCCGAACCCCGAGCTGATCCCGCCGTCCACCGTGTAGATCACGCCCGTCGTATAGCCGGCACGCTCCGACGCCAGAAACGTCATCAGGTCGGCGATCTCGCGCGGCTTGGCGGCGCGGCCGAGCGGCAGGCCCTTCTGCAGTTCCTGGTAGCGGCTCTCGTCGCCCAGTTCATGTTTCGCCCGTGTCTTCAGCAGCGTGATCAGGCGTTCGGTCGCCACCGGGCCGGGATTGATGCCGACGACGCGGATGTTGTCCTTCAGGCTCTTGCCACCGAGCGCGCGGGTGAAGGCCATCAGCGCGGCGTTGCCGGCGCTGCCGCAGATGTAATTGGCGTCGAACTTCTCGCCGGCGGCGCCGATGGTGTTGACGACGACGCCATGGCCGTGCGCCTTCATCTGGGCATAGACCAGCCGGGTCAGGTTGATGAAGCCGAACACCTTCAGGTCCCAGGCGTGGCGCCAGGTCGGCTCGTCGATCTTGTCCAGCGCGCCGCCGGGAATGTCGCCGGCATTGTTGACGAGAATGTCGATGTCGCCGGCGGCTTTGGCCAAGGCCGCAAGATCGTCGCCCTGGCGGAGGTCGACGCCATGCACCGTGACGTCGATCTGGTGGCTGGCGCGCAGCCTGTCGGCGAGCGCCTGCATCTGCTCGACATTGCGGGCGGCGAGGTGGAGGTTGCAGCCTTCCTCGGCAAAGGCTTCGGCGGCGGATGCGCCGATGCCCTTCGAGGCGCCGGTGATGAGAACGCGCTTGCCGCGGAGATGAAGATCCATGAGAAATCCCTGTAGCCCGGGTGGAGCGCAGCGTAACCCGGGAAAGCCTGTCCGCGTCGCGTGAATCCCGGATTGCGCTGCGCTCCATCCGGGCTACGGGGCCTACAAATAGCCCTCGCCGGCCTCGGCGGCAAACCGGGCGGGGTCGCCCTCCCAGACGATGCGCGCATGCTCGAGCACATAGACGCGATCGGCATGGGGCAGGGCAAAGGTGACGTTCTGCTCGCCGAGCAACACTGTGATGTCGGTGGTCTGGCGCAGCCGCTCCAGGGCCTTTGACAGCAGTTCGAGGATCACCGGGGCGAGGCCCAGGGTCGGTTCATCGAGGATCAGTATTTTGGGCTGCATCATCAGCGCGCGGCCGATCGCCAGCATCTGCTGCTCGCCGCCGGACAGCGTCTGGGCAAGCTGCCCGGAGCGGTCCTTCAGGATCGGGAATAATTCATACAGCCAGTCGAGCTGCTGCGCTTTCAACTCGTCGCTGAGATGCTGGCCGCCGAGATCGAGATTTTCCCGCACCGTCATCTCGCCGAACAGTTCGCGGGATTCCGGACACTGCACCACGCCCGAACGCGCGATCTTCGCCGGCGAGACGCCGCGCAGCTTCTCGCCGTCGCGGACGATCTCGCCGGTGTAGGGCAGGAAGCCGGAGATGGTGTTGAACAGGGTCGTCTTGCCGGCGCCGTTGAGGCCGACGACGGAGACGAATTCGCCCTTGTGGACGTGAATCGAAACGTTCTCCAGCGCCTGCGCCTTGCCGTAATGCACGCTGATGTTCTCGACCTGCAGCAGTGGCACTTTGTCGGTGAAATCGCTCTCGCGCCGCGCCGAAGTCTCGATGGCGCCGCCGAGATAGACCCGCCGCACGGTTTCATTGCGCATCACCTCGGCGGCGGCACCCGTGCAGATTTCCTCGCCGAGATACATCGCCAGCACGCGGTCGACGAGCGCCGCCACGCTCTTGACGTTGTGGTCGACCAGCAGCACCGCGCGGCCCTCGTCGCGAAAGCTGCGGATCAGTTCGGAGAAGGTGCCGACTTCCGCAAGCGTCAGTCCGGCGAAGGGCTCATCGACCAGCACCACCTTGGGATCCCTGGCGATCGCCTTGGCGAGTTCGAGCCGGCGCAGGTCGGCAAAGGGCAGGGTGGGCGGGCGGCGGTTCATGACATTGCCGAGCCCGACGCGGTCGGCGATCCATTTGGCGCGCTCGGTCAGCTTCTTGTCAGCGAACAGCATGAACAGGCTGTCCGGCAGCAGCGCCACCATGATGTTTTCCAGCACGGTCTGCCGGTTCAGCGGCCGCGAATGCTGGAACACCATGCCAAAGCCTTTGCGCGCGATCTTGTGCGCGGGCAGGCCGGCGATATTTTCGCCCTGGAACAGGACCTCGCCGGATGTCGGGCGCTCGATTCCCATGATCGATTTCATCGCGGTGGACTTGCCGGAGCCGTTCGGGCCGATCAGGCCGAAAATTTCACCGGCACGCAAATCAAGGTTGAGTTTCTTCACCGCGGTGAGGCCGCCGAAGCGCTTGGTGAGGCCGCGCACTTCGAGCACCGGAGGATTGTTGGTCATGGCGTCCATCAGGTGCGGGCCTCGCGGGTCAGGGCCGCTCCAAGGAAGCCACCGGGGACAAACAAAATGGCAAGCAGCGCCACGGCGGAAACGATGAAGGTGGCGAGTTCGCCGGTCGGCCGCAGGAATTCGCCGGCGACGATCAGGAAGATCGCGCCAAGTGCAGCGCCCAGCACGGTGCGCCGTCCGCCGAGCACCGCGGCGACGATCACCTGCACCCCGACCGCGACGTCGACCACGGTGCCGACCGAGGCGGTGCCGAAATAGAACACCAGCATCGCGCCCGACAGGCCGGAGAAGAACGCGCTGATTATGAAGGCGAACAGCTTGTGCTTGACGATGTTGAAGCCAAGTGCGCCGGCCTGGACGGGGTCCTGGCCGGACGCCTGCAACACCAGGCCGATCGGCGATTGCGACAGGCCGTACAGCACGATGCCGCTGAGCGTCATGAAGCCGAGCGCGATCCAGTAATTGGCCGACGCGTCGATGGTGATGACGTCGGGAATGGTGAGGCCGATCTCGCCGCCGGTGAGGTCGGCGAACACCACGATAAAATTCTGCAGCATCAGGACGGCGACCAGCGTGGTCAGTCCGAAATAGGGGCCGCGCACGCGCAGGGCCGGCAGCGCCAGCACGAAGCCGGCGATCACCGAGGCCATCGCGCCGAGGAAGATGCAGAAATACACCGACCAGCCATACTGGTTGTTGAGGATGCCGGCGGTGTAGGCGCCGACGCCGATCAGGAAGGTCGGGCCGAAATTGACCTCGCCGGCGAAGCCGAACAGCAGGTCCCAGGCCATGGCGAAGACGCCGAAGTAATAGGCGACGGTGAGCAGGCCGAGGATATAGCCGGAGACGTACCACGGCAGCGTCGCGGCCATGACGACCACGAGCAGGGCGATGAGGAACAGGCGTGACTTAAAGAACGACATGCTCATCGCCTCCCGAGCAGGCCCTGGGGCCTGATATACATGACGATGACCAGCAGCAGCAGCGCCGGGATGGTGCGGTAGGCCGGGGAGATCAGATAGGCCGTCAGCGTCTCCAGATAGCCGACCACGAAGGCGGCGATCAGCGAGCCGGACACCGAGCCAAGGCCGCCCAGCACCACGATGGAAAATGCGCTCGCGGTGAGCGGGCCGACGCTGTAGGACGACACGCCGAGGAACATGCCGAGCAGCACGCCGGCGATGCCGGCGAGGATGCCGTAGATCGCCCACACCACGATATAGATGTTGGTGAGCTCGAGCCCGAGCAGCGTGACGCCGCGCGGGTTCATCGAGGCGGCCAGCACGGCCTTGCCCATCTTGGTGCGGTTGACCAGCAGCCACAGCAGGGCGATGACCAGGCAGCAGACCAGCGCGGTGAAGATCTCGTTCTGCGGCGTGCGCACGCCGAGAATGCTCACCACGCCCTCGATGATCGGCAGCACGGTCTTGGCGTTGTTGGTGAAGAAGTAGGCGATCACCTCCTGGATCATGATGCCCCACAGCAGCGTGCCTGTGAGAACGAAGATCTCCTTCTCCTCGTTGGGAATCCGTCGCGAGCGCTGGATCGGCTGCACCACCAGGAAATAGGTGATCAGCGAGGCCACCAGCGCCGCGCCGATGCCGACCATCGCGCCGGCGTAATTGCTGAGCCCCAACACGCTGGACGCCGCCCAGGCTGCCACCGCCGCCAGCACCATGATGGCGCCGTGGGAGAGGTTGAGCACGCCGGACACGCCGAAAATGAGGGTGAAGCCGGTGGCGCCCAGCGCGTAGAGCGCGCTGATGGCGAAACCGTCGATCAGGATTTGCAGGAGGAGCATTTACGGGTTTGTCCGGTGGGGATCATGTGACTGTGAAGCGAGCGCAGTCTTCCCCTCTCCCCCGGCCGCCGCGCAGCGGCGGTTGGCGGGAGAGGGTGGTTCGAACGCACGCAGGGCCTTCGAGACGGGAGAGGGGGCGCCACACGCACGGCTTCCGCTGTGGCCCCTCTCCCGCCCTCGCTTCGCTCGGGCACCCTCTCCCGCTGCGCGGGAGAGGGGATGGGCGCCTAGTTCGTCGTCACCTTGATGAAGGCCGGGAACTTGATCTGCGCCTTTGCGGCTTCCGGCGGCCAGACGGCGGTCTGCTTGCCGTCCTGCCATTGCAGCATCAGGCCGGTGATGACACCCTTGCCCGACTTCAGGGTATGGGTGAACTGGTCATCCTTGCCGTAGAACTGGGTGCGGCCGATGGTGCCTTCCCAGTCGGTAGCCTCCAGCGCCGTGACCATCTTGTCGGCATCCGTCGAGCCGGCGCGTTTCACGGCATCGGCGAGGAAGTAGACCTCGTCATAGGCCGTGTAGCCGGCATAGGACGGGTAGTTGCCGAACTTCTTCTTGAAGCTCTCCGCGAACGGAAGCGACTTCGGTGTCACCGCGACGCCTGTTCCGGAAATGCCGAAATACAAGACGCCGTCGGCGGCGTTGTTGGTATCCTTGCCGAACGTCTCATTGGTCGCCTGCGAGGCGACACCGAGCATCGGGATCGGCACCTGCTGATTCTTCCACTGCACCGTCGGCTGCACGCCGACATGGGAAATGCCGGTGATGATCACGTCCGGCTTGGCTCCTTCGATCTTGTTGAAGATCGGCGTGAAATCAGTGGTGTCGGGCGAGAAGCGGATATGGTCGAGCACCTTCAGGCCGACCTTCGGCAGGCACGCCTCGTAGCTGATGTCGAGCGGCTTGGTCCAGGCGGCGTCCTCGCTCATGATGACGGCGGTCTTCATCTTCTTGCCGTCGACCAGCAGATCCTTCGCAGCGTCGCAAACCAGATCGGCCTGTGCGGTCGACGTCAGGTAGCCGTGGAAGGTGTATTTGTTCTTCTCGTAATCCTTGTGGACGTTGAGCGAGATGTCGTTCGACGCCGCACCGGGCGTGATGAACGGGGTCTTCAGCCGCGACGCCCATGGCATCAAAGCCAGCACCACCTCGCTGACATAGCTGCCGATCACCGCGTGGACCTTGTCCTCGTTGACCGCGCGCTGGAAGGCGCGCACGGAATCCGCCGAGGATGAATGGTTGTCATAGGCAACGATCTCGACCTTGCGGCCGTCGATGCCGCCCTGCGCATTGATCTCGTCGGCGGCAAGCTGCGCGGCCTGCGGGATCGAGGCGCCGGCGATCGCCTGGGCCTCGGCGATCACACCGATCTTGATCGGATCGGCGGCAAAGGCGGCGGAAGCGCCGAGCGACATCGCCGTCGTCAGCGCGGTCGCTGCCAGAAACAGCCGCCTGGACCATGAAGAAGTGGCATGGGGGATTCGTGACGTCATATGTGTTTCCTCGACCCTGTGTGGCTCTGCGGCCCGGCCTGTTGATCGGCCTCGCGCGGATACTATCGGGACTGAGGGGTGCGGCAAGTTAAACCGATAGATGTTGGGCATCATCTCAAGCTGCACTGCAGCGCGAGCGCGGCCGCTTCGCGCAAGGCGATGCTTTGCGCAGAGCAAGGCTTGGCGTAAGGATGCGCCGGTGACCATCAAAGAGGACGTCTGGCCGTGAGCAGCACACCCAAGGAATATCGCATCGCCGTCATTCCCGGCGACGGAATTGGCAAGGAAGTGATGCCGGAAGGCCTGCGCGTGCTCGAGGCGGCCGCCAAGCAGCACCGGGTCAAGCTGCATTTCGACCATTACGACTTCTCGTCCTACGACTATTACGAGAAGCACGGCCAGATGATGCCGGACGACTGGAAGGCGCAGATCGGCCAGCACGACGCGATCTATTTCGGCGCCGTCGGCCTGCCGGCCAAGATCCCCGACCACATCTCGCTGTGGGGCTCGCTGATCAAGTTCCGGCGCGAGTTCGATCAATACGTCAACCTGCGCCCGGTGCGGCTGATGCCCGGCGTGCCGAGCCCGCTGGTCGGCCGCGAGCCCGGCGACATCGATTTCTGGGTGGTGCGTGAAAACACCGAGGGTGAGTATTCTTCGGTCGGTGGTCGCATGTTTCCCGACACCGATCGCGAATTCGTCACCCAGCAGACGGTGATGACCCGCACCGGCGTCGACCGCATCCTGAAATTTGCATTCGATCTGGCGCAGTCACGGCCGAAGAAGCATCTCACCTCGGCGACCAAGTCGAACGGCATCTCCATCACCATGCCGTATTGGGACGAGCGCGTGGAGGCAATGGCGAAAGCCTATCCCGACGTGAAGTGGGACAAGTACCACATCGACATCCTGACCGCGCATTTCGTGCTGCATCCGGACTGGTTCGACGTCGTGGTCGGCTCGAATCTGTTCGGCGACATTCTGTCGGATCTCGGCCCGGCCTGCACCGGCACCATCGGCATCGCGCCGTCGGGCAACATCAACCCGCCCGGCGATTTCCCCTCGGTGTTCGAGCCGGTGCACGGCTCGGCGCCGGACATCGCAGGGCAGGGCATCGCCAACCCGATCGGCATGATCTGGTCAGGGGCGATGATGCTGGAGCATCTGGGAGAGAAGGCGGCGGCGGATTCGATCGTCAAGGCGATCGAACGGACGCTGGGGGAGCGGACGTTGCGGACGCGGGATCTGGGCGGTCAGGCGGATACGGGCGCGTGCGGCAAGGCCGTCGCCGAGATGGTGGAGTAGCTTACTTCCCCTCTCCCGCTTGCGGGAGAGGGTGCCGAGCGAAGCGAAGGCGGGAGAGGGCCTGCCACAGCGGTAGCCGTGCTTGTGGCGGCCCCGCGCCCCGCGCGGACCGGGGTGGGGGTGGGTCCACCCACACCCCCCCCCGGGGGGGGGGGGGGGGGG
>JBEVEC010000157.1:0-5904 GCA_040512975.1 Tardiphaga sp. | reverse complement strand
GCTCGATCGGGTGGAGCCGCTGGCGCGCGCCATCTTCCCGCTCGGCGCGCGCGTCGATGCCGAGCCGTGGCTCGGCCGTCGCCCGTGCCTGCCGGATATGCTGCCGATCATCGGCGCGGCGCCGCGCCACAAGGGCCTGTGGTTCGACTTCGGCCACCAGCACCACGGGCTGACGCTGGGCCCGGTAAGCGGCCGGCTGCTTGCGGAAATGATCACGGGGGCGACGCCGTTTGTCGATCCGAAGCCATTTGCGGTGCAGCGGTTCGGGTAGCATTTCAACAGCGGCAGCCTGTCTTCACCTCTCCCCACCGGGGAGAGGTCGACCGGCGAAGCCGGGCGGGTGAGGCGGCTCTCGTTTCAACGGAAGAGCCCCCTCTCCCGCCGCGAAGACGCGGCGACCTCTCCCCGCTGGGGAGAGGTGAAGCGGGCGCTGCTGTTGAACTCATCCCTTCCCATCACCCCGCTTGCTTCCCGGCGGCGTCCCGCGATACTGCCGTATCGCTGTGGTCGTGTGGCCCGGCGCCTACGCGTCAGGAGACGGTGATGAAGGTGACTGTGGTCGTGGACTGTACGCCGCTCGAGGCGCGGGAATTTCTAGGATTGCCCGACGTGCAGCCGATGCAGGCGGCGATGATGGACCAGATGCAGCACAAGATGATCGCCAATATTGACAAGTTCTCGCCCGAGACCTTCATGCAGAGCTGGTTCACCTTCGACCCCAAGATGGCCGAGCGTTTCCAGGAGATGTTCGTCAACATGGCAGGGCTGGGGACGAGCCGGCCGAAGGACAAAAAGTAGGGGGCTGTCCACCACCCCTGCCTTCTACCTCCGACGGGCATGGCGCGCATGTCGCGCGATGGCGTCGATCACCAGCGTCCACATCGATACCGGCAAAGCGTGGCCCATGCGGTCGACCATCATCAGCTTTGCGCCCGGAATCGACGCCGCGGTGTCGCGGCCGGCGGCGGGGTGCACCAGCGGGTCGACCTTGCCGTGGATCACCAGCGTCGGCGCCGTGACCTGCGCCAGGCGTTCCTTGCGGCTGCCCGACGCCAAAATGGCGCGCAGCTGGCGGCCGACGCCTTCCGGATGCAGCCCGCGCGCAAAAGTGCGTTCGGCGCGGTCGAGGTCGCGGGCCTCGTCGTCCGGGAAGCGGCCGGCACGCAGGAACAGCCAGGTCTGCTTGAAGCGCTCGATGAAGGCCTCGTAACCGACCGGCTGCTTCTTCAGCAGCATCATCGTCACCTTGGGGCTCGGCTGCGGCAGCCGGGCATGGCCGGTGGTCGACATGATCGACACCAGCGAGCGCACGCGCTCGGGAAAGGTGATCGCGATTTCCTGCGCGATCATGCCGCCCATGGAGGCGCCGACCACATGGGCGGATTTGATCCGCAGCACGTCGAGCAGCGCGACCACGTCGGTCGCCATGTCATGCAGCTTGTAGGGCGCGTCCAGCGGCGTGCCGAGGAAGCGCAGCCGGGCCAGTTCGAACAGCGTGAACGGCTTGCCGCCGGTCATCTTGCTGGACAGGCCGATGTCGCGGTTGTCGAAGCGGATCACGCGAAAACCCTGCTGCGCCAGTTGACGGCAGAACTCGTCGTCCCAATGGATCATCTGCGCGCCGAGGCCCATGATCATCACCATGGGCTCGGCGTCGCTGTCGCCGAAGATGTCGTAGCAGATCTCGATGCCATTGGCCCGCGCCAGCTGCGGCGGCTGATACGGCACGTCGATCGGACAGGGCAGGCGGGCGGGGCTGTGGTTCATGTCAGAGAGATGACATGGAAACCCCGGCGCCAAAAGTTACAGTCGTGTGACATGGCAGGCAAATCGCCGCAGCGCTTAATACAAGCTTGCGAAGCGCCCTTTGTGACATCGTCCGGCGATGAATGTGACAGGCTTTATGACAGCGTCTCAGCCGAAGCGGCGGCGGCGCCATTCGATCAGCTTGGCGCTGACCTCGTCGGGCTTTTCCTGCTGGGTCCAGTGGCCGCTGTCCTTCACCAGATATTTTTCGAGGTCGGGAATGAGGCTTTCCATGCCGTCCGCGGCGGAGGGCGGCAGCACGGCGTCATTCTCGGCCATGATCATCAGCGACGGCACCCGCACGCGTGGGTCGAGCCCCGCGGCGCGCTCCCAGTTGCCGGTCATGTTGCGATACCAGTTGATGCCGCCGGTGAAGCCCGTGGCCGTGAAGGCGCGGACGAACACGTCGCGTTCCTCCGGCGACAGGATCTTTTCACGGGCATCGCGCGCGGCGTCGTAATTGGCGACCATCTGCGGCAGCGCCAGATTGAGTTTTGGCGCGGCGCCGATCCCGGCGGTGGGCTCATCACCGGCGTCGACCGTCGCCGACGAGCGCGGCAGCGGCCGGCGCATCAGGGCGTCGAAGGTGCGGCCGACATCGGCCGCGAAGATCCGGTCCGGCTCGCGCGCCGGGTCCTGAAACTGCACGATGTACATCTGCTCGCCGAACCGCTTGCGGAAGATCGCGATCGGATCGATCGGCGGCCGCGCGGTGTGCGGGGTGTTGACGCCGATCACGCCGGCGACGCGGGCGAGGTGTCGCAGCGGCATCTGCCACACGACGAAGCCGCCCCAGTCGTGGCCGACAAAGATCGCCTTGTCGATGTCGAGGTGATCGAGCAGCGCCACGAGATCTCCGGTGAGATGTTCGATGCTGTAATCCGCGACCGCATCCGGCCGCGATGTGGCGCCGTAGCCGCGCTGGTCCGGCGCAATGACCCGGATGCCGGCCGCGGCCAGCGCCTTGATCTGATGTCGCCACGAAAAGGCCAGTTCGGGCCAGCCATGGCACAGCACCACCGGCGGAGCGTCGCCGGCCGGGCCGGCCTCATAGAAGCCCATCCGGATGCCGTTGAGGTCGGCGAATTGCACCGCGGGCATGTCGAGCATGGGCATTATCCTTGGTGACGTTTCCGGTCCATGACTCTACCTGAGAGTGTGGAGGTGTCAGGCCGTTTAGAAATCTGGATTTCGAGGCGCGTGAGATCACGTCAGAGGCGGTCGGTAACCGACAGGTCGGAATGGAGAAACTTATGCTACTGGCGATAATGAAAGCAGGACAAGATAACTTATTGGGCATTTCCCGCGGAGTGAAAAGTCTGGGTTTATTCAGCATTCTCAATATTTTGTGTGGTTTTTTCCAAGAGGTTTTTCCAGTATTGGCATAACGCGGACAATAGAGGTACCCTTATAAGCAAATCACGAGGTTGTGATGGTGCGGTGCATCATGCGCATTGCGTCATCGGATTCACCATGTCATGCAGGTTGTACCCCGGGCTCAAGCGACGGGGCGAGCCATTAGCTCAAAACCCATGAGGATGGAGACCACCATGTCATTCGAAGCCGACAGCAACGCTGCGATCAACAATTTCAAGCAGGCTTTCGCACCCGTCACCGAAGCCTTCGCCAAGTTCCAGAGCATCGAAGTGCCGGAAGCGACCCGCGACCTCGTCAAGCGCGCAACCGACAATGCCAAGACCAAGGCCGCCGATTTCCAGGCCGCCTCCGAGAAAATGACCAGCGTCATCGAAACCGCGGTGTCGAGCTCGGTCAGCGAAGCCGTCAAGATCAACCGCACCATCCAGAGCGCATTCTATCAGGACGTCGAGTCCTTCTTCGCCGGCCTCGACAAGCTGGCCTCGGCCAAGTCGGTTACCGAAGCGCTGCAGATCCAGGGCGAACTCGCCCGCGCCCAGGGCGCCGTTCTGGCCTCGCGTGCCAAGTCGTCCACGGAATATCTCGGCAAGCTCGTCACCGACGGCGCCAAGACCGCCCAGGACAACATCTCCGAAGCCGCGAGCTACGCCAAGACCGCGTAAGCCGATTGCATTTGGCAAGTTCGAAAGGCCCGCGAAAGCGGGCCTTTTTTTATGCTGTGAGATGGCAGCAACGCGGCGTCGGCGGTGCGGCTTGGGCAGCGGCACACAATCGGCCAGTTCAATTCACCTGCCGCTCGCGCCCCGCCCAATACGGATCGCGCAATTGCCTCCGCAAAATCTTGCCCGATGCATTGCGCGGCAGAGCTGGAATGAAATCGATCGACTTCGGCGATTTGAACGTCGCGATGCGTTCCCGCGCAAAACCGATCAGCTCGGCGGCGTCCACATGCCGGCCCGGCTTCAGCGCCACGACCGCCTTCACCGCTTCGCCCCAGGTCTCGTCCGGCACGCCGATCACCGCGACTTCGGCGACATCCGGATGGTCGCAGATCGCGCTCTCGACTTCGGCCGGGTAGATGTTCTCGCCGCCGGAAATGATCATGTCCTTGATGCGATCGTGAATATAGAGATAGCCGTCGCCGTCGAGATAGCCGGCGTCGCCGGTACGCAGCCAGT
Organism: Tardiphaga sp.; assembly: GCA_040512975.1. Classification (GTDB taxonomy): domain Bacteria; phylum Pseudomonadota; class Alphaproteobacteria; order Rhizobiales; family Xanthobacteraceae; genus Tardiphaga. The sequence continues at coordinate 1,543 of JBEVEC010000157.1, read as the reverse complement.
TGTCGCCGTCGAGGGTGCGCACGGTGGCCTCCGGCATGTTCCAGTAGCCCACCATGTTGGAGGACGAGCGCGTCGCGATCTCGCCGACCTCGCCCGGCGGCAGCGGCTGGCCGGCTCCGTCGAGGATGGCAATCTCGACGCCCGGCAGCGCACGGCCGGCCGAGCGCATGCAGTCGCGGCCCTCGACGTGATCTTCCGGCGCAAGCACCACGATGGTGCCGGTGGTCTCGGTCATGCCGTACATTTGCACGAAGCCGCAGCCGAACACGCTGATGCATTCGCGCAGCAAGGCCGCGGGGATCGGCGAGGCGCCGTACAGGATGTAGCGCAGGCGGCTGAAGTCCATCTCCCGCGCGCGCGGCTGCCGCACGATGAACTGCATGGCGGCCGGCACCAGGAACAGCTTGCTGATGCCGTGGCGCTCGAATTCGTCCAGCACCTTGGTGGGGTCGAATTCCCGCGCGATCACGCTTCTGGCACCGTGATACAATCCGAACACCGCCCAGCCGATGCCGCCGATATGAAACATCGGCATCGCCACCAGCGACACGTCGCGCTCCGTCCACACGTTCCAGTCCGGGTTGTCGGCGGTGTCGGCGATCCGCAGCAGCGTCAGGAAATTCCGGTGCGATAGCATCGCGCCCTTCGGCCGGCCTGTGGTGCCCGACGTGTAGAGCTGCATCGCGACGTCATCCGTGGTCAGGGGACGCTGCGGGTCACGGTCGCTCTGCGCGTCGCGCCACGCCGCAAAGTCGGGCCAGTCCGGCGCGCCGCCTTCCATGGTGAGGATGGTCTGGACGCTGGGCAGTTGCGGCAGCAGGCCGCGGACGAGGTTGATGAATTTCGGCCCGACAAACAGCACGCTCGCACGGGCATCGTCGATGATCACGGCGATCTCCGGCCCGGCGAGGCGCCAGTTGACCGGCGCGGTGACCACCTGCGCTTTGACGGCCCCCGTCAGCAGTTCGAGGAAGAGGTCGCTGTTCTTGCCGAGATAGGCGATGCGCTCGCGCGGCCCGACGCCGAGGGCGATCAACGCGTTGGCGACCTGGCTGGCGTGGCGATCCAGCGCCGCATAATTCGTGCTGCGGCCTTCGAACAGCAGCGCGGTCGACGCGCCACGTGTGCTTGCCTGATGGCGGATGACGTCGGCCAGCGTGGCCGCTTGTGCAACGGACATGGTTTCCCCCGGCGTGTTTTATTAGTTGTCGGGAGTGTGATGGCGGCGCGCGACAAACACAACAGAAACAGATTTTGCGATGCAAGACATCGATGCCCGGCAAGCCCGGCACAAAGAGGCGATGCCGTCGGCTTTAACCCCGTTTCGCCTTGTCCTTCTCGTTCTGCGCCACGATGGCCTCGCGCGCCTGGGTCCAGTCGGCGTCGCTCCAGTCGCGGAGTTGATAGAAATTGCCGCCCATGGCGAGCGCCTGGGCGCCGTCCATGGCGATGGTCTCGCCGTTGATCCAGTCGCAGCCGCCGGAGATCAGGAACACCGCGAGGTTCTGCAACTCCTCCATCTTGCCGACGCGGCCCATCGGGT
>JBEVEC010000153.1:0-49887 GCA_040512975.1 Tardiphaga sp. | reverse complement strand
GGCCGCGCTGTATGGCGGCGGGCTCGTGGCCTGGGTCTATGGCGGCGTCGATCCCAGCTCGTTCCTGTCGCGGTTGCGTGAGGCGATCTCCATCAATCACTTCATCGTCGGCATGGTGAAGGCGCCGGTGATGGCGCTGGTGATCGGCATCGTCGCCTGCGTCGAGGGCCTTGCCGTCGAAGGTAGTGCGGAGTCGCTCGGCCAGCACACCACCTCGTCGGTGGTGAAGGGGATCTTCTTCGTGATCGTCATGGACGGCGTGTTCGCAATCTTCTTTGCGACGATCGGGATCTGATATGACCGCGGTCGATCCCATGCCGACGACGGCGCCCGACGAAAACGCCGAGGCCATCATCCGCGTGCGCGACCTCACGGTGGCGTTCGGCAGCCGCCGCGTGCTCGACGGCCTCGATCTCGACGTCCGGCGCGGCGAGATCCTCGGCTTCGTCGGCGCGTCCGGCGCCGGCAAGTCGGTGCTGATGCGCACCATCATCGGGCTGATGCCGAAAATGGCGGGCACCATCGAGGTGTTCGGCACGGATCTCGACGGCCACGACAAGGCACGGCGCGGCGTCGAGCGGCGCTGGGGCATCCTGTTCCAGCATGGCGCGCTGTTCTCGTCGCTGACGGTGCGACAGAACATCCAGTTTCCGGTGCGCGAATATCTGAAAGTGTCGCCGCGGCTGCTCGACGAGATCACCATGGCCAAGCTCGCCATGGTCGGCCTGAAGCCCGAGGTCGCCGAGCGCTATCCGTCGGAACTGTCGGGCGGCATGATCAAGCGCGTGGCGCTGGCGCGTGCGCTCGCGCTCGATCCGGAGATCGTGTTTCTCGACGAGCCGACCTCGGGCCTTGACCCGATCGGCGCCGGCGATTTCGACGATCTGGTGCGCACGCTGCAGCGAACTTTGGGGCTTACGGTTTTCATGGTAACCCATGATCTCGACAGCCTGCATACCGCCTGCGATCGCATTGCCGTTCTTGGCAGCGGCAAGATCATCGCGCAGGGCACGATGGCCGACATGCTGGCGTCGCAGCACCCCTGGCTCAGAGAATATTTCCATGGCAAGCGCGCGCGCGCGGTTGTCGGTTCGGTGGCGGAGTAGGTTGGATGGAAACGCGGGCGAATTTCGTCCTGATAGGAACCTTTACGCTGGCGGTGATCGCTGCCGCGTTCGGCTTCGTGCTGTGGTTTCAGAACCTGCATTCGACCAAGGCGCGCACGCCGCTGCGCATCGTCTTCGAAGGCGCCGCCTCGGGCCTGCGCAACGGCGGCAACGTCAACTTCAACGGCATCCGGGTCGGCGAGGTCGTCTCGGTCAAGCTCGACAATCCCAAGCGCGTGGTGGCGCTGGCGATGGTCGAGAACGTCGCGCCGATCCGCAAGGACACTCAGGTCGGCCTTGAATTCCAGGGCCTGACGGGTGTGGCGGCGATCGCCCTGAAGGGCGGCGACGAAGCCGCGCCGCCGGTGCCGCTCGACACCGACGGCATCCCGGTCCTCACCGCCGATCCGGAATTGCTGCGCGACATCTCGGAATCGATCCGTGCCACGCTCAACAACGTCAACCGTCTGGTGGCCGACAATCAGGAGACGCTGAAAGGCGCCATGAAGAACGTCGAGGTGTTCACCGCGACGCTGGCCAAGAATTCCGAGGTCATCGACGCCATCATGCTGAAGATCGACAGCGTGATGGGCAAGGCCGACGGCGTCATGGGCAAGGCCAACACGGTGGTAGCGCGCACCGACAATATCCTGCTCGGCCTCGACGCGCTGGCCGGCGGCAAGGATGGCGGCGAATTGACGGCTGCCGTGAAATCCTTCCATGAATTGACCGAGAATCTCGACAAGCGCTCCGGCGCGCTGATGCTCGACGGCCGGCGTACGCTGGGCGACATCAGCCGCGCCGTGAACAATCTCGACCGCAATCCGACGCGGCTGTTGTTCGGTGCCGGCAGCGGGAGTACACCGGCGCCTGCCGCGGCATCGCCGCCGCCGGTTGCGCCGCCGGCCGACCCGGTGCCGGAGCGCCGGCGTCGTCGCTAGGCCGCTTGCTGCATCAACGCAGACCTGGAGAATGCTGATGGAGACCGAGGATCGTTTCACCATCAGCAATGGCCGCGTCACCGCGACCATCAAGGCCGACGGCGCCGAGCTCTGTTCGCTCAAGAACATCCACGGCAACGAGGTGATGTGGCAGGCCGGCCCCGAATGGCCGCGCCACGCGCCGATCCTGTTTCCCATCGTCGGCCGCCTCAAGGGCGACGTGCTGCGCCATCGCGGCCAGAGCTATGCCATGACCCAGCACGGTTTTGCGCGCGACCAGCGCTTCACCTGGGCCGCGCAGTCGCCGCTGTCCTGCGCGCTGTCACTGCAGGACAACGACACGATGCGCGCCAAGTATCCGTTCGCGTTCCGGCTCGACGTGAATTTTGCCATCGACCACGACACGCTGGTGATCGGCTACGCCATCACCAACACCGGCGACGAGATGCTGCCGGCCTCGATCGGCGCCCATCCGGCGTTCAAATGGCCGCTGGTCGACGGCGGCGACAAGCGGGCGCACAGCATCATTTTCGACGCGGCCGAGCCTGCGCCGATCCGTCGCCTCGATGATGGGCTGCTGCTGCCAGGGTCCGAGCCGTCGCCGGTGCAGGGCGGGGCACTGGCGCTGTCGGAGTCGCTGTTCACGAAAGACGCGATGATCCTCGACCATCCCGCGAGCCAGGCGCTGAGCTATAGCGGGCCGGGCGGCCCGACCATCGACATCGCCTGGGAAGGGTTTCGCGAACTGGGCCTGTGGTCGAAGCCCTCCGGCGCGCCGTTCCTGTGCATCGAGCCGTGGCACGGTTATGCCAGCCCGGTGGATTTCGACGGCGAATTCGCCGACAAGCCGGGCGTGATGCATATCGACGTGGGCGTGACGCGAAAATTCGTGCAGCGGATTGGTTTCGGCTAGCATCGTTTCAAACGAAGCTGTCATCACCCGCGAAAGCGGGTGACCCAGTATTCCAGAGCATTCGTGTTGAACATCAGCGCCCTGGAATACTGGGTCGCCCGGTCAAGCCGGGCGATGACAGTTTGTGTGTGATGGCTCACAGGAGCTCGCAATGGATAATCAAACCATACGCGCCGCGCTCGACCGCCACTGGCAAGCATCCGACGCCAACGACTTCGCCGCCGAGCACGCCATCTATCACGACGACGCCGTGTTGGATTATCCGCAGTCCGGCGAACGCATCCGCGGCCGGCACAATATCCTGGAAAGCCGCACGGTTCAGCCCAATGCCAAGCGCTTCACGGTGCGACGGATCACGGGCTGCGGCGATCTCTGGGTCAGCGAATTCACCCTGACCTATGACGGCGTGCCGTCCTACGTGGTCAGCATCATGCAATTCCGCGACGGCCTGGTCGCGCATGAGACCCAGTACTTTGCCGATGGTTTTGCCCCAGGCCCATCCCGCGCGCATCTCGTCGAGCGCATGCCGTAGGATCGAATGTTCGCCGGCGTGGTGCTGAAGCGCGGCCCAACCCCACATACTGCGTCATCACCCGCGAAAAGGGGTGACCCAGTATCCCAGGGCATTGGTGATGAACATCAGTGCTCTGAAATACTGGGTCGCCCGGTCAAGCCGGGCGATGACATTGTGCTTGGGAGGGCGCCTGCGATCACAACGGCGCCAATGAAAAAGCGGAGGCATCACTGCCTCCGCTTTTTGCATTCGCGCTACGGTCGAACTTACCCCAGCCGTCCCGCGGCATGCGCCAGCAGCGTGTACACCAGGCCCGTTTCCGAGGTCAGGTGCGCGCGCAGTGCCGCGGGGCCGCGTTCGTCGCGGGCCACTTCGTCGAGCAGGCGCTCGAACTCCGTGATGTAGCGATCCACCGTGCCCTTGAAGGCGCGCTCGCCGCGATACTTTCGGGCGACCTCGTCGAACGCCTTCTGGCCGGCGGGCGTATAGAGCCGCTTGCTGAAGGCCTTGCGCTCGCCGCGCTGATAGCGGTCCCACATCTCGGCAGCCAGGTTGCGGTCCATCAGCCGGCTGATGTCGAGCGACAAAGACTCCAGCGGATTGACGCTGGCGGCCGGCGGCTGCGGGGCAGGCGCGCGGCGCAAAGGCTCGCGCTCCTCGTCATCAGCGCGACCGAGCAGTTCCGACAGCCAGCCGTCACGGCTCTGGTCAGCAATGGGGGGCGCCATGGATGGCGCCTCGGAGCGGCGCGGGCCGGGACCGCCGATATCCGGCATCGGCAGGCTGGTCACGGCGGTGATCGGCGCTTCGCGGCGCGGCGTGGGGCGGGCCGCTTCCGGGCGGACCTCGGCCCGCTCGACGCGCTCCGGACGCTCGGCGCGTTCCGCGGTCACGACAGCCGCAACAGGCTCTTCCTCGCGGCGCGCAGCCGGGCGGTTGGTCGCGACCACGTCGAGGCCGCGGCCATGGCGGGCGACGATGCGGTTGAGTTCGGCCAGCGCCTCGATCTGATCGACGATCACCTTGCGCATCTGCGCGGTGCTCTCGGCGGCCTCCTGCGGCATCTCGAACACGCCGCGGCGCAACTCGCTGCGGGTGTTCTCCAATTCGCCATGCATCTCAGCGGCCATCGCCTTCATGCTGCCGACGAGGTCGGCGAATTTCTCGGCCGACTGCTTGAACATGGCATCCGCTTCCGACGTGCCCTGCTGATAGATCTCGCTCATGGCCTGCGAGGTCAGGCGGCGCTCCTCCTCGGCCGCGCTGCGCACAGCTTCGAACTGCCGGCTGATCGCCGACGAGCCGGCGCCGGCGGTCTCGGCCACGACGCGCGCGATGTCGCGGGCGCGCTCTTCGGCGGCGGCCAGCGATTCATCGAGCAGGCCGGTGAAGCGGTTGAGCCGGTGATCGAGATCGGTGGTGCGCGTGTCGATGCTGTCGACCAGCGCTTCCAGCGCCGCCTTGCGGTCGCCGACCGAGGACATGGTGGCGCGGTTGCTCTGCTCGACCAGGGTCGCGGCGTCTTCCAGCGCACGGCCGTGGCTCTCGAACTGGGTCGACAGCGAGCCCAGGTCTTCCAGGGCGCGCGAGGTCTTGCCGGTGAACACCGTGAGCTGGTCCTCCAGCGCCTGAGTGGCGACACCATTGCGCGACGTCACGTCGTTCATGGTGGACACGAAGTCCGCCACGCGGGTCACCAGCGCGCGCTCCAGCGAGTTGAGGTTGTCGTGGGCGCCGGTGAGGACTTCCTGCAGCAGGATGTTGCCTTCGCGCAGGCGCTCGAACAGCGCCACCGTGTCGGTGCGCAGGATCTTGCTGGTCTCCTGCATTTCGGTGACCGCGGTGATCGACACCTGGCGTGACTGTTCGATGGCCGCGCGCGAGGTCTGCTCGAGGTCCTTCAGCGATTTGTTGACGGCGCCCGAGGCGAGTTCGCCGGCGGTGGTGATCGAGCGCGCCACGTCGCTGCTCGAGGTCAGCATGGTCTGCGAGAAGGTCTGGCCGCGGGTTTCGATCGCCTTGAGGGCGGCCGCGGTGACGCGGTCGATGTCGACCGTGAACTGCGTGGCCTTGCTGCCGATCGCTTCGACCAGCGAACCGCGCTTGCTGTCGACCAACTGCGACAGACGGTCGGTCTGCTGCTGCACGTAAGAGACGATCTCGTCGGTCTTCGCCGTCATCGTCGTGCCGAACGAGCCCGACGCAGCGAAGACCGAACGCTCGATCTCCGACGAGGTGGTCTTGATCTTGGTGGAGACTTCGTTCGAGGCGGCGACCAGCGCGTTCTGCGCGTTGACGGCGCTGACGTGGATATTGTCGGTGGTGCTGGCGGTGACGTGCAACAGCGCGCGCTCGACATCTGCGGAGATCGACTTGATCTGGTTCGCCGCATCGGCCGACGAGGTCGCCAGCGAGGTCTGGACGTCGCGGGCGCTGGTGAGGATCGCCGCCGCCGTATCGGCGCCGACCGCGGTCAGCGCGCGCTCGACGTCTTCGGAGAGCGACTTGACGTGGTTGGCTGCGTCGGACGACGCGTTCACCAGCGTGGACTGGGCCTCGCGCGCGCCGGACATGATCGAGTCCGCCGCCGACGAGCCGGCCGCGGTAACGCTGCGCTCCACGTCGATCGCGAGCGACCTGACGTGCTGGGCCGCATCCGACGAAGCGTTGACCAGCGTCGTCTGCGCCTCGCGGGCGCCGGCCACGATGGAGGCCGCCGCCGAGGCGCCGGCCGCGGTGACGCTGTGCTCGACATCGGCCGCGAGCGACTTGACGTGCTGGGCGGCATCCGACGAGGCGTTGACCAGGGTGGACTGCGCCTCGCGAGCGCCGGCCACGATCGAATCCGCGGCCGAGGAGCCAGCCGTGGTGAGGCTGCGTTCCATATCGGCGGCGAGCGCCATGACCTGGGCGGCGGTTTCCGACGACGTCGACAGCAAAGTGGTCTGCGCTTCCCGCGCGCCGGCCACGATCGATTCGGCGGTGGTGGCGCCGGCCGTGGTCAGGCTGCGCTCCATCTCGGCCGCTAGGGTGCGGACGTGGTTGGCGGCTTCGGTCGAGGCGTCAATCAGCGACGCCTGGACGTTGCGCGTGCTGGCCAGGATCGAGTCCGCGCTGGCGCTGCCGGCGGCGATCAGCGTGCGTTCGACATCGGCGGCGAGGCTGCGGACCTGCTGCGTGGCATCGGTCGACGCGGTAACCAGGATGGTCTGCGCATGGCGTGCGCCCGACAGGACCGAGTCCGCGGTCGCGGTGCCGACCGTGGTGAGCGTGCGCTCGACGTCGGCGGACAGCGACAGGATCTGGGTGGTCACATCGGTGGTGGTGGTGACCAGCGTGGTCTGCACTTCGCGGGCGCTGGAGAGCAGGGCGGCCGAGGTGGCGGAGCCGGCATTGGTGAGGGTGCGCTCGACGTCAGCCGACAGCGACCTGACCTGGAGCGAGGTCTCGGTGGAGACGCTGACGAGCGTGGTCTGGGCTTCGCGCGCGCTGGTGACGATCGCCGACGCCGCGGTGGTGCCGACGGCAGTAAGCGAGCTTTCGATATCCGCCGAGGTCAGCTTGAGCTGGGCGCCGACATCGGTCGACACCGAGATCAGCGACTCCTGCGCGGCGCGGGCACCGGCCTGGATGGTCTGGCTGGTCGACACCATCAGGTGGGTCAGCGAACGCTCGGCGTCGTCCACATGGCCCTTGATGCCGAACGACAGCTCTTCGGCGCGTGCCATCAGCTGTTCGCTGGCGGTGCGACCCGACGTTTCGATGCGGCCGGCTACGGCCTCGATGCGCGAACCCAGCAATTCCTCGAACTGTTCGACCCGGGTCTCGATGTCAGTGGCAATGGCGCCGGCGCGGCTCTCCATGCCGTCATGGGCCACCTGGAAACGGGCAGTGAAGGTGTCGGCGAGCAGGGCGCTGCGGTTCTCGATGGTGTCGGCGAGGTGCGCCGTGCGGCTGTCGATGGTGTCGGTGACGTGGCTGATGCGGCCGTCGATCGCCGCGATGGCCTGCGAGGTGCCCGTGGTCAGCGAGGTGGTGAAGTAGCTCAGGCGATCGTCGATGGAGTGGATCGCCTGCACGGCGCCTTCGGTCAGTGCCGTGGCGAGGTGGGTGAGGCGGCCATCGACGGAATCGACCGCCTGGTTGGCGCCCTGCGACAGCGTGTTGGCGAGATTTTCGAGACGGCTGTCGATGGTGGTGGTGACCGACTGGGCGCGGGCGTCGAAGGTCTCTTCGAGATTCCTGATGCGGCCTTCGACGGTGTCGTCGAACGACTTGATCTTGCCGTCGAGCGAGGTGTCGAGGGTGGCGACGCGGTCTTCGAACTTGGTCGAGAAGTCCGCGAGGCGGCCGTCGAGCGAGGCGCCGATGCCGCCGACATTGGAGGCGACGCGGGCGTCGAACGTGTCGACATAGGTCTTCAGCGTGTCGGAGATGTCCTGGGTGCGCTGACCGAGGCGGTCGACAACTTCGCCGCCGAAGGTCTTCACGGTGCGGTCGAATTCAGAGATGTGCTTGGTGATCAGCGCGCCCAGATTGCCGCTGTCGCGCGAGAAGCGCTCGGCGAGCTCGGCGCCCTGTTCCTTCACCAGCTCGTCGAAGGCGTTCATCTGCAGGCTGAGCGTGTCGTGCGCGGTCTCGGTCTGGCTGGCGACCTTCGCCACCAGGGTATTGACGGTGGCGTCGAGCGACTCGCCCGCCTTGTCGCCCGATGTGAGGATCTGCGTCGCCAGGCGGTTGCCGGCGTCATCAATCTTGCTGACCAGGTCGCCGCTGCGCAGCTCGAGTTCGAGCAGCAGCGAATCGCTGGAGTTCTTCAGGGAGTCGTGGACCTGCTCGGTGCGCTCCGAAATGCGGTCGACGATGCTGGCGGAGCGCTGCTCGAAATCGCCGGTGATGCGGTCCATGCGCTCATTGAGCATTTCATGGACGCGGTCGGCGAGGTCGACGAATTCGTCATGGACGTGGCCGGTCTTGAAATTCAGGCTGGTGGTCAGCCGCTCGCTGGCGTCGAGCACCGCGCGCGTGGTTTCCGAAGAGGCTTCCTCGAGACGGTCGAGGAGGTCGCCGCCGCGCTCGCCGAGCGCGATGATCATGTTGTCGCCGGCGGTGCCGAGCGAGCGGGTGATGTGCTCGCCGCGCTCCTCGAGCGCGCCGGTGATGCTCTTGGCGACCTCGTCGACGCGCGACGCGATGGCGTCGGAGATCAGCGCGATGTCGTGGCGCAGGTCGATCTGCACGCCGGAAATGGCGGAGCGGACCTGCTCGGCCTGGCCGACCAGGTTGTCGCGCTGGTGTGCGATGTCCTGCAGCAGGGCGCGGATGCGCACCTCGTTGTCGGAGTAGGCGCGTTCGAGCGCGGACACCTCGTTGGCGACCAGGGTCTCGAGTTCGCCGGCGCGTGCGATGGCGCGCTCGACGCCGTCACCCATGGCGGCGACCTCGCGACGAATCGCCTGGCCGACGGTGACCATCGAATCGCTGGCAGCACCTTCGGGCTCGGAAAAGCGCATCGCGACCTGCGCCATTGACTGGGCAATCAGGCGCATCTCCTGCCCGCGCCAGGCGAGACTGGCGAGGAAGTAGAACAGCAGGATCGGCGCGAAGAACAGCACTGCGAGGCCGGCCAGCGCCAGCGTGCCGCCGCCGCCCTGGCCCAGCAGGGCCTGCAGCGAGGGCAGGAACGCGACCGTCAGCAGGCCTGCGCCGACCACCCAGACGCCGGCGAACAGCGTGGCAAGGGTGTAGACATTGCGGGCAGGGCGGCCCTTCTGGATCGCCTGCAGAATCTCGCCGATGGTCTCGCGATCATCGTTGGCGGGGCGGCGCTGAAAGCGGCCGTCGTCGACCGCATCGAAAGCCGGCCGGTCCAGCGCGGCGCGCGGATCAAAACCGGAATCGTCGAAGCCTCCGACCGGCTGCCGGATGGCGCTTGCGGCCTCGTCCACGCGCATCGCCGCGGCTTCGCGTTCGGAACCTGACAAGTCACTGATATTCAGGGCTTCCTGGATAGCAGACAGCGCAACTTCGGTCGGATCCTTGGCCTTTTTGGTGTTGTTTGCCATCGTTGTCCCACACCCCTTAAAAACGCCCGTCCGAAAGTTTCGTACGATTCGGCCCTGCCACATCCGGCTTATCGGATGCTCCCCTGCAAGACGATCGTCGAACAGCCGGTCGCTCGGCTTGTCCGCTACTTCCGCAAACATCCTATTGGCTTGGTCGCGCGAATGAAATGGTTCTGGTTAAGACATTCTTAAGGATAGTTAACGCGGTCCACTGGTATCGCGCTGTGCAACCTGAAATGCGTCTGGCCCACCGATGATCGTGGCGATTTCACGTCGGCAGGACGGCGGAAGTCGGCTTTGTACCGGGAACGTTCTGTTAACCAATTTGGTGTTTGGCTGATGCAAATGCGTCCGCAGCGTCCCGCGCGGCGCCGATCTGGGTCATCATCATGCCGCTTCACTTCGAACGGGTTCAATGGATGCCGTCACCGCCGCTGGTTCCCGATGACGGACCGATCGATATGGAGCATCTCCGCCAGATGACGCTGGGCGATGCCGGTCTCGAGCACGAGGTCCTCGCGATGTTCGCGGCCCAGGCCAGCGACCTGATCGAGCGAATCGTTCGGCTCCAGCCCAGTGCCGGCGAATTGGCCCACAAGCTCAAGGGGTCTGCGCAGGCGGTCGGCGCATTCCGCATCGCGGACGCTGCTGAATGGCTGATCGATATGCTCCGTGAGGGGCGCGACAATGCCGAGGCCCTGATGACCCTGACGGATGCGGTGCTCGAGGCCCGGGCAGAGATCGACGGCCTTCTCAACCGGTCTTGACGGCTTTGCACGGGAGGAGGTCGGCGGGACGCTGGCGCGATCCCGATCGAGCCGGTATAGGACAGAAGTTACAGTTCTTTCCCAGCGCGAGCATCATGGCCAAGATCAACTTTGTCGACCATTCCGGCGAAACCCGCACCGTTGACGCCGAGACCGGCTCAACCGTGATGGAGGCGGCAATCCGCAATTCCATTCCGGGCATCGAGGCCGAATGCGGCGGCGCCTGTGCCTGCGCAACCTGCCACGTCTATGTCGACGAAGCCTGGCAGGAGCGGGTCGGCTCGCCGACCCCGATGGAAGAGGACATGCTGGACTTCGGCTACGACATCAAGCCGAACTCGCGGCTGTCGTGCCAGATCAAGATCAGCGACGCGCTCGACGGCCTGGTCATCGTGACACCGGAACGGCAGGCCTGATCCAGCACGGCGCCCGATCATCGCGGCGCCTGTCTCTCAGGGTGCGTTCGTGTCGCGCAGCATCCACGGCTGAAAGCGCGCGATCACTTCCGGTGGAAGCGGCGTCGGAGCGCGGCTTTCGAGTCCGACCATCACGGTGGTCGCGATCGCCGACGCGATGCAGCGGCCTTCGGAAAAAACCACCTGTTCGAACGTCACCGACGTACGACCGAGTTTCGTCACGCCGATGCCGAGATCGATGGTGTTCGGCCAGTGCAGTTCGGCACGGTAATGGATGTCGAGTCGCACCAGCACCCAGCTCTGGCCGGGCGGAATGAGCCCGTGCCGCGGCTCCTTCACCAGCATCACGCGGCTGGTTTCGAAGTAGCTGGCGTAGACCGCATTGTTGACGTGCTGGTTCGGATCGAGGTCCGCGAAGCGCACATTGTCTTTCAGCCGGTAAGGATAGTCGTCCAGTCTGGGCGTCGGCGCGCGGGCGGTTGCAGTCACGAAGCGATCTCCAGCATTTGCGCTGTTACAGCGCAGATGCGCGGTCCGGACAAGTCCTCAAGGACACACAGCCATCTCGCTTGCGCCAGACAAGCGAAAGGCCGCGCTGGCGTTGTGCACAGCGCGGCCCGATCCGCCGTAGCGAATGTGAACTCGCTTACTTCTTCATGTGGTCCTTGGACATGCTGTCCTTCTTCATGCTGTCCTTGGACATCGTGTCCTTCGACATGCTGCTGCCGGTGGTCGGACGATCGACGGCGGTACCGGTAGCAGTGGTGCCCGGCTGGTTGACGCCGACGCCAGTCGAACCTGGCTGCGGAGCACTCGGATTGGCGCCGGACTGGGCGAAAGCGGCGGTGGCGGACAGGCCGAGGATCGCGGCGGCAACAATGATCTTCTTCATAATGACAGATCTCCAGATGGTTTCACTGAAACTCAACGACGAAGCGGAGGATCCGTTCCGAGGATTTACCGCCTGCAGCCGGATCTTGCAGAAACGTCGACATGACCGCCAAACGAGTGCGAATGGTGTTCGGATACTTGCAGCCGGGCGCATCGGTTTGGACGCCGCATTGATTGGCGCGACGATGAACAAGCATTGAACGATGGCTTCAGGACGACGACTTCAGACATATCGGGACATTCTCCGCATCGAGGGCTATCTTGCAAAAGCCATCAACGACGGTCACTCTCTGGTCGCGGAACTTTGATAGTTCATGCAGCCGCATCAATCGCATGAACGCGCACTGCCTTACGACCAACGTTTCGGGGATGCCGATGTCTACATTTCTATCGCACTCATTTGTCCGTCCGGTTCGGCGGTTTGCCATTACGGCCGCTGCAGCATTGGCGGGAGTCGCGATGCTGCTCGGCCCGGTGCAGGCGGCAGAGCCGACCGCAGCCGGTCTTTGGCAGAAGACCGAAAAGGGGCTTCCGGTCGTCTGGGTCCTTGTGGTCGACCATAGCGGCACCTTCGAAGGCGCGATTGCCAAGACGTTTGTCGACCCCAATGACAAGCCCGGCGACGATATCTGCAGCAAGTGCGTCGACGATCGCAAGAACGCGCCGGTGCTCGGCATTTCTTTCATCCGCGACATGAAGCGAGACGGGCTGAAATACGAAAACGGCAATATCCTCGATCCGCGCGACGGCAAGATCTACAAGGCCAAGATGAGTGTCAGCCAGGACGGTCAGGAATTGACGGTGCGCGGCTATTGGGGCATCGCGCTGCTCGGCAAGGACGAGACCTGGTCGCGTCTGCCGGACACCGACATCGCCACCCTTGACCCGACGGTGCTCGGCAAATGGATGCCGACTTACGCTGCCGCCAAACCACCGACCACCGGCGCCGCCAAAGCACCCGCGGCGGTGAAGAAGGCAAGCAACGTCGCGAAGTAATCAGGCGTCAGCGTTCGAACGCAAACGCTTCCATGGGTCGTCCCTGCGAACGCAGGGGCCCATAATCACCGGCGCCGGCTTTGGTCACAGTCCGATCAACCGGCTGCTGCCTGCTGGATTCGCGAGTCCTCGCCGTATGGGTCCCTGCGTTCGCAGAAACGACTCGCTGATGGTCGTGCGCTGAACCACACAAGCCAAAACCTTTATTTGCGTCCTACCTTGCCGCTGGCTGCACCGGGGCCAGCGGTTCCTGCGTCACGTCGGACTCGACGCCGAGGCGCAGCATGTCGGCGGCGGCGGGGACGACGGCGTCGGCCATGGCGGCGTGGCCTTCGGCGGTGGGATGGATCGCGCCGCCATACACCGCGGAGAGAATGCCCCAGGTCGCGTCGTGGATGTCGGCCGGCTGGATCGCCGCCGAATAGCCCTGCGGATACGTCATGGCGGCGAAATAGCTGTCATTGGCATCGCGGATCCAGCGGGCGCGCGGCAGATAGGCGCGGAACTCGCTGGCACCGTGACCGCACACCAATGGCTGTGCCGCGCTGTCCACCAGGCTGGCGTCGAAGCTGTCGCCCTTGGCGGAAAAGCAGGCGCGATCGAATTCCGGATCGGACGCCCCACGCGCGCAAAATCCGTGATTGGCGAAAGCTGCCTGATGCGCATCGACAAAGGTCATGCGATCCGAATCCGGATTGCGGCACAGCACGCCCCCCTGGCATGTCGCAATGGCTTTCAGTTGCGGCAGAAATTCGGACTCGACGAAATTGACCACATTGGCGAGCCGGCCGGGGTTGGCATTGAACGAGGGATGCACGTCGAAGCCTGCCGGGCCGCCGGGGCAGGGCGCGCCGCCGGACATCGCGGGATTGCCATAGGCTGTGAACACCACGCGCGACATGTCGCCGCCGACCAGCGGCTTCAGCGCTTCGCGCAGCTTGCCGAAGCTGGCCGGCAGGTCGCGCGTCAAGGCGGCGCGGGAATCGTCCACGGCGCCGAGCACGCCGCCGCGCTTGAACAGCGCGCGTTCGGTGGCGTTGTCGACGATCACGTCGGCCACCAGTCCCGAGAAGTCGATGTCGTTGGCGCCGACCGACAGCAGCACCATGTCGAGCCGCCGCGCCGGCTGGCGGCGCTTGGCCGCCGCCATCGCGTCGCGCAGTTCGGCGACCTGGGCATTGACGCTGCCCGCACAACTGCTGGCGTTCTTGGTGTTCAGACACTCCCGCGCGCGCTGCGAACCCAGCAGGCCGTCGGCGATGGTGGCACCGGAGCAGGCCAGCGGTAGATAGGTCACGGCGATATGCGGGTACTGCACCGCAAGCGCCAGCGCGGCGCGGGTTTGGTAGCTGTACAGCGAGCGGTGGCAGGCGGCGTTGAGCCACTGCGCGCCGGCACGCTGCCAGGCCTGCAGCGACTCGTAGGAATCGCACGAGCGGCCGCCCTTGAAGCCGGCGCGGCTCGGCCGATAGAACTGGCCGCTTGGCCCGCCGAGATAGGAGCGGAAACAGAAGCCGTCGTCGGACAGGTTCACCGGGCGGTCCGGATTGCCTTCACCCGACGCGATGGAATCGCCGAGCCCGGCGATCAGGATGTCGCGCACCATGATGTCGCCGGTGGCCCGCAGCGGCGCGGCGGCGTCGCCGCTGGTGACGTCCACCGTCGCCGTGGTGTGGCGGCCATACATGACGCGGAAGTTGACCGGCTCGGCACAGTCGAGGGTCGACTGCCGCGGCCCCTCGCCGTCGTCGAAGGTCCAGGCGCAGACCGCGCCGACCGGCACGTTGCCGGCAAGGCGAACCGTGACCGGATGGTCTGTCGGCGTCAGGTAGCTTTCTTTGACCGTGTCGCGGGTGCAGGGCTCGCTGACACGGCCGGCCAGATCGACGCAAAGCCGGTTGACGGTGTTGCGGGCCCAGCCGCGGCCATCGCTTTGGACTTCGAGACCGCGCTCTGCAGCCAGCACGCTGTTGCCGCGCATGGAGTCCACATGAAGCTGGAAGTCGCGCTCCTCGCGAAACAGGCGAAAGCGGTTGCGCACCTCCCAGGTGATCTGCACCGGGCTGTTGCCGGCCCCCTGCGCCGCGGCGCGATCGATCGGTTGGGCGCCGAGCAAAGCGCCGAGCGTCGTAAGACAGATAAACAGAATTCGGTAACGCATCGCGGCCATGACCCAGTTCTTCGTCACGTATGGGGCAGAAGTAAGAGGTATGGCACGCCGCGATGTCGCAACGCTTCAGCCGCGTGACTGCCGCTTCATCGGCTCATGGTGGACTGCCACGGGCGCGGCGGCCGTCGATGGCTCGCCGGCAGTCGGGGGACGGCCTTTGTGCCAGGGCCGGATCACGCTCAGCCAGAGTTCACGGGCGCCCATGATGACAATGGCGATGGCGAACGGGATCATGAAATACAGGATCCGGAACATGACGACGGTGGCCACCAGTTCTTCCTGCCTGAACTGCGGCAGGGCGACCAGCATGGCGGCGTCGAACACGCCAAGGCTGCCCGGCGCATGACTGGCAAAGCCGAGCAGGGTCGCCAGGATGAACACCACCGCGAGTGACACGAAGTCGATCGCGGGGGCGTCCGGCATCAGCAGGTAAAAGGCCAGCGCGCAGAAACCAAGATCGATCACGCCAATGGCGATCTGCAGCAGGGTCACCCGGGCCGACGGCAGCACGACCTTCCCGCCGTTCTGGCCGAGCTCGCGGCGCTTCTGGCCGACCGACAGCCAGACCAGATAGGCCGCGATACCGGCCAGGCAGCCGAGGCCGATGAGGCGGTTGACGGCATTGGGCAGCAGATCGATGGATGACGCCGCCTGCGGATGCCACAGCATGCCGAAGCCCAGCACGAAGGTATTGCCGAGCCAGAAGGTCAGTCCCGAGATGAAGCAGATTTTTGCGACATCGATGGCGTTGAGATTGTAGTCCGAATAGATCCGGAACCGGATCGCGCCGCCCGTGAATACGGTGGCGCCGATGTTATGGCCGATGGTGTAGCTGGTGAAGGCGGACATCGCCGCAATGCGATACGGCACGTGCTTCTTGTCGATCGTCTTCAGCGCAAAGTAGTCATAAAAGGTCAGCGTGCAGAACGCGCCGATGACGCACAGCGTAGCCATCGCGATCTGCATCGTCGACTTGGCCGCCATCGCCGCCAGAATCTTGGCGGTGTCGAGCGCCTTCAGCGTATGCACCAGATGGGTGATGGCGAGGGCGATCACGATTAGGCTCGCGACCACACCCAGCCGCTTCCAGCCGATGTGCTGCTTGAAGCCGCGCCCGAGCGCGGTCAGCATTCGTTGCATTCGTCCTCCCGGCGGAGCGCGAACAGGGTGGCAGCCGATCGGGACGATGGGCGGAAAGCGACCAATTCACTCATACGCAAAGTTCATTCATCAAGCCCAGATCCTTACGGCAAAAACGTGCCGTTGTGCAGTCCTTGACAGCATAAGCGTCAGAACGGCGCGGTCGTCCGATACCCTTGTCGCGATCGACACGACCCGGCCTGTCGCCGACGTGTTTGCGCCACATTCCCTTATACCTCCGCCAAAGCGCCTGTTCCATGCGCCAAACAGGCCATTTGCAGGAACATGTCCTTCCATCGCCGGTTAAGCCCGTATCGCAACGAACGAGACAATGCGCCGCAGCAATACGCCGCTGCGCGCCGTTTCGTTCATCAACCACGGGATTGATACGATGGGACTGTTTACTAAAGACATCAAGACCATGGACGATCTGTTCGTGCACCAGCTGCAGGACATCTATTATGCCGAGAAGCAGCTCGTAAAGGCGCTGCCTAAAATGGCTGAAAAGGCCACCGATCCGACCTTGAAGCAGGGCTTCCTCGAGCATCTCGACCAGACCCAGGTGCATGTGCAGCGCCTCGAGCAGGTGTTCAAGATGCATGGCGCTGAAGTGAAGGCTGTGACCTGCCCTGCGATCGACGGCATCATCAAGGAAGCCGACGAGACCGCTGGCGAAGTTGAGGACAAGCGGGTGCTCGATGCCGCGCTGATCAACGCGGCGCAGGCCGCCGAGCATTACGAGATCGTGCGTTACGGCAGCCTGATTGCGTGGGCCCGCCAGCTCGGCCGCAACGATTGCGCCGCCGTGCTGCAGAAGACTCTCGACGAGGAAAAGGCCACCGATCAGAAGCTGACCTCGCTGGCCGAAAGCAAGATCAACATTCGCGCCGCAAGCTGACGCGCGCGCAAGTATCTGACGAAGAGCCGCGCAGGTGCAGATCCGCGCGGCTTTTCTTATGCCTTACGCAGCGCGAAATGCGCGCCGCAGAAGGCCATGATGCCGCCGAGACCAAGTGCCGCAAGGCCGGCGAGCACGCCGGACGCGGACGCCACGGTGCCCGGGGCCGATGCGGCCCGGCCGGCGCCGGCCAGCACCAGGACGCCGATGACGATCAGGAATTGCCGCATGCGCTGCGGAATGCGGCCCGACACCGCGCTGTGCATCAGGTTGGCCGTCACATAGCCGCCGACAAAGGCCATGGCGGCGATCAGCCACCAGGCAATGGCGGAGCCGATCGGCATGAAGTTGCCGGGATCGTTGCGGCACAGCCCGCCGAGATCGAGCCCGAAACTCTGGCCGAGCATGTGCACGGCAAGCGCCAACAACACCCCGGAGATCATCGCGCCGGCCAGGATCAGGCGGCGCGGAAACGTGGTCGTCTCGGCCATGGCAAGCTTGTAAGGGAGATTGGCGCGGCCGCGCAAGCAAGCGCCGGCCGCATCGCACAGGGACCGGCGTGTTCAGAACATTGTTCAGGTTTCGCGACCGGGCCGACATCGCCGTTGCTGCGCCGGGGCTTGCCTATGCCTACAAGGCGTCGCTGATCGGGGCCGCGCATCGCTACGAACTCACCGATCACGGTCTCGCATGGCGCACCGGGCGCCGCTCCGGCGTCTGGGCCTATGCGGATATCGCCACGATCCGGCTGTCTTACCGGCCGATGGGCATGCAGCAAAACCGTTTTCGCGCCGATGTCGATCATGTGGACGGGCGGCACATCACGATTTTCTCGACATCGAAGCAGACGGTGGCGCTGATGGAGCCGCAGGCGGGGTATGCGGGGTTCATTGTCAATTTGCATGACAAGATGGCGGCCGTCCAAAGCCCGGCGGCGCTGCGGGCGGGGCTGCGGCCGGGCATCTACAACACGATCGTCACGGTTCTGGCGCTGCTGGCGCTGGCGATGACGGCGCTGCTGGTGCGGGCAGTGTGGACCGGTGAGTGGGCAGGGGCGGCGTTCGTGGTGGCGTTCAGCGTGTTGTTCGCGTGGCAGATCAGGGGATTTCTGCGGAGGAACAGGCCGCGGAGCTATACATTCGTGACCGTGCCTGGAGAATTGCTGAGATAGTTGCGCTTCCCTTCTCCCCTTGTGGGAGAAGGTGCCGGAGCGAAGCGTAGGCGGATGAGGGGGGGCTGCACGCTCTGCGTCCGTGGCTCCCCTCTCCCTTCTTGGACGCACTTCGTGCGTCCAATTCACCCTCCTCCACGAGGGGGGAGGGGAAGGAAGAGCGACTGCGTTGCGCACTACGGCCGCACGACCAGCACCGAACACTTTGCGTAGCGCACCACGTGGCCGGCGTTGCTGCCGAGAAAATAAGTCCGCATCGCCGGGCGGTGCGAGGTCATCACGATCAGGTCGGCCTTGACCGCCGCGGCTTCCTCGAGAATTTCGTGATAGATGCCGCCCTGGCGCACGCGGCTTGAGACATGCGCGGCGTCGATGCCGCTGTTGCGGGCGAATTCGGCGAGGGTCTGCTCCGAGCTCTCGCGCTGCTGGGTGTCGAAATCCACCGGGACATATTCGGCCAGCATCACCGGCGTCATCGGTGTCACGTTGAGCAGCCGGACAAGGGCGCCGAAAGTCTGCGAAAACAACGCGGCCTGGGCGATGGCGGGCCGTGCCACCGCGGGTTCGGCGATATCGATCGGGACCAAAATGGATTTGTACATGTGCACCTCCATTGTCCGATGGAGCGTAGCACGGTCGCGGCCGGTCGGCGCGGGCTATTCGGACTTCAGGAGTTTCGGACTGACGAACTGCTTCAGTTCACCGCGCCGCAGACCGGCGTCGCCCCAGTCGTCGATGGCGAAGTCGATGACCACGATGCCGGCGGTGGGCAGGTTGCCGGCGATCGCCTTGCGTGCGTCGTCGTCGCCACTTCCGACAAGGCCGAGCGCCAGTTCATGCAGGCCGGGATTGTGCCCGACGACCATCAACTGGCGGGGGTCCTGCACCGCCGCGCCGTGGATCACCGCCAGCAGCTCGGCGGGCCCTGCGCCATAAAGTTCGTCGACATGTTCGACGGTCGGTGGCGTGCCCAGTTCGGCGGCCACAAGGTCCCAGGTCTGACGGGCGCGCGTGGCGGGCGACACGCAGACGAGATCGGGCAGCGGCGGATGCCTTTGCAGCCAGCTGCCCATCAGGCTCGCATCCCGCCGCCCGTTGTCGTCAAGCCGCCGGTCGACATCCCGGCCGCTCGGTGCGTTGGTTTCGGTCTTGGCGTGGCGGAGCAGCAATAAGCGGCGCATGGCGCGATCTCGATCTGAACGGAGAAGCAGGCAGCGCGGTCACGCCGTCGTTGGACGAGCGGATTAATGGACATGTAAGATGAGGACAAGGTGACAAGCCTTCCCCGTGTCCGTAAGAAAACGCCATGACCGCCACTTCCGCAAGCGTGACATTTGGGCCGGATGCCGCCGATCAGGACCGCGTGCGGCTGACCTACGGCCTCGATGTCGATGTCTGCGTGGTCGGCGCCGGACTGGCCGGGCTTGGCATCGCGCTGGAAGCGGCGCGGCGCGGCGCCAGCGTGGCGGTGCTCGAAGGACGTCATGTCGGCTGGAACGCCTCGGGCAACCAGATGGGCACGGTGATGCCCGGCTTCGGCTCGCCGCTGTCGGATCTCATCACGCGCGTCGGCTTCGAGGACGCCCGCGAGTTGTGGGCGCTGTCGCAGGCGGGCGCCGACGCGATCCGCGCCAATGCAGCCGAGGATGTCATCCCCGGCCTTGCGCTGTCCGACGGCGTGCTCGAAGTGTCCAATGTCGATGCCGGCGAGCGCCTGATCGCGCGGCTGCAGATGCTGAGCGAGGATTTCGGCACCGACGTCGAGGGCTGGCAGATCGATCGCGTGCGCGACGTGCTGAGAACCCGGCGCTATTTTCACGGCGTGTATTATCCGAAGGCGTTCCAGCTCGATGGCCGCGCCTATCTGCTGGGGCTGGCGACGCTGGCCAAGCAGGCCGGCGTGCGCATTTTCGAGCAGACCCCGGCGGTCTCGATCGACGCCGGCGGCATCCGCAAGCGCATCGTTACGCCGATGGCACGCTTGCGCGCCTCGCATATTGTGCTGGCCGGCAACATCCATCTCGGCGCCCCCGCACAACGGCTGGCGGATACGCTGCTGCCGATCTGGCGCTATGCGGGGATCACCGAGCCGCTCGGCGAGCGCCTGGCCGAAGCGGTGCGCTTTCCCGGTTCGGTGTTCGACAGCGACGGCGTCGACCACTTTCGCATCGTCGACGGCGACCGCCTGATGTGGACGAGCCCGCGCACCACCTGGGAGGCGCGGCCGAGCCGCTATGCCGACGCCATCGCGCGGCGCATTGCCAGGCTGTTTCCGGCACTGGGCAAGGTCGCCATCACCGAGACGTTCGGCGGTGCGGAGGGCCATACAGTGCACGGCATGCCGCAGGTCGGGCAGATCCGGCAGGGCCTCTGGGTGGCCAGCGGTTTCGGCCATCATGGGCTCAACACCACCGCGATGGCGGCGCAGCTGATCGCCGGCGGCATGATGGACCATGACGACCGCTGGAAGCTGTTCTCGCCGTTCGAGCTGGTCTGGGCGGGTGGCCGCACCGGGCGGATCGTCGGCCATGGGGTTGGGCTGTGGGAACGGCAGGGTTCGGCGGTGGCGGGAGTGTTTGCGCGGTATCGCGAGGGGGCTAAGGCGCGGGAACGGGTGCGGGAGGCCAGACTGGCGGCGGCGAATGAGCGGGCGGGGACGGGGCCGAGAGCGGGATAGGCGAGGGCGGGATGAGGCGAGGGCGCGTTGTGTGGCGCTCTCTCCCTAGCCCTCTCCCGCAAGCGGGAGAGGGGACCCGCCGTATGTGGGGCCAGGTTTCCGTTTGAATGAAAGAGGGTCGGCAGCGGCAGGGAGCTCCCTCTCCCGCTTGCGGGAGAGGGTCGGGGAGAGGGCGCCCCAGAGGCAGCCTTGCGATAATTTCCCCCTCCGCCGTAACTTTCCCACGCTCCGCCCGTATCTTTCTACGAACGAGCCAATGTCTCGACCCGAGGAGACCACCATGATCGATCGTCGATTTCTGCTCACCACCGCCGCGGGCATTGCCGCGCTGTTGTCCTTCAAATGGCTGCGCGTATCGCCGGCCGAGGCCGCGGATGAGAAATTTCCCATCACCAAGACCGACGCCGAATGGCGCAAGCAGCTGACCGCGCAGCAATACGAGATTCTGCGCCAGGAAGGCACCGAGCGGCCCGGCTCCAGCCCGCTCAACAAGGAACATCGCAAGGGCATCTTCGCCTGCGCCGGCTGCGACAACCCGCTGTTTGCGTCGGACACCAAGTTCGAAAGCGGCACCGGCTGGCCGAGTTTCTGGAAGCCCCTGCCGAACGGCGTCGGCGAACGCAAGGACTCCACCTTCGGCATGGTCCGGACCGAGATCCATTGCAGCCAGTGCGGCGGCCATCTCGGCCACGTGTTCGACGACGGCCCGAAGCCGACCGGCCTGCGCTACTGCATGGACGGCTTCGGCATGGTGTTCAAACCGGCCGCGCCGTCGGCGACCTGACGCGGCTACGCGGGACCCGGCGAAATCAGGCGGTGTCCCGGCAATAATTTCCACCCTAGGCAAGAGTGCCCCGGTCTTTGGACTGGGGCATTTTTGTTAGGCCATTGATAACGCTGCATTTATGCCCTTGGCACGGGCCTTGCGACAACGTCTCCGACAGCGGCCATGAATTTGGCAACCCGGCGGGCCGCCCGGATCGAAGTTGGAGACGATGTAATGGGTATCTTCGGCGCTCTCACCACGTCCGTTGCGGGCCTGCGGGCGAACTCCTACGCGCTGGAAAACATTTCCGGCAACATCGCCAACTCGCAGACCACCGCCTTCAAGCGGATCGACACCAGCTTTTTGGATCTCATCCCCGACACCGGCAACGACGCGCAGCTCGCGGGCTCGGTCACTGCGGGATCGCGCAGCACCAACACTATCGCGGGCTCGGTGCAGTCAGCCTCGGTCGCCACCTATATGGCGATCAACGGCGACGGCTTCTTCGCCGTGCAGAAGCCCGGCAGCGTGTCGGACTCCACGCCGGTGTTTGACGGCGTCAACAAATACACCCGGCGCGGCGACTTCTCGCTCGACAAGAACGGCTACCTCGTCAACGGCGCCGGCTACTATCTCGAAGGCGTCAAGATCGACCCGTCGACCGGCAACCCGGCGGGCAGCACGCCGGAGGTGCTACGCTTCCAGAACGACTTCCTGCCGTCGCAGGCCACCACCAAGATCGATTACCGCGCCAACCTCGCCAGCTATCCGCTGACGACAAAGCACGACACCTCGGTGCCCGGTTCGGAATTGCTGCGCCCCGCCGACTTCGTTTCCAATCCGCGCACGCTCGGCACCGCCGCGACGCCGTTCTCCAACACCGGCATTACCGGCAACGCGCGCAACGATTTCGAGACCACGCCGCAGCCGATCACCGCGAGCACGGCGCTGTTGAGCGCGTCGGGCAACAACACGCTGCCGGCGGGCTTCGCCTCGGGCGACACGCTGGTGCTGAAGACCACCAATACCGGCGTCACCACCACCAAGACGATCCAGTTCTATACCGGCACCCAGCCGGCCGCGGTCGCCGGGACCACCTTTGTCGACCTCTCGACGGCCACCGTCGGCTCGCTGCTGACCACGATCGACACCCTGACCGGCAACACCTCGCCATCGCCCGCGTCCAAGGTTGCAGGCGGCGCGATCACGCTCAACTCCGGCACGGCCAACGACTTCAGCATTGCCGCCGGTTCGACCACCACGGCCACGGCCGCATTCCAGGCGATGGGCTTCTCCGGCACCGTGACCGGCCTGCGCGGCGGCGGCGGCACGCCCGGCACCGGCATCGTGGTCGGCAGCGACAACCAGACCTTCCTTGACGAGTCGATCAGCGGCGGCGCCACCACCGCCTATGACGGCAACGGCGCGCCGGTCTCGCTCCAGTTCCGCTGGGCCAAGGTCGAGTCGGCGACGCAGGGCGGCACCGACACCTGGAACCTGTTCTACCAGGTCAATGCCGGCGCCACCGGCAACACCGTGGCGTGGCAGAACGTCGGCACCGACTTCAAGTTCGGCACCAACGGCCAGATGCAGCCGGTGGTCGGCCAGATCACGCTGACCGGCCTCACGGTGTCCGGTACCAGCCTCGGCAACGTCACCATGGCCTTCGGCACCGGCGGCCTGACGCAGTTCGCCGACACCAACGGCAACGTCCAGGTCAACCAGCTGCAGCAGGACGGCTACGCCGCCGGCCAGCTCGAAAGCGTGTCGGTGAGCAACGAGGGCCGCGTCGTCGGCAGCTACTCCAACGGCCGCAACATCGATCTCGCCGAAGTCAGCATTGCGACCTTCAACGGCGCCGACTTCCTGAAGCGCATCGACGGCGGCGCCTTCGAGGTCACCAACGAATCCGGCGAGCCGATCTACGGCAAGGGCGGCAGCATCTCCGGCTCGTCGCTGGAATCGTCCAACACCGACATCGCCGACGAATTCACCAAGCTGATCGTGACCCAGCAGGCTTACTCCGCGAACACCAAGGTGATCACCACGGCGAACACCATGGTCCAGGATCTTCTGAACGTCATGCGATAGCCGGACGCCCGCATCCGCGGGCCTCCCCTTTCGCTAGTTGAGGGCGACAGTTAGTTATGAGTCTGAACGACGCACTCTCGATTGCCATGTCTGGCCTGCGTGCAAACCAGGCCGCGATGTCGCTGGTCTCGTCCAACGTCGCCAATGCGGAAACGCCCGGCTACGTTCGCAAGGCCACCGACCAGGTCACCACCAATTCGGGCGCCGGCAGCGGCGTCCGCACCGTCGGCGTCAACCGCGAACTCGACCAGTACATCCAGGCGCAGCTGCGCACCGAGACATCGGGCGCGGGCTACGCCTCGCTGCGCGCGAGCTTCCTGTCGCAGGTGCAGAGCATCTACGGCAATCCCGGCGACACCGGCACGCTGGAGGATTCGTTCAATACCCTGACCACGGCCGTGCAGGCGCTGTCCACCAGCGCCGACAGCCAGGCCGCGCGCGTCGGCGTCATCAACGCTGCGCAGACCATGGCGCAGCAGTTGAATTCGATGACGCAGGGCATCCAGACCCTGCGCGGCGCGGCGGAAAGCGGCATCAACGACGCCGTCTCCACCGCCAATACGCTGATGAAGCAGATCGCCACCATCAACAACCAGTTGACGGCCAATCCGCTCGGCGGCACCTCCACCGATCCGTCAACGGCCGCATTGCTCGACCAGCGCGACCAGTACATCACGCAGCTGTCCGGCCTGATGGACATCCGCGTCAGCACCAACGGCGCCAACCAGGTGACGGTGTTCACCGGATCCGGCGTGCAGCTGGTCGGCAACGAGGCCGCGACGCTGTCGTTCAACGCGCAGGGCACCGTCTCGCCGAATACGACGTGGAGCGCGGACCCGACCAAGAGCAGCCTGGGCTCGGTCAAGATCGATTTCCCGAACGGCGGCTCGATCGACCTGACCGCCACGGGCGCGATCAAGTCGGGCACCATCGCGGCCTATACCGAACTGCGCGACAAGACGCTGGTGCAGGCACAGAACCAGCTCGACCAGTTCGCGGCCTCGATGTCGAGCACGCTGTCCGACAAGACCACGGCGGGCACGGCGACGACGTCCGGCCTGCAGGCGGGCTTCAAGGTCGACACCGCCGACATGAAGTCGGGCAACGTCATCAACCTGACCTATACCGACACGGCGACCAATACGCAGAAGCAGATCTCGATCGTGCGCGTCGACGATCCGCGGGTGCTGCCGCTGTCGAATTCGGCGACGGCGAATGCCAACGACACGGTGGTCGGCATCGACTTCTCCGGCGGCATGGCGTCGGTCACCGCGCAGCTCAACGCGGCGCTCGGCAGCTCGAACCTGCAATTCTCCAACACCGGCACGCAGCTGACGGTGCTGAACAACGTCAACTTCTCGACTGTCGATGCGGCGTCGGTAACGACGACCAGCACGGCGATGAGTAATGGCGACCCGCAGCTTGCTTTGTTCAACGACAACGGCGCGGCCTATACCGGCGCCATCACGGTCAACGGTTCGCAGTCGACCGGTCTCGCCGGCCGCATCACCGTCAACAATGCGGTGGTGTCCGATCCGTCGAAGCTGGTGATCTACAGCAGCAACACGCTGTCCGGCGACACGACGCGGTCGGCCTATATCCTGAACCAGCTCAACAACGCGACGTTCAGCTACGGGCCGGAGACCGGCGTCGGCAGCGGCAGCGCGCCGTACAAGGGCACGCTGCTGAGCTACATGCAGCAGTTCACCGCCCAGCAGGGCGCGGCCGCGCAGTCGGCGCAGCAGCTGTCCGACGGCCAGAACGTGGTGCTCAACACGCTGGACCAGAAGATGTCGGCGGCGTCCGGCGTCAATATCGATGACGAAATGGCCCATCTCCTCTCGCTGCAGAACGCTTATTCGGCCAATGCGCGCGTGATGACCACGGTCAACGACATGTACAAAGCACTGATGCAGGCATTCTGAGGCAGTCATGACAATCAGCGGCGTCAGCGGACGGACATCCTATATCGGCTCGGGCATCATGGACCTGCGCAATCAGCTCGATACGCTGACGCAGCAGCTTGCCTCCGGAAAAATCTCGAACACCTATGCCGGCGACGGCACGGGCAGGGGGCTGGCGATCGGCCTGCGGTCGCAGATCAGCAACATCGCGTCCTATGCCGACACGGCGACCAACCTGAACACCCGGATCGGCGTCGCCAACCTGTCGCTGCAGCGGCTGGTGGCGATCGGCTCGGAAGTGAAGGGCGCCGCCGTCAGTGCCGGCAGCACGCTGGACAATACCGGCCAGACCGCCGGGCAGAAGACGGCGTCGCTGGACTTCTACGACTCCGTCGACATGCTCAACGCCCAGTCGGGCGATCGCTATCTGTTTTCCGGCCGCGCCACCGATACGGCGCCGGTCGCTCCCGCCGACCAGATCATGAACGGCAACGGCGCGGCCATCGCCGGCCTGAAGCAGGTCATTACCGAGCGCGGGCAGGCCGATCTCGGCACCGCCGGCAACGGCCATATCCTGCAAAGCCAGCCGACGCCGACCTCGATCCAGATCGGCGAGGACTTTGCCGCCGATCCCACGGCGACGCCGCCGGTAGCCGCGACACCGTTCGGCATCAAGCTCAGCGCCATCTCCACCACCAGCACCACCGCGACCGTCACGCAGCCGACGCCGACGCCGCCGCCGCCGGTGCCGCAGACCGTGCCGCCGACCCCGCCGTCGCCGGTGGCGATGACGGTCGATCTCGGCGCCACCAATGCGAAGGAGGGCGACCAGTTCAAGTTCAGCTTCACGATGCCCGACGGCACGTCTGAAGACATCGTGCTGACGGCGTCGTCGCAGACGCCGACCCCGACCGGCAGCTTCCCGATCGGCGCCGACTCCACGGCGACCACGACCTCGCTGAACACCGCGCTCACCACCGCAGTGAAGAACCTTGCCAACGGTCCGATGCTGGCGGCGTCCGCGATCCAGGCCGGCAATGAATTCTTCGACCAGCCGCCGATGCGGGTGAGCACCTCGCCGGCGAGTTCGGCGACCGCGCTGGTGGCCGGCACGCCCGCCAATACGGTGATCTGGTATAATGGCGAGCAGAACACAGCGGCCAACGGTTCGGCGCGCGGCTCCTCGGTGTCGCAGATCGACGGCTCCATCACCGTGCAATACGGCGCCCGCGCCGACGAGCAGGCCTTGCGCACCCAGCTGCAGAACGTCGCGGTGTTCGCCGCGGTCACCACCAGCGTGACCGACGTCAATGCCAGCGGCAAGATCGCGGCGCTGAACACCCGGGTGGCGCAGAACCTTGCGGTAATCCCCGGCACCCAGACGATTCAGGACCTCCAGGCGGATTTCGCGGGCGCGCAGGCGTCGATCAAGTCCACCACCGATCGCCAGGTGCAGTCCAAGGCGATGGCCCAGACGATGCTCGACTCGATCGAGGGCATCAACAACGACGAAGTCGCGACCAAGATCCTGGCGCTGCAGACGGCCTTGCAGGCGTCCTATCAAACGACCTCGCAACTCTATCAGATGAGCCTGGTTAAGTTTCTTTAACCGGCGGGCCTGAACCTGCAACCTATCCGGTGCAGAGCGGCCCGCGAACGTGGCCGGTGTCCTTGCTGGTTCGATGGTAGGAAGCGCCTGATATCAAACGACAAAGCCCGGCTCTCGCGAGCCGGGCTTTGTCGTTTCAGCGCGCGCATGCGTATGTGAATACACGCACCGGGGGTGTTCATTTTGACCGGTTCCTTTTACGCAATGTTAGAACCTGCAGGTCATCTTCCCCTCTGTCGACCAAGAAGGTCGCTGTTGTGTCTACCAGGAAGGTAACCAAACATGTCCGGCATTACACTCTCGTCCTCCGTTCGTCAGAACCTGCTCTCACTGCAGTCGACCGCGGACCTCCTCTCCACCACCCAGAACCGCCTCTCGACCGGTAACAAGGTCAACTCGGCGCTCGACAATCCCACGAACTTCTTCACGGCCCAGGGCCTGAACAACCGCGCCAGCGACATCAACAACCTGCTCGATGGCATCGGCAACGGCGTGCAGATCATCCAGGCTGCCAACACCGGCATCACCTCGCTGCAGAAGCTGGTCGACTCCGCCAAGTCCATCGCCAACCAGGCGCTGCAGACCACCGGCGGCTATTCCGAGAAGTCCAACGTCTCCACCACGATCACCGGTGCGACCGCCGACAACCTGCTCGGCACCACGACCTACACCAGCGCCAGCGCGCTTGGTAACGTCGTATTCTCGGGTGCGGCTGGCGGTACGACCGCTGCGACCGGGTCCTCGACCCTCGGCGGCACGGCGGGAACGCTGGTTGCTTCCGGCGCCGTCGCCGGCAACGGCACCGGCACCCCGGCGATTACGGCTGGAACGCTGCTGTTCTCGGCAGGCGGCGCGACCGGCAATGGTCTCAGCACGCAGGCCACTTCGAAGTTCACCGACGGCGCGACGCTGAACGTGAACGGCAAGACCATCACCTTCAAGGCCGCTGCGGTTCCTTCGGCCGGCAGCCTGGCTGCTGGTTCCCAGACCCTCGCCGCGACTGGCGACGGTGCGAATGTCGTCAGCGATGCGTCGGGCAACTCGACCGTCTACCTCGGCACGGGTGCTGAATCCGCTGCCACGGTCGGCGACGTGCTTGCTGCCGTCGACGTTGCCAGCGGCACCCGCTACGTGTCGGCTGTGGCGTCGGGCGTTGGTACGCTCTCCGGTACCGCCAGCACGATCGGCGCTGGTATCGTTTCGCTGAAGAGCTCGACGGGCGCTGATCTCTCGATCACCGGCTCCGCCGATCTGCTCAAGACGCTGAACCTCACGGCTTCGACGGGCACCGCCCAGACCACCGTGGGCGCATCCCGCGCCTCGGCGACTGGCTCCACCGGCTCGCTGATCCAGGACGGCTCGACGCTGAACGTCAACGGCAAGACCATCACGTTCAAGAACGCGAATGCTGCCGACGTCAACGCCATCCCGACCGGCTACGGCAAGCCCTCGGGCTCCAACTACGCCACCGACGGCAAGGGCAACTCGACGGTGTTCCTGCAGGGCGGCACGCTTGCCGACCTGACGGCCGCCATCGACCTCGCCACCGGCGTGAGCTCGGCCACGATTGCGACCAATGTCGCCACCGTGACCAACACGGGTACGGCTTCTTCGGTCGCCAGCGGCGCGCTGAAGATCTCGACCGGTACCGCTTCCGATCTGGCGATCACCGGCACGGGCAATGCCCTGGCGGCGCTCGGCCTGAAGGGTGCGACCGGAACGGACCTGTCGTTCAACGCCTCGCGTTCGGCCGGCACCGGCGGTGTCTCGGGCAAGACCCTGAGCTTCACGTCGTTCAACGGCGGCAAGGCGGTCGACGTAACCTTCGGCGACGGCACCAACGGCACGGTCAAGTCGCTGAACCAGCTCAACGACAAGCTGTCGGCGAACAACCTGACCGCCACGGTCGATGCCAGCGGCCTGCTGAAGATCGCTGCTTCGAACGACTTCGCTTCGTCGACTTTGGGTTCGGCAACGGCTGGTGGCGCCATCGGCGGCACGCTCAAGGACACGCTGACCTTCACCACGCCGAAGGATCCGGTGGAAGACGCGACCGCGCAGGCCACCCGCGCCAGCCTGGTCGATCAGTTCAACGGCATCCTGACGCAGATCACCACCACCTCCCAGGATGCGTCGTTCAACGGCGTCAACCTGCTCGGCGGCGATACGCTGAAGCTGACGTTCAACGAAACCGGCAAGTCCACGCTGAACATCACCGGCGTTGACGACGGAGCGGCGGGCCTTGGCCTGTCGAGCCTGACAAAGGGCTCCGACTTCCTGGACAACACCGCGACGAACAAGGTGCTCACCACCCTGAACAACGCTTCGTCGACGCTGCGCGCCCAGGCTTCGGCTTTCGGTTCGAACCTCTCGATCGTGCAGACCCGTCAGGACTTCTCGAAGAACCTGATCAACGTGCTGCAGACCGGTGCGTCGAACCTGACGCTCGCCGACACCAACGAGGAAGCGGCCAACAGCCAGGCGCTGTCGACCCGCCAGTCGATCGCCGTCTCCGCGCTGTCGCTGGCCAACCAGTCGCAGCAGGGCGTTCTCCAGCTGCTCCGCTAAACCCGGCGCACTGAACTCCAGAGGAAGCGGCGGGGCAGAAAGCCCCGCCGTTTTCATGTCTGAGGCATTTCAAAGCAGATCGAAGATCGGCCCGGAAAAACTTTGTTTTCCGGGCCTTTTTCGTATTTTCGATCCGTTAATCCAGCTTCTTAAGCCGGCGTTAACCTTATTTTAAAGTGTCGGGATCCATAGTCGGACTATGTAGGAAGCAGGTAGGCCGAGAATCGGCCGCGTTTAATCCGGAGTCGCCGTCAGGCGGGCCGAGATTCCTCTTCCAGAAGGGCGTCAAACTTCACCGGCAACGTCACGGCAGGACCAGTCCTGCCCGGACGTACCAAGCGTCGTCAGACCCGAAGGTCTGCGTTCGCGGGGAACAGGAAGGCTACCACTATGTCAGGCATCGTCCTCTCGAGCTCGGTTCGTCAGAACCTGCTTTCGTTGCAATCGACCGCAGACCTCCTGTCGACCACGCAGAACCGGCTTGCCTCGGGCAAGAAGGTCAATACGGCGCTCGACAATCCAACGAATTTCTTCACCGCAGCCGGGCTCGACAGCCGCGCCAGTGATATCAACAACCTGCTCGACGGCATCGGCAACGGCGTGCAAATCCTGCAGGCCGCCAATACCGGCATCACCTCGCTGCAGAAGCTGATCGACTCGGCCAAGTCGATCGCCAACCAGGCGCTGCAGACCACGGTTGGCTACTCCACCAAGTCGAACGTCTCGACCACCATCGCGGGCGCGACGCCCGACGACATGCGCGGCACCACCAGCTTCACCAGCGCCAATGCGGTCTCCAAGGTCATCACCGACGGCACCACCGGCGGCGCACATCCGATCACCGCGGCGACCACGCTGGGCGCGACCTCGACATCGCTGGTCGGCGTCGCCGGCAAGAACGGCGCCGGCACCGCGGCGACGCTCGCGCCGGGCCTGACGTTGCTCGGCACGCCAAGCGCCACCACCATCGCCGCCAACGGCGCGCCGGTCGACGGCGAGACGATGTCGGTGAACGGCAAGACCATCACGTTCCGCGCCGGCACCCCGGCCTCGGCCGTCATCCCCGCAGGCTCCGGCGTGTCGGGCAATGTCGTCACCGACGGCACCGGCAACAGCACGGTTTATCTCGGCTCCAACACGACGCCCGCGGCGACCGTGCAGGACCTGACCAACGCCATCGATCTCGCCAGCGGCGTGCAGAAGGCCGTCATCACCAACGGCGCCGCCACGCTCAGCAACTCGTCGGGCACCAACGCCGCCATCGCGACCGGCGTGCTGACCCTGACCACCGGCACCGGCTCCGACCTCAGCGTCTCCGGCCGCTCGGACCTGCTCAACGCACTCGGCCTGACCTCGTCGGTCGGTTCCGGCACCGCCACCGTGACCCAGGGCCGCCAGGTCACCGCGACCGCGCTCGGCAGCCCGATCCAGGACGGTTCGACGCTCAACGTCAACGGCAAGACCATCACCTTCAAGAACGCCGTGCCGCCGCTGGCCGCCAACCTGCCGACCGGCTCGGGCGTGCTCAACGGCGTCGTTACCGACGGCGCCGGCAATTCGACGGTCTACCTGCAGAACGGCAGCATGCAGGATGTGCTCAGTGCCATCGATATCGCAACCGGCGCGCAGAAGGCGACCATCGCCGCCAACGGCTCGTTTGCGCTCGGCACGGGCACCGGCGTCGCCTCGCAGATCATCAGCGGCGCGCTGCAGATCTCGACCGGCACGACCTCCGACCTGACCATCTCCGGCACCGGCAACGCACTGACCTCGCTGGGCCTTGCCGGCAACACCGGCACGGCGACCACCTTCGCGGCGACCCGAAATGCCGGCATGGGTGGCATCAGCGGCAAGACACTGTCTTTCTCGTCGTTCAAGGGCGGCACGCCGGTCAACGTCACCTTCGGCGACGGCACCAACGGCACCGTCAAGACACTGGCGCAGCTCAACGTGGCGCTGCAGGCCAACAACATGTCGGCGACGCTGGATGCCAACAGCCAGCTCGTCATCACCACGATCAACGACTACGCGTCCTCGACCCTCGGCTCGGTGGAAGACGGTGGCGCGATCGGCGGCACCGCGACCAGCTCGCTGACCTTCACCACCGCGCAGCCGCCGGTGGTCGACACCGTGTCGCAGGCGACCCGCGCCAACTACGTCGCGCAGTACAACAACATCATCAACCAGATCACCACGACCTCGCAGGACTCCTCGTTCAACGGCGTCAACCTCCTGAACGGCGACACGCTGAAGCTGGTGTTCAACGAAACCGGCACCTCGACCCTGAACATCAACGGCACCCAGCTGACCCCGGCGGGCCTCGGCCTGCCGACGCTGGTGTCCGGCGCCGACTTCATCGACAACGCCTCGGCCAACAAGACGCTGGCCTCGCTGAATGCCGCAGGTTCGGCGCTGCGCGCGCAGGCCTCGTCGCTCGGCTCGAACCTGTCGATCGTGCAGATCCGGCAGGATTTCGCCAAGAACCTGATCAACGTGCTGCAGACCGGCTCGTCCAACCTGACGCTGGCCGACACCAATGAGGAAGCCGCCAACAGCCAGGCGCTGTCGACCCGGCAGTCGATCGCGGTGTCCGCGCTGGCGCTGGCCAACCAGTCGCAGCAGAGCGTGCTCAAGCTGCTCCAGTAAGCGGCCGCTTCATTGAGATCAGCCAAACGGCGGGGGAAACCCCGCCGTTTTCGCGTTCGGGTGTCCGATTCGCGGATTTTCCGCCGGCGCTGGCATTATTCGATCGGTCAGCGTATTTCTGGGGTTCCAGGATGGCGCGGGAAGGAGAGCTGAATGCCCTTGCGAGTAGAGCTGAAGCCGGGTGAGCGAATCATCATCGGTCAAAGCGTGATCACCAATTCCGACACCCGCACGGCGTTCCTGATCGACGGCGATGCGCCGATTCTGCGGGAAAAGGACATCCTCACCGCGGAGACGGCGAACACGCCGGTGAAGCGGATCTATCTCTGCGTGCAGATGATGTATCTGGAAAACGACATCCCCGCGTACCAGGAGCTGTATCTCGGCTTCATCAAGGAATTAATCGAGGCGGTGCCGAGTTTTCGCGAGCCGATCGAAGGTGTCAGTAAGTTAATTTTAAGCGGCGGCCTCTACAAAGCACTGAGAGAATTGCGCCCGCTGATCAAGCGGGAAGAAGACCTTCTGAGGTGATTTCATGTCGTTTGGTGCCCAGGCCTATGCGCGTACTGCCCAGACGACGGCGACACCACGAGACATCGAAGCGCAAGCCCTGCTGAAGGCAGCCCGCAAGCTCCAGGACGTGATGACGAACTGGGCCGATACCGATTCCGGCCTCGACGAGGCGCTGCTGTTCAACCGCAAGCTCTGGTCGATCTTCGTCGGCGACGCCATCAACGACGCCAATCCCGAGTCGATCGAGATCCGTCAGAACATCGCCAATATCGGCATCTTCGTGCTGACCCAGTGCACCGCGCTCCAGCACAAGCGCGAGGTTGGCGCGCTGCAGTCGCTGATCGACATCAACCGCAACATCGCGGCGGGCCTGTCCGGCCGTCCGTAACTGTGGCTGGCGCTGACACGCGCGGAAACAGTTCGTAACCAACTCTTAATGCCCAACACGCCTTAATGGCCGCATCAGGCGCGCGGCCGAATCGCTGCGGGCACGCGAGCGAGGCGGCGATGGCGGACGTTCTGAGCATTCTTTCCACGGCCTACAAGACGACGGTGCCGGTCACGGCCGGCAAATACGTCGCCGTCGATCCGGACGCCTACAAGGGCAGCTGGACTGGCAAATATGCCGACGGCAAGAAGTTCGAGATCAGCGTCTCGCAAGTCCAGGGATTTCGCGCGCAGGTGAAGTATCAGAGCGGCGGGACGGTGAAGTATCAGCAGGTGCTGATCAAGGACAGCACCTTTCGCGTCGGCGATACCAAGTTCACGCTGAACGCGGCCAATTATGGCGACGCCTACGCCAACACGGCGACCATCAAGAACGTGGTCACGGATGCCGCCACCGGCAGCACCTATCTCGATACGGCCACGGCGTCGCGCGCCTAGACGCTGCGGTCGGTCTCGATACGGCGGTCTTCCGTCCTGGCATTCTGTTTGGCGGTGTCCATCGCGCGCAAATACGCGCGGGTGCGCAGGCGGCTTTCTTCAGGATACTGATTGACGATCTGGTTGGTCTTCTTGTCGACCGACACATAGACGATGGCGTTGGCATCGGTGTCGATGATGACGCCCTTGGAGATGCGGTCGCTGTCGACCTGCTGCTGATTGGCGGCCGAAACGTTCGGCTGCAGCAGGGGCGCTGCGGCGCTCACCGTCTTGTCCGGCGGCAGTTGCGTCGGCACGGCTTCGCGCACCGCGTCCGGCGCGGGTCGTATCACTGGCGCGGCAACCGATGCCCCCACCGGTTTGATGTTGAAGTCGGCACCCATGGCAGCCCTCCTGGCACCATTCGATGAACCCGACCCGTTCCCAAACGACATCATGCACCCGAGGGCTGAATCCGGTGCTTACATGTGTGCGGTGATTTGATTCAAAGGCGAGGCAATGTTCAGCCGCGAGTCGCGAGCCTCTTCACCTCTCCCCACCGGGGAGGAGTCGCGCGTCTTCGCGCGGGTGAGGGGGCTCTTCCGTATACGATACAGCCCCTCACCCGGATGCCGTCGCTTCGCTCCGACATCCGACCTCTGCCCGTCGGGGAGAGGTGAAGAGCCCCTGCCGATCACGTTGATGTTGCGATCGCACGCCTTCGCTCAAAGCGAGCGGTTGAGCACGATCGGCGTCCGGTTGGCGCGGCCGGGCTGTGCCTGCTGGCCGCGGGCCGTGTAGGTCTGCGGGATGTTGCGTTTCTGGAGTTCGGTGTTGACGCCGCGGATGATGCCTTCCGACACGGCGTGCGCGGTGGCGAGCACCGTGAGGTTGACCTGCAGCATGGCGCGGAACACGTCGTGATGCTTGCGCAATGCCGACAGCAGGTCGGGCGTCGCCTTGGCGAGATAAGGCTGGCTGGCCTTGAGCAGCCCGATCATCCCGATATAGCGGCGCGACAATTCGTTCTTGCGGACCTCGAGCAGGATCGCGTCGCGGATATGGCCGCTGCGCACCTTCGCCGTTTCGTCGTCGATCACCGCCAGCAGGTCGTTCATGGCGTTCATCATGTCCTGGGCGAGCTGGCGTGCTTCCGCCGGCGTCGCGGCCGGGCGGGGCGTGGCGATGACGGGCTGCGGGGCTTGCTGACGGTGCGCGTGTTGCATGGCGTTGTCCTCTGCGATCAGCTGACGCGGTTGGTGAGCTGGCCTGCGGTCGAAGAACCCTGGGCCTGCTGCATGATGAGCGAACGATAGACTTGCTGGGAAACCCCGACGCCGCCGGCCTTGGCGAAGTCCTTGGAATATTGATCGGTCAGCATCGAGCGCCACGCGCCGGTGCCGACGGTGTCGCCGAACGGGCCGTCGCCCTTGAGGCCGCTCGTCATCTGCGAGAACATCGAATTGATGAACATGGCTTCGAAGTCCTGAGCCTGGCCCCGGATCTTCTTTTGCGTCTCGGGCGAAACTTTGGTCAGCGCCTCGGTCAATGCGAGATCGGGGCGGCCGTTGTAGCTCGGGTTCTTGGCCTGGTAGGCGGCGACGGAATTGCTGATGGCGGTCATCACATCACCTCGATGTCGGCCTGGATCGCGCCGGCGGCCTTGATCGCCTGCAGGATGCCGATCAGATCGCGCGGGCCGATGCCGAGGCCGTTGAGGCCGTCGACCAGCTGCTGTAGCGAGACACCGTCCTTGACCACAGCGAGCTTCTTGCCGTCCTCGGTGACGCCGACCCGGGTGGTGGGGGTCACCACCGTGCGGCCGTTGGAGAGGGCGTTGGGCTGGCTCACATTTGCGCTATCGGAAATCGTCACCGTCAGATTGCCCTGCGCCACCGCCACGGTGGCGACGCGGACGTCGCGGCCCATCACGATGATGCCGGAGCGCTCGTCGATGATGATCTTGGCGGCGAGATCCGGCTCGACCTGCAGCTGCTCGATCTCGGTGAGCAGGGCGACCACGTTGCCCTTGAACTCCGGCGGGATCGACATCTGCACCGTGGAGGGGTCGATCGGCTCGGCGGTCTTGCTGCCGAGGAAGTCGTTGACCGCGGCGGCGACCCGCTTGGCGGTGGTGAAGTCCGGGTTGCGCAGCGCAAGGCGGACATTGGGCAGGCGGTTCAGCGCGAACTCGATCTCGCGCTCGATGATGGCGCCGTTGGCAATGCGGCCGACCGTCGGCACGCCGCGGGTGACCGACGCTGCGGCGCCCTCGGCAGCGAAGCCGCCGATGGCGAGCGAACCTTGGGCCACCGCATAGACGTTGCCGTCGGCGCCGAGCAGGGGGGTGACAAGCAGGGTGCCGCCCATCAGGTTTTTGGCGTCGCCGAGCGCGGAGACCGTGACGTCCATCCGGGTGCCCTGGGTGCCGAAGGCGGGCAAATTGCCGGTGACCATGACCGCCGCCACGTTGCCGGTGCGGATGGTGGCCCCGCGGATGTTGACGCCCATGCGTTCCAGCATCGCCTGCAGCGACTGCTTGGTGAAGGGGATGTTGTTGAGGGTGTCGCCGGTGCCGTTGAGGCCGACCACCAGGCCGTAGCCGATCAACTGGTTCTGGCGCACGCCTTCGATATTGGCCAGATCCTTGATCCGCGACGTGGCGTGCGCGGACACAGCCGACAGCACCAGCGCCATCAGCGCCGTGCAGGCCGCCTGTACGAATCCGGTCGAAGGGTAACGACGCATCCTCTGCTCCCCGCTGAGGTCCCGGTCCTGCGGTCACTCCCATGACCACGGTCCAGCCATCCCTATGCGAGGCCTGTGCCACCGCGTATTTGCGAGGTAAGTGCATGATATAACGATAAAAATCTTTTAAACCGCCCTGGTCAGCGGGACGTGCCGACGCCCGAAACTGCCGGCTGCGGCAGATTTTGCCGGGTCGTTTACGATTGATTAACCACCAATGGCGCACCGTCGGGATGCGGTTCGTTGTGCCCGCTGCGTATCCGGGCGACATGCCGCAGGCCGGACGTCGGCCGTCTCCTTCCGCTGGAACCGCCATGCGCATTTACGGGCCGAACGGCACCACATTCGGATCTCCCTCGTCTAGCACCCGGAAAACCGGCTCGAGCAGCTTTTCGTTGCCCGACGCCCCGACCGCATCCGAGACGCGACCGACGCAGGCGCCGCCCGCGGCCAACAGCCTCGATGCGCTTTTGGCCATGCAGAGTGTCGAAGACCCCACGGAACGGCGCAAGCGCTCGGTCAAGCGCGGCCGGGGCGCGCTGGACGTGCTCGACGAATTGAAGATCTCGCTGCTGACCGGATCGATCAACCCGGCGATGCTGACCCGGCTGCGCAGCGCCGCCGCCGAACTCAAGGAATCGTCCGGCGACGGCGGCCTCGACGCCGTGCTGTCGGAAATCGAATTGCGGGTGGAGGTCGAGCTGGCCAAGGCCGGCCAGGTCTGACGGCCGCCGGCCGGGTTCCCGAGGCGCCTCCAAGGGTCTTGGGACGGCGCCGGACACGTTATTGTCTGTCACATGACGTAGCTATATAAGCTGCGGCGCGGCCGGTATTTCCGCCGCCTCGCACGCAGAGATGGATTGGCCTTGGACAAGTTGAAAAGCTATCGCCCCTCCGACAAAGAGCCTTTCATGAACGATCGGCAGCGCGAATATTTCCGCGCGAAGCTGATGGCATGGAAGGAAGAA
Organism: Tardiphaga sp.; assembly: GCA_040512975.1. Classification (GTDB taxonomy): domain Bacteria; phylum Pseudomonadota; class Alphaproteobacteria; order Rhizobiales; family Xanthobacteraceae; genus Tardiphaga. The sequence goes on along the minus strand of JBEVEC010000153.1, from coordinate 12,545 downwards.
ATCCTTCGTGAATCGAAGATCACCCTGCAGGCCTTGCAGGAAGAGAACGTCAATCACCCCGACCTTGCCGACCGCGCGTCTTCGGAAACCGACCGCGCGATCGAGCTCCGCGCCCGCGACCGGCAGCGCAAGCTGATCTCCAAGATCGACGCCGCGCTGCAGCGCATCGAAGACAACACCTACGGCTACTGCGAAGAGACCGGCGAGCCGATCTCGCTGAAGCGGCTCGAAGCCCGCCCGATCGCGACGCTCTCGGTGGAAGCCCAGGAGCGCCACGAAAAGCGCGAAAAGGTTTATCGCGACGAGTAGCTTCGAATACCAAACGGCCGCCCATCGGGCGGCCGTTTTGGTATCTGGGACGTGCTCCCGCACGTTAGCTAAGGGCAGGACGACTAGCCGCGGCCGATATAGCGTTGCACTGCGAGCACGTCGCTTGCCGGGGGCAGACCAAAGAAGCGCGCATATTCGCGGCTGAACTGCGAGGCGCTTTCGTATCCGACGTCAAACGCCACCGAGGATGCCGTCGGGGCTCCCGCGATCAGCAGCATGCGCGCCTGCAACAGGCGTATCTGCTTCTGAAACTGCAGCGGGCTCATCGCAGTTGCTGCCTTGAAGTGGCGGTGAAAGGCGGAGGTGCTCATCGCAGCCATTTCGGCCAGGCTGTCGACGCGCAACTGATCGCGAAAATTGTTGCGGATCCACTGGATGGCGAGGCGGACCCGCGACAGGGCGGTGTCCGGCACGGCGATGTCGCGCAGCATCCAGCCATGGGGACCCTGCAGCACGCGGTATAGGATCTCCCGCTCATAGGCAGGCGCGAGCACTGGAATGTCTGCAGGAGATTCCATCAGCCGGAGCATCCGGACCCAGGCGTCGAGCATGACGGGCGTGACCGATGCGACCGAGAAACCATGTCTGGCCTCCGCGGACGGATCGGGCGGCGGCGCGTCCGCCAGCATCGGCGCCACGACTTTCGGGTCGATGGTCAGACTCACGGCGAGATAAGGCTCACCGGTCGTTGCCGCATGGATCGCGCCGACTGCGGGCAGATCGATCGACATCACAAAATAGCTCGCCGGATCGTAGCGCAGCGTGCGATCGCCGATCGTCATCGACTTCGAGCCCTGCAGGATCAGGTTGACCATCGGGTCGTAGACCGCGGCCAGTTGATGTTCGGGAATCTGACCCTGCACCATGGCGACGCGCGGGATGCCGGTTTCGGTGCGCCGGTTCTGCGCGTGCGCCGCCAAGGCGCGCAGCTCTGTCAATCGTGTTTCCATGCGTCACCTGCGCCCAACGCGGCGCCAGGCGCAAGCGGAAAGCAGGAATGGGCAAGATCGCGGCAGGATCGGGGACGGTGTCGGTCACGGCTTCGCTGTACCTCTGAGCCATCGACAATACGGAGCACGATACATGGCAATCACTATCATCACTGGCGGAAGCCGCGGCCTCGGGCGCAGCATGGCCCTGCAATGCGCACGGTGCGGCGGCGATGTCATCATCACCTACAACAGCCATCCGGAAGGTGCGGACGAGGTCGTGCGTGCCGTGCAGGCAGAAGGAGGCAAGGCAGTCGCGCTGAAAATTGACGTCGCGGATGTCGCGTCGTTCACAGCGTTTCGCGACGCCGTCGCCGGGGCCCTTGCCGCGAACTGGAATCGAATGGACTTCGACCACCTCGTCAACAATGCGGGCTACGGGCTCTACAATCCGATCGCCACGGTGAGCGAGGCCGAGTTCGACGGCCTGTTCAATGTGCACCTCAAGGGACCGTTCTTCCTGACGCAGACGCTGTTGCCGCTGATGGCCGACGGCGGCCACATCGTGAACGTTTCAAGCGCGACGGCGCGCGTGGCGACCGCCGGCGTGGCGCCTTACGCGACCTTCAAGGGCGGCCTTGAAGTGCTGACGCGCTACATGGCCAAGGAATTCGGCGCGCGCCGCATCCGCGCCAATGCGGTGGCGCCCGGCGCGATCCGCACCGAGCTCGGCGGTGGCCTGAATGACGAATTCGAAACGCTGCTGGCCGGGCAGACCGCACTCGGGCGCGTCGGCGAGCCTGACGACGTCGGGCGTGTGATCGCCAGCCTGCTGTCCGATGACAATGCGTGGGTCAATGCGCAGACCATCGAGATCGCCGGCGGCTACGTCATCTGAAACCAACGACAGAGTAACAGCACATGAAAACAATGATGATCTACGGTGCTACCGGCTACACCGGTCGCATGGCGGCCGAACATGCGAAAACCGCCCGGCTTGATCTCGTCATCGCAGGTCGTGCCGAGGCGCCGCTCAAGCAGCTCGCCGCCACACTGGGCGTGAAGTATCGCGTGTTTGACGTCGAGGACGCGGCCGGAATCGACGCGGCGCTCTCCGGCATCTCGGTTCTGCTGAACTGCGCCGGGCCTTATCTGCGCACGGCAAAGCCGTTCATGAAGGCGGCGATCCGTTGCGGCACCGACTATCTCGACATCGCCGCCGAACTCGACAGCTACACGTTGGCCGACGCGCTCGACCAGGAGGCCAAGGTTGCCGGCGTGTTGCTGTTGCCAGGCAGCGGCGGCAGCGTCGCCATGCTTGGATGCCTTGCCGGGCACGCTGCGCATCGTGTCGCCGAGCCGACGCAGATCCGCATCGCGCTTCATGTGACGGGCCCGATGTCGCGGGGATCGGCCATTAGCGCTACGGAAAACATGACCGACTGCCTCCGGCTGGTCGGAGGAAAACTGGTGGCCCGCAGTCCGCAGGAGCTTCGGGACTTCGATTTCGGCGCAGGCGCCGCGTCCTGCTTTCCGGTGACGCTGTCGGATCTTCTGACCATCCACCGCGCAACGACCATTCCAGACATCGAGACCTTCGTTCATGTATCAGGAGGCGCATTTCCTGACGGAGACATGTCGGCATGGCCCGATGGCCCGACTGCCGAACAGCGCGACGCCAACCGCTACCAGGCGGCAGTCGAAGTGACGGGCGCAGACGGGACGATCGTCCGCGAGGTGCTGGATACCGTCAACGGCTACACGTTCACGCCGATGGCTTCCGCAGAGGCAGCCCGCCGGGTGCTCGCTGGCGAACGGCGTCCCGGCTTCCAGACTCCGGCCGGCCTGTTCGGCAACGGCTTTGCGGAAACCATTGCCGACACGCGGATCTCGGACGGGACCGCGGGTGTCCGTCGGATGGGCAACCCGTCATGACCGAAGCCGTCGAGGTCACGACCTTCCGCCTCGCAGCCGGTTTGACCATGAGGGGCTTCATCAAGGCCAACGAGGACATCGATGCCTGGCTGATCGATCAGCCGGGTTTCGTCTCCCGCCGGATCTGCCAGCGCGCAGATGGCACGGTCGTCGACGTGCTGGTCTGGGCTTCGGCCAAAGCAGGCCGCAAGGCCGCAGCGGGCGTTGTCACCGAGATGGCGCATTCGCCGGTCCACGCGGCGATCGATCAGTCCACGGTCAGCTGGTCGGTCTCTCCGGTCCGGCACGCGCTGATCGCCTGACCTGTCGACATGTGGCGGCGTCCGGTTCGACCCGGACGCCGCCACGCGCGTCGAGCAGAACGCCGGCTAGTAACCCACGCCGCGAACGCCGCCGGCAGCACGAAGCGACTCACCGGTGACCCAGTGCGAATCCTCGGACGCCAGGAACACCGCGACCGGCGCAATGTCCTCGGGTTCGCCGAAGCGGCCAAGCGGCGTGCCGGCAATCAGCGTCTTGCCGAATTCGCCGGCAAAGTTGCCGTCGGTCGCGGGCGTGTTGGTGTGGCCCGGCAGGATCGCGTTGACGCGGATGTTGCGCGGCCCGAGTTCGCGGGCCAGCGCGAAGGTCATGGTATCCACGGCGCCCTTCGTCGCCGCATAGACGCTCGATGCGGGATAGGGGTCGGTGCTGAGGATCGAACTGATATTGACGATGCTGCCGCCGGCGGCGCCGAAATGCTTCACCGCTTCGCGGATCGCCAGAAAATAGCCGAGCACGTTGATGTTGAACTGCTTGTGAAAAGCATCTTCCGTCATGTCGGTGACCATCTCAAACACCGCGACGCCGGCATTGTTCACCAATATGTCCAGCCTGCCGTGATCGGCGATCACCTGGTCAAACAGCCGGGCGACGTCAGCGGATCGGCTCATGTCCGCTTGGATGGCCATCGCCGTCCCGCCGGCAGCTTTGATCGCGGCGACGACAGCGTCGGCGCCGGCCTGGCTGGTGGAATAGTTGACGGCGACCGTGGCGCCTTCAGCCGCGAGCGCCTTTGCAATGCCGGCACCGATGCCACTCGATGCGCCGGTCACGACGGCGATTTTTCCGGATAATTTCATGGGGATCATCTTTCTTGCTGGCCGAATTCTGTCCAAGGCGGTTGCGCCACTCGACAAGAGATCATCTAGTGTGTCCGGCCTCCGACCGCGTGCCGATTTAAGGCTGATCCTTGCCTATTGCTCTCATTCGGGCTGCCGGTCGGGCGAGCAAGGTAATATGCCTCCCCTGACAGATGCCCTGGACGAGTTCGCGTCCTGCAAGCGCCGCAAGGCGAGGAGCTGCGGCAGATGCAGCGCGCTCACGCCAGGCGTAGCAGAACGACCTTGTCGGCGACGGGGACGGTGATGCCGGTTTGCGATGGCACGAGATCGCGCCACTGGTCATCGTCGTTGGGAATGTTCATTGATGCCGCCGTCGGGCGTCCGTCGCCGTTGATCTCGACGGGCTGCGCGTCGACCTCGATATCGCGCGCGTGCGGTGCATCCCAGCTGCGCGCGGCGTGCCAGAGGGCGAGGATGCGGCGGCCGGCGTCATCCTGCAGAGCGATCTGCCGCAGGTCGGCGCGCGGTGAGCGGGCCATGATATTAAATCCATTGTCGAGGCCGGGCATGATGCGGGCATTGCCCAGCGCGGCGAGGAGCCGCCGGATGGCATGATAGGACGGTTTAGGCGCGCTGTCGCTGTGCAGCAGTCCCCAGTTCTGCTCGCCGTCTTTGGGATCGGTGCCGCCGTTCATGAATTCATACATGAAGCTGCGGCGTATCCCGAGTTGATAGTTGTTCAGCAGCATGCGCGGCAGATAGATCGCAGCGGCGCGCTCCGAGACGCCGCTGCCCGGCGTGGTAATGGCATTGCAATAACCGGTCTCGGTCGCCATCACCGCAGCGCCCGGTTTGAAGGCGTCGCGCATGTGGTGCAGGTACCAGGCGATCGACGCGTAGTCGTCATTGGTTTCCGGCTCCTGGCCGCGCTGCACGTAGGGATGCAGCGCCACGATGTCGCAGAAGTCGGCGGCCGGGCGCAGCAACACGGCGTCGGCGGGCTTCCAGTCGATCACGCTCGGCGACAGGACCGGCAGCGCCTGGGTATCCGGGCGTGCGCGCAGGGCCTGATGAAATGCCTTCTGATAGTCGATCACCGTCTTGGTCCAGTCGGGCTTGGCGAGCGGCAGCGACATGAACCAGTCGCTGTCGCCTTCGTTCTGGCCCTCGATGGCGGACACGCAGGGGAGGCCGAGCGCGTCGAGATAGGCCATCATCTCCGCGACCGTGTTGGTGGCGGGCGAGACCACGACATTGAAGCGGATGCCGAGATCGGCGTGCAGCGCGCGCCACTGCCCGATGTCGTTGGACGGGCGCAGCTCGTCGCGCAGATGCCGGATGCCGCTGTCAGCAAGACGCTGGCGCAGGCGACCGACGTCGTTGCAATAGGGCTCGCTGCTGAGGTGGACGTTGACGCCGACACTGTCGCCGAATGTACCTTCGGCGCTCTGGGGCACGCCCGCCGCCGCGCGTCCTGGCATTGCCAGAAGGCCTGCGCCTGCCAGCAAAAGAGCGCGACGATCGATGTTCGGCATCTGTCATTTCCCAACGCAGCAGCGTGATACCGTTTCGGTCCGATTTTCTTCCGATATTCGAGTCTCAGATGACACGACTGTCACACTTCGACACGCATATACAGTCGCACCCAAAGATCTGCCCGATCGTTAAACACGCAAATATGAGCGCAACGATCTGGCAATGGCTTTAAAGATAACGATAACAAAACGGGAGGACAAACCCATGCCCCTTGCCGCATCTTACGATCCCGACACCATCGCCTTAATGCGGAACGTGCTGCAGAAGGTGGTCGCCAAAGTGCCGGCGCAGCACCGGACGTCGTGCAACCAGGCAGCCATCGCATCGCGTATTCTGGCCACGGCGGCCCTAGGTGCGCGGTCCGAGGAAAGCCTGACCACCGAAGCGCTGGCCGAGGTGAAGGAAATCTTCACCGGTCCCGCCGGCATGCGGCGGTTGCATGAGGATCTCACCCGGGTGTTTGGCTAGCCGACGCGCCGATCGCCTCTGCATTGCCAAGCCCGGCAGACGCCGCTACCTCTTTGTCCTGAACGGCGCGCCAGCGTCGGCCGGTGGGGGACATGATGGAAAAGCATCTGGCGATCGCCGAAATCCTCGCATACGTCCGCCTCAACCGCACCGCACTGGCGCCGCTGCCGCCCGACGGCGTCCCGCATGACGAGGCCGACGGCTACCGCGTCCAGGACGCGCTGCACCATCTGCTGTCGCCGGATTTCGGCGCCCAGGTCGGCTACAAGATCGGCTGCACCAGCGCCGTCATGCAGCACTATCTCGGCATCGAACACCCTTGCGCCGGCGGTCTCTACATGGCCGGCGTGCACGCCTCCGGCGCGTCGCTGCGTTACGGCGACTACGTCCGCGTCGGTGTCGAATGCGAGATCGCCGTGCGGATGGGCAGCGATCTCGTGGCCTCCGCCGAGCCGTTCACCGCGGACAATGTCGCGCCATTCATCGAGGCGTATTTTCCCGCGATCGAGATCGTCGACGACCGCTATGCCGACTGGCGCGGCATGGATGCCGCGACGCTGATCGCGGATGATTTCTTTGCCGCCGGCTGCGTACTTGGCATGGCCGTGCCGCGCGCGCAGGCGCCGGATCTCACCTCGGTCGTCGGCCGCGCTGTTATCAACGGCGTGGAGACCGGGCGCGGCACCGGCGCCGATGTGCTCGGCCATCCGCATCATGCGCTGGCCTGGCTCGCCAATCATCTTGCCGCTCACGGCAGAGCGTTGCGCAAGGGTGAGTTCGTGCTGACCGGCAGCCTGGTGCAGACGATTTGGCTCAGTCCCGGCGATGATGTCGTGTTGGAGTTGTCTGGCCTCGGCCGTGTGACGGTCGATTTCAAGGCGTGACCTGTAGCCCGGATGGAGCGTAGCGCAATCCGGGACAGCGGCTCTGCGATGGGTGAGTCCCGGATTGCGCTACGCTCCATCCGGGCTACGGCATCTTCTTCCCCCAAACAACAACGACCCCCGGCAGGGGAGCTGCCGGAGGTCGTCGCTTGGTACACCGCATCGCGTGGGAGCACGATGCCATGTGGGAGCTCGTGAGCGTTAGAACGGCAGCAGCACGTCCATCACCTGCTGGCCGTAACGCGGTTGCTGGACGTCGGTGATCTGGCCGCGGCCGCCATAGGCAATGCGGGCCTGCGCGATCTTCGAACTGTCGATGGTGTTGTCGCTCTGGATGTCCTCCGGACGCACGATGCCGGCCACGATCAGTTCGCGGATTTCGTAATTGACGCGGATCTCCTGCTTGCCTTCGACCACCAGGTTGCCGTTGGGCAATAGCTGTGTGACCACGGCGGCGACGCTGGTCTGCAGGTTTTCCTGGCGCGCCACCGAGCCCTTGCCGTCGCTCGACGAGGAGCCGTCGGCGCTCAGCAGGCGGCCCGGCAGCACCGATGCGGCGGAGCCGCTGAGCAGCTTGCTGCCGGCGAAATCGGTGATGCCCGAATCTTCCGACGAGGTGCGGCTGCGCTGGGTTTCGTTGGCGATATTGGCCTTGTCGGTGAAGTTCACCGTGATGGTGAGGATGTCGCCGATCTGCCGCGCGCGCTGGTCCTTGAAGAAGGCGCGCGATCCGTTGCGCCACAGCGAGTTGGCGTTGTAGGACGCGACTTCCGGCGTCGGCATCGGCATCTGCACCGGCTTGTAGCCGGGCTGCGCCGTCGGGTTCTCGATCGCGCTCAGCGCCGGCTTCTCGCCGATCGAAGCGAGGCGGTCGATCGACGAGCAGCCCGACGCGGCAAGCCCGGTCGCGAGCAATGCTGCGGCGGTCGAAAACGAGCGATTGAAGGACAACATCGGTTTTACTCGGCTCTACGGGAAACGGGCTTCGGTTCGTTGGCGGCGACCGCCACCGGTGCTGTTGCCTGGGAGAGCTTGGCCGGGGGAGCGTCGGCGGCAGGGGCAACATTGGGAGAGGCGTTCATCGGCAGGCGCGGCGTCGGGGCGGAGACGGCGACCTGGCCGCGGCCGACCACGACGCCGGCGACGGTCCGCTTCGACTGCAGGTTCAGTACATTGACGACGTCGCCTTCGGTGCCGGACTCCACGGCCTTGCCGCGGATGGTGAGGTACAGTCCGGCGGACTCGTAGATCAGGGTCACCGGCTGGTCGCGCACCACGAGGTCCGGCTTGGCGAGATCGGCGACGCGGATGGCTTGTCCTGCGCGCAGCGCGCGGCGGGTCTGGAGGCCGACGGCGCGGTCGCGGGTCGCGGCGTCATTGCCGACTTCGGATTTCGGCCGCCGCTCGACGATGACGTCGGAGGCCTTGACGATTTCATTGCGATCAAGGGCGCGGGCCAGCACGGCGGCTTCGACGGTCTCGATGGCGGTGCCGGTGAAGCGCAGCTTCATCGCCGGCGCGTTGTTGTCGTTGCCGATCGTGAAGGTGATGTCGAAGCGCCCGCTACGCGTGTCGTAGCGCGTCGCGACGGGCTCCAGCGCGCCGGTGTTGGCAGCGTCGAGCTGCAGGGTCTGGACGTCGTTGTCGAAGGTCACCGTAAGGTTGGCGCCGTCGCCGAGGCCGTTGCGATGCTCGAGCGCGGAGGCGATCTCATTCTGGATGTCGCGGGAGTCGATGCTGCGCGACTGCCGGGTTACCGAAATCGTGCGCAGGTCGCCGGTGTCGACACCGATCACCTGATGCGCGCGCAGCGCCGCGATGACCTGGGCGGTCGGCAGCGTGCCGATGGTGCCGAGATCGGGGGCGCGGTAGATCGCGATGTTCGCGGTCGGGCCGGCATTGTCGATCACGTCGCCGATCCGCACCACGTCGCCGGTGACGACGACATTGGCGCGCAGCACGGGTGCTGCGATCGGGTCGCCGGTGCGGGCCTGGCCGAGCGCCGCGGTGGCGCCGGCGGTGAGCAGCGCGGAGGCCAGCAGCAGGGAGCGCATGGTGATGGTCATGATCATCGTCCTCAGCGGAACATGGCGGATGCGGACTGCAGCATCTGGTCGGCGGCGCTGATCACCTTGGCGTTCATCTCGTAGGCGCGCTGGGCGGCGATCAGGTCGGAGATTTCAGTGACGACTTCGACATTGGCCTGTTCGAGATTGCGCTGCTGCAGATCGCCGAAGCCGTCGGCATTGGCGACGCCGTCCTGCGGCGCGCCGGAGGCCGGCGATTCCACGAAATTGTTGTCGCCGATCGGGCTGAGGCCGGCCTTGTTGATGAAGCGCGTCAGGCTGATGGTGCCGAGCACGGTAGGCGTGGTCGAACCGGGCACCAGCACCGAGACCGAGCCGCCGGCATTGATGGTGAGCTGCGAGGCGCCCGTCGGAACGGTGATGGTCGGCTGCAGCAGGTTGCCCTGGGCGTTGACGATGCGGCCCTGCGAGTCCAGCGAGAACGTACCGTCACGGGTATAGGTGAAGGTGCCGTCGGTCATCTGGATCTTGAAGAAGCCCTCGCCGCGCACGGCGACGTCGAGGTCGCCGCCGGTGGTCGACAGCGTGCCCTGGGTCATCAAACGCGGGGTGCCGACGGTCTTCACGCCGCCGCCGATGTCGACGCCGACCGGGATCATCGTGCCCTGGTCCGACGCCTGGGCGCCGACGCGGGTGATGTGGTCGTAGATCAGGTCCTGGAATGCGGCCCGCTGCTTTTTGTAGCCGGTGGTACGCATGTTGGCGATATTGTTGGAGATGACCTGGACGTTGAGTTCCTGGGCCGCCATCCCCGTCGCTGCGGTGTAAAGAGCGCGCATGGTTGGGGTCCTTAGGTCGGAACGTCAGCGAGTTTGGTGATCGCCGACCTCTGCAGGTCGGCCTGCGCGTTCAACATCGCCGAGATGTTCGTGTAGGCGCGGCTGACGTCGATCATGCGCGTCATTTCGGTGACCGAATTGACGTTCGACTTTTCGATGAAGCCCTGATTGACGGTCGCGGTGGTCGAGGCCTGCGGCGTGACGCCGGTGGGGGCCGCGAACAGGTTGTTGCCGTCCTTTAGGAGTTGCTGCGCCTGGGGAAACGAGACCATGCGCAGCTTGCCGCGTACCGAGTCGACCCGGTTGGTGCCTTCCAGCACGGTCACGGTGCCGTCGGGCGAGATGTTGATGTCGTGGTCGGTCTGCTGGAACACGATCGGGCCGTTGGTGCCCAAGACCGGCGCGCCGGCGACGTTGACCAGCTGGCCCTGGTTGTTGATCTGCATGCCGCCGTCGCGGGTGTAGCGCTCGCCGCCGGCGGTCTGCACGGCGAAGAAGGCGTCGCCCTTGATGGCGACGTCGAGCGGGTTCTTGGTCTGCTCGACCGGACCGCTCACCATGTCGTGCAGCGTGGCGCGGTCCTGCACGAAGGAGACGCGGCGATCGCGGCCGCGGAAATTGTCCTCGCGGGCGCCCGGGCTGAGATATTCCTCGAACAGCGACTTCTCACCCTTGAAGCCGGCGGTGTTCACGTTCGCAAGATTGTTGGCGACGACATCCATCTGACGCTCGAGCGTCATCTGGCGCGACAGGCCGACGAGAAGTGCATTCTCCATCGGTTGATCTCCCCTAAGCTCCGCGACCCGCCCTCCCAGGCTGACCGTGGATCCCGTGAACCGCTCAAGCTCTCCCAAGCCGCGGTTCACAGAAGGAGTAGCGAAACCCGTGCCAACGCCTAAAATGCCGTCTTATCAATAGCTTAGGATAAAGCTACCGGCCGGGCAGGGCGGCAGAAAGGTGTTGTTGACCATATCTGTCGGCAGAATTTTCCTAGTCGGACAGCCCGCCGAAAGGTTCCGTTAACCATTGCGACCTAGCGTTATGGTTAACAGGGCCTTTCGCGCCGGCAGCTTTCATTCGAATTTCGTGAAGCCGCCATCGCGCCGAGCCGATCTCCTCCCGGACGGGCAGACGATGGCGGATACGGATACATTGGACGGCGTGCCGACCGCAGACGAAGCGGCCGCGCCTAAGAGCAAGTTCAAGCTGATCGCGATCATCGTCGTGGTGCTGGTGCTCGCGGCGGGCGGCGGCGCCTATTTCTTCCTGTTCAGTCATCCCAAGGACAATCACGCCGAAGCCAAGGTGGAAGTGAAGCCGCTGGCCTTCATCGACGTCCCCGAGATCCTGGTGAACCTCGCCGGCAATCCGGGCGATCGCGTGCAGTATCTCAAGGCCAAGATCGTGCTCGAAGTGAAGGAGCAGCCGCTGGTCGAAAAGATTACGCCGTCGATGCCGCGCATCACCGACATGTTCCAGACCTATCTGCGCGAGCTGCGCTCCAGCGACCTCAACGGCTCCGTGGGCCTGTTCAGGCTCAAGGAAGAACTCACCCGCCGCGTCAATGCGGCGATCGCGCCCAACCAGGTCAACGCCGTTCTGTTCAAGGAAATCCTCATTCAGTGAGGACTGGGACTTCAAGCTGATGTCTACCGAACAGGTCGATCAGGACGCAATTGCCGCCGAATGGGAAGCGTCTCTGGATTCAGAGGATCCCGAAGAGGCCGCGAGAGCTGCTGCCGAAAACGAACTTACCGGCACCATGGCCGAGCAATGGGCCGCCATGGTGGAAGATGGCGGCCGCGATCTCGGCGGCGGCAAGAACGGCGGCGAACGCGTGCTGTCGCAGGAGGAGATCGACAATCTCCTCGGCTTCAGCGTCAATGAGATCAATCTCGACGAAAACTCCGGCATTCGCGCCATCATCGACTCCTCGATGGTGTCGTATGAGCGTCTGCCGATGCTCGAAATCGTGTTCGACCGTCTGGTGCGGTTGATGACCACGAGCCTGCGCAATTTCACTTCGGACAATGTCGAAGTCTCGCTGGACCGGATCACCTCGGTGCGCTTCGGCGACTACATGAATTCGATTCCGCTGCCGGCGGTGCTGTGCGTGTTCAAGGCGGAAGAGTGGGAGAACTTCGGTCTCGCCACCGTCGATTCCAGCCTGATCTATTCGATGATCGACGTGCTGCTGGGCGGCCGCCGCGGCCAGGCGTCGCTGCGCATCGAAGGGCGCCCCTACACCACCATCGAAACCAATCTGGTGAAGCGGCTGATCGAAGTGGTGCTTTCCGACGCCGAACAGGCGTTCCGGCCACTGTCGCCGGTGACCTTCAGCATCGACCGGCTGGAAACCAACCCGCGCTTCGCCGCCATCAGCCGCCCGGCCAATGCCGCGATCCTGGTGCGGCTGCACATCGACATGGAAGACCGCGGCGGCAATATCGAGCTGCTGCTGCCGTACGCGACGATCGAGCCGATCCGCGGCGTG
>JBEVEC010000149.1:0-11635 GCA_040512975.1 Tardiphaga sp. | reverse complement strand
GTCCCGCACATCGCGGCGGCGATCTGCGGCCTCGCTGCGCTGCTGCACGCCAGCGGGGTCGCGTTTCAGGCGCTGAAATATTGCGGCGTCGCCTACCTGCTTTATATGGCGTGGCTCACGTTGCAGGAACACGGCGCGCTGAAGGTCGAGACCGACGTCGCCGCGCGCTCGCCGCGGCAGGTGATCACCACCGCGATCCTGATCAACATCCTGAACCCCAAACTCTCGATCTTCTTTCTGGCGTTCCTGCCGCAGTTCATCCATGCGGACGAACCCGCCGCGCTGGTACGCATGCTGTTGCTGAGCGCGATCTTCATGGTGATGACCTTCGTCGTGTTTGCCATCTACGGCCTGTTCGCCGCCTCGATCCGCGATCACGTCATCTCGCGACCGCGCGTGCTGACATGGATGCGTCGAACCTTTGCCAGTGCGTTTGCCGCGCTCAGCGTCAGACTTGCTTATGCGGAGCGCTGAACCGCACTTTTGCCTGGGCGGCGGCTCCCGTCCCCGCCAGCACCGCTTCACCAATTTGGGATGGCCAGCTCCATGTTGATTACGGAAATGTGACGCAGCGCAATGAACCGGCTCCCGCGCCTCCACTACAGACCCTGCAATGATCCAGTCGGTTAGAGGAAGTGCCGTTCCAGTTTTCGCAAACAGGAGAAGGCCATGCGTATCTTCCGGATTTTCGGTCTCATCGCGACGATTGTTACCGCGACCTGTATCGCCACCCCGTTGTTCGCCTGCCCTGCCGGCTATTCCAAATGCGGCCCCGCATGCTGTCCCGGCAAATGAGCTGTCTCGATAAGCAAGACAACCTGGGTGGAGGAAGTCATGAAATTGACGACCGTGCTTGCGCTGGCTGTCGCTGCGACAACGATCACCGTCCCGGCCGCGGCCTATTATCTCAGCGTCCCGAGCGACGACGCACTTGGTGACTCGTTGCGAGGCTACGGGTTCATCCCCGTCACACCGCCGTCTACATTGATGCCTGTGGGATCCCTCTATTACGTCGATTCGAAAGTGCGAGATTTCAGGGCGATCTGCCATGCCGACCGCAGCGACCTCGACGAATCCGTGACAACCTCGCGCAGTCTGGAGATGCAGGAAACTCTCGAGCGCAATGGCAAACTCGCCACCGGCGTGAATATCGACCTCGGCTGGCTGCTCAATGGCAACGTCGACAACAGCTATGTTGTGAAAGTGCGATCGTCCCTGACCGACGTCAATCTGCAGGAAATTCCGCTTGGGTCCAATGAGCTTATATTCACCAAGCTGATGAAGAAGCCGCAATGCAGCGAGATCGTGATGCGCTACATCCATGCAGGCTTTTATGTGTGTCAGGGGCAGAAGATTCTGAACGCCACCGCCGAATACAAGCTCGACCGTGACGCACAGAACAAATTATCAGCCAGCGCGAAAGCGACGGCTGACGATATCAAGGACATCGTCAAGCGCGCCGTCGAGACACAGGGCGAGCAATCGGTCGTCGACAAGGAAGGCCGCCTGCTCGCGGGCAAGGCGTTGACATACGGTGTGCTGATGGCGCCGTTGTGTATCGCGCCGACGACCGGGCATTTCAAGCGCACGCTGCCGCAGTCCACGTTCGGCCGCATCACCAACTACGTGTTGTTCAACATTGTCGAACCATTGTTGCCCGCGAGCCCAGAGCTTCCGCAGGTCGTGGAAGCCGCCGGCGATGAGGTCGCTGCGAAATGAGCGGAGGTTGAACGGCGCGGCTACTCCAGCCGCTCCACATCGCGCAGGGTTGGGAACAGCTTCATCCACAGCAGCGCCACCGCCACCGTGCCGAGGCCGCCAAGCAGCGCGGCGGGCATGGTGCCGAACAGGGCGGCGGTGACGCCGCTCTCGAATTGGCCGAGCTGGTTGGAGGCGTTGATGAACAGGAAATTGACCGCGCCGACCCGGCCGCGCATGTGGTCAGGCGTCTGCAGCTGCACCAGCGAGACCCGGATCACCACACTTACGGTGTCGGCGGCACCCATGATCAGCAGCGCGATCAGCGACAGCCAGACGAACTGCGAGACGGCGAACACCGCGGTAGCGATGCCGAACACGATCACCGCCTGGAACATGCGCATCCCGACCCGGCGATTGATGGACGTGCGCGCCAGCACGATGGTCATCAGCAGTGCGCCGACCGCGGGAGCGGCGCGCAGGATCCCAAGTCCCCACGGACCGGTGTGCAGGATGTCGCGGGCATAGATCGGCAGCAGCGCCGTGGCGCCGCCCAGCAGAACCGCGAACAGATCGAGCGAAATGGTGCCGAGGATCGCGGGATTGCTACGGACAAAACCGACGCCGGCGAACAATGCCTTGAGGCTCGGCGGCTCCTTGGCGGCGATGGCACGGTCGAGCTTGATAGCGCTGTTCAGGATGCCGCCGATCACCCAGAAACCGGCCATCAGCGCATAGGGCAAGCCCGTCGACACCGCATAGGCGATGCCGCCCAGTGCCGGTCCGCCGATCATGGCGAGCTGCCCGGTCCCGGTGGTGAGGGCGGTAGCCTTCTGCAGCGTGCCTTCCGGCACCACGCCGGGCAGAAGCGCCGAACTGGCGGGGCTCTCGAAAGCGGTCGCTGCACCGAACAATGCGACCGCGACAAAAATCTCCGGCACCGTGATCCAGCCGGCAAAGCTGCCCCAGGCCAGATAGCCGGCGACCAGCCCCTGCACGATCTGGCAGACCTGGACCACGCGGCGGCGGTCGTAACGGTCGGCGGCATGGCCGCCGGCGAACACCAGCAACAGCATCGGCAGGAATTGCACCAGCCCGACCATGCCGAGCTGAAACGCACTGCCGGTCATGTCGTAGACCTGCCAGCCCACGGCGACCGCAGCAATCTGCGAAGAGAAACGCGAGAAGCAGCGGGACCAGACGTAGAAGAGATACGGTGGATGGCGCAACAAGACGCCGGATCCGGTTGGCGCGGCCGCGGCCGCCGCTTGATCGAGTGGGGTCATCCTGCCTTGTTCGGATTGATCAGGAATTTTTCGCCGGTCGCGCGCTTGGCATAGGCCTGCAGATTGTCGAGCTGCAGCACCTCCTGAAGAGAGATCACCTTGGTGTATTTGCTGGCGAAGGTCGTTTTCAATTCGGCCGCGACGCGCTCGCGCAGGCGCTGGGCATCGGCGGCGCCGATCTTCTGCAGGAACGGAAACAGCAGCCAGCCGCCCATGCCCCAGGCCATGCCGAAGGTCGGCGAGAACTCGATCGGCTTCGACTCCAGCCGGCCGTAGACATAGACCTGCTTGTGGGTGGTCGAGCCGTAACGGCTGTAGACCTTCATCGCCTTGACCGCAGCGGCTTCCATCGCGGTGATGAGCTGGCCCTGCAACTTGCCGCCGCCGGTGGCGTCAAAAGCCAGTGTGGCGTTGGTGGCGGTGACGGCCGCGGTGAGATCCTCGATGAACGACGGCGCCGCCGAGTTGACGACGTATTTGGCACCGAGTTCGCGGAGCAGCTTCTCCTGCGCCTCGCTGCGCACCACGTTGACGAGGTCGATGCCGTCCTTGAGGCAGATCCGGTTCAGCATCTGGCCGAGATTGGAGGCGGCGGCGGTATGTACCAGCGCCGTATGACCTTCGCGCCGCATGGTCTCGACCATGCCGAGCGCGGTCAGCGGATTGACGAAGGCGGACGCGCCTTCGGCCGCCGTCGTGCCCTCGGGCAGCACCAGGCAATCCTTCGCTTTCATCACGCGGTACTGCGCGTACATCGCGCCGCCGATCAGCGCGACGGTCCTGCCGAGCAGCGCCTTGGCCCCGTCCGACGCGCCGGCTTTCTCGACGATGCCGGCGCCCTCGTTGCCGACCGGCATCGACTCGTCGAGCCGCGGCGCCATGAACCTCATCGCCGCCTGCGGCACGGTGGCGGTGACCAGGGGCGCGTCGGCGGTACCGGCCGATTTGGCCGTTGCCGGATCGGCGGCGCCGAGCAGCAGGCCGAGGTCGGACGGATTGATCGGCGAGGCCTCGATGCGGACCAGCACTTCATCGGGTTCGAGGGCCGGGATTGTGAGCTTGGCCAGCGAGATTTCGAGTTCGCCGCTGCTCTTGATCAGCGAGCGCAATTGAAGACCGGTGACGGTGTCGGCACTCATGGCAATTCTCCAAATTCTGAACGCGTGACGGTAAAACGCCTAGTAGATACCCGGAATAATCCGCTTGGTCTCGCGCATATAGACGCGGTAGTCGTCGCCGAAGGCCTCGGTGAGCATGCGCTCTTCATGGGCGATGCGCGTGAAGAACAGGATGCCGATCGCCACCAGCCCGCTCAGCGCCGCCACCGCATTCGGCAGCAGGAACGCCTGCGCCAGCGCCCACAGCCAGAACGAGGCGTACATCGGATGGCGGATGCGGCGATACACGCCAACGCGCACGATCTGATGGCTCTCGCGGATCTCGAGGCTGGCCGACCACTGCCGGCCGAGGTCCTTGTGCGAGCGCCGGAACAGCCACAGCGACAGCACGTAGACCAGCGCGCCGACGATCACCGCCGCGAAGTTCAGCTCATAATTGGCCTGGCGCGGCCAGCCCGTCGCCAGCCAGATGCACGGCACGACGAACAGGCCGAGGGCGGCAACGCCGAGCAGCACGCGCTCGCGGCTCCAGCCGACCGCGCGCGCCGTAGCGGTGCGCCGCGCCTTGCGGGCATAGGGGTAGCGGATGATGAACCAGGCGATCATGCCGATCGCCCAGACATATGTTCCCAGTGTTGACGCGGTCATATCGGTCCGTTCGCGGCGTCAGGCGGCATTCACCGAAGCCCCTGCCCGCAGCTGCTGCGGCGGCGTGTTCGCAGTTGGTGCATCCGTCGTCAACAGCGCGCCGTCGGGGCCGAAACGGCCGACGCCACCCTCAATGCCGGTGATTTCGCCGAACGGCAGCGGGCCGCACACCACCATGCAGTAATCGTAGGGCGCGCGCTGGTCGTTGCCCATTACCATCTGATAGTGGAGCCGCATGAAGTTGAAGCGGTGCCGCTTGAACGAGTCCGGGCTCATCATGCTGTGCATCTGCACGCGGCGGATATTGGGACGGCTCTCGCCGCGCTCGCGGCCGACACGTTTCAACGTCACCGGATCGAAGCGGTAGAAGCTGATCGCATCATCGCGCGCGTGATATTCGGTCCACGGGATCGTCGCCGTGTCGGCTACGATCCGGGTGGCAGCGCGCACTTTGGTGCCGGCGGGATGCAGCGCGAATTTCGGAATCGTCGCGCTGACGGTAAGCACGTTGATGGTCGGGCCGTGGCGCATCAGATCGGGATCGATCGCCATCGCGCGCGCCACGCTTTCCATGACCAGCGCGGCACCGAGGCAATGGCCGACGATGACGATCTCGTCGACATCGGCCTCCTGCGCCCGTGCAACGATGGCTTGGGCGAAGGCCTCGACGCGCGCGTCCATCAGCGGGCGCTGGCCGCGCACATATTGCCGCGAGAAGATCCAGTCATCGAACACGTGGTTGATCGGCTTCTTCCAGCCGTAATGGTTCAACAGCGCGGCGAACACGGCGACGGCGACAACCGCGCCGGCCAGCCAGGCGAGCGCGCCGTGCAGACCGATCAGCCAGGCCAGAGCACCGCCAAAGGCGATGCCGGCCAGCGCGAAGCCGGCAACCCACAAATACGGGAACAGGAAGAAGCCGGAATATTTCCAGCTCGCATAAATGAAGCGGAACAGCGTGCCGGTGGCGATCCAGTCTCCCAGCGTCACCATGGCGGCGCCGAGCCGCGACAGCGGGCTGCGCGCATGGTCCTGCAGGATCAGGTCGTCCCAGCGCAGCATCTCGTAGGTGGTGTGGGTGCGCCAGTTCGGCCCGGAACTCTCGGCCTGCCAGGTCGCGCTGACCGTGCTGGCCTCCGGAACGCCTGCCGCCTGCGCCGACACGTGCCAGGTCTTCTCGAAACTCGACAGCGAACGGCGGAACCGCGCCAGCTGCGTGTCCGGAAGAATCGGATCGTAGCCGCCGATATGGAAGACATGCCGCCGCGCGATCATTTCCCGCCTGCTCCAGATTTCATCACGCTTTGCGTCGGCCGCTGCTTAGCAAATTTGCCGCGCGTCACAAAGCTGACTGCGCCCATCCTGCGCGCGGCGCAACCGTTTGTCGCCCGCGTGCCACACAGCCCTGTTTTTCAGGCAACGCCCATCACAAATCGGGGATTGGGCCATGGTATAAGATTGACCTGCCCGCACCATGTCTGAACATGTCGCGAGTTTCTGTTCCGAGGAAAGAAGAGCCATATGCCGATCCGTCTCCTGGGCACCGCGCGGACGTCCCGGTTTCGCCCTGCCTCCGTTTTGCTGATTCTCGCGGCGCTGTTTGCCGCCCCGCTCGCCGGCTCCGCCGATGCGCAGGCCGCAGCCGGCCGCCGGCCCGGTCATGTCTATCTGTTCCGCGGCATCTTCAACGTGTTCTCGCTCGGCATGGACCAGATCGCCTACAAGCTGGAAGCCGCCGGCGAAGGCACCACCGTGGCCAACCACACCACGTGGAGCAGCGTTGCCGACGACGTGATCGCGCAATACCGCGCCGGCAATCGCGAGCCGATCATCCTGATGGGCCATTCGGCCGGTGCCGATGCCACCATCTCGGTCGCCCGCAAGCTCGCAGCCCAGAACATCCCCGTGGCGCTGATCGTCAACTTCGATCCGGTGTCGCCGGATCCGGTGCCGAACAATGTGAAGCAGATCGTGAATTACTACGTGCCCGCCGGCTGGGGCCAGGCGGTCGCCCCTGCCGACGCGCGCTACAAGGGCAAGATCGCCAACGTCGACGAGAGCAGCACCACCAACCACTTCTCGGTCGACAAGGACGACGGCCTGCAGCGCCAGGCCATCGCGCGCGCCCTTGCTGCAGCAGGCGGCGGCAGTGGTCACCGCAAGTCCATCAGGTCGGCCAAGTCAAAAGGCGCACAGGCCTCGGCGGCGCCGCAGTAAACCACGCCAGCACGTATCAAAGAAAAACGCCGCCCGCAGATCGCGGGCGGCGTTTTTTGGTTCAGGGTCGACGACGATCGGCTCAGGCCAGCGCCTTCAGCGCCGCCTTGCCGGCATATTTCGCCTGGGTGCCGAGCTGCTGCTCGATGCGCAGCAGCTGGTTGTACTTGGCGATACGGTCGGAGCGCGACAGCGAGCCGGTCTTGATCTGCCCGCAATTGCTGGCG
The DNA here is from genome assembly GCA_040512975.1 of Tardiphaga sp. GTDB lineage: Bacteria > Pseudomonadota > Alphaproteobacteria > Rhizobiales > Xanthobacteraceae > Tardiphaga. The sequence goes on along the minus strand of JBEVEC010000149.1, from coordinate 4,441 downwards.
ACCGCGAGGTCGGCAATGGTCGAGTCTTCGGTCTCCCCCGAGCGATGCGACATCACCGCGGTGTAGCCGGCCTTGTAGGCCATCTCGATGGCGGAGAGCGTTTCCGTCAGCGTGCCGATCTGGTTGACCTTGATCAGGATCGAGTTGGCGCGGCCGGCCTTGATGCCGTCGGCAAGGCGCAGGACGTTGGTGACGAACAGGTCGTCGCCGACCAGCTGGCACTTCTTGCCGATCAGGTCGGTGAGCTCTTTCCAGCCGTCCATGTCGTCTTCGGACATGCCGTCCTCGATGGACACGATCGGGTAGCGCGACACGAGGTCGGCGAGATACTTGGCCTGCTCCGAGGCGCTGCGGGTCTTGTTCTCGCCGCCGTAGACGTAAGCCCCGTCCTTGAAGAATTCGGTGGCGGCGCAGTCCAGCGCCAGCATGACGTCCTTGCCGGCGCTGTAGCCGGCCTTGTTGATGGCGGCCACGACGAAGTCGAGGGCCTCATCCGCCGATTTCAGGTTCGGCGCGAAGCCGCCCTCGTCGCCGACATTGGTGTTGTGGCCGGCCTTCTTCAGCTCGCTCTTCAGCGTGTGGAAGATCTCGGCGCCGCAGCGCAGGCCCTCGGCAAAAGTCGCCGCGCCCACCGGCATAATCATGAATTCCTGGAAGTCGATCGGGTTGTCGGCATGCATGCCGCCATTGATGATGTTCATCATCGGCACCGGCAGGGTCCGCGCCGAGGTGCCGCCGACATAGCGGTACAGCGGCATGTCGAACGATTCTGCGGCGGCCTTGGCGGCGGCGAGCGAAACGCCGAGGATGGCGTTGGCGCCGAGCCGCGACTTGTTCGGGGTGCCGTCGAGGTCGATCATGATCTGGTCGATCTGGACTTGGTCCTCGACGTCCATGCCGCCGATGGCGTCGAAAATCTCGCTGTTGATGGCGTCGACCGCCTTCAGCACGCCCTTGCCGAGATAACGGCCCTTGTCGCCGTCGCGCAGTTCGACCGCCTCGTGGGCGCCGGTGGAGGCTCCCGACGGCACCGCCGCGCGGCCCATCGACCCGTCTTCCAGCACGACGTCGACCTCGACCGTGGGATTGCCCCGGCTGTCGAGAATTTCGCGGCCGATGATGTCGACGATGGCGGTCATGGGTGCCCTCTTGCGGTGCGGTGGTGGATGGTTGGCCGGGTTCTACAGCAAGGGATGCGGCTGGAAAAGGCCACCGGGCCGCCTCAACCCGGGCCGGCCTGCAGGCCGGCCGGGGATCGCTGCATTTCCGCACGCCGGAGCCGATCGAGGCTCCGCGTCCGGTCAAAGCCGGTACGCAGCCTTGATCATCTCCGCCGCGCGTTCGCCGATCACCACGCAAGGCGCCATCGTGTTGCCGCTGGTGACGTCCGGCATGATCGACGCATCGGCGATCCGCAACCTGTCGATGCCATAGACCTTCAGCCGGTGGTCGACGACTGACATCGCGTCGCGGCCCATCTTGGCGGTGCACGACTGATGCCAGTAGGTAACGGCGGCTCGGCGGATGAAGTCGTCCATGCCGGCGGCGTCGCATTTGCCCGGCCGCACCTCGCGTTTCACGAGCCCGTCGAACGCCGCGCTGCGGCCGAGTTCGCAGCACAGTTCGATGGTGGTTCTCGCCTTCCGGAGATCGTCGGGATGCGACAGGGTGTTGGCGTTGATCAGCACTGGATCAGCGACTTCGGAGCCCGACAGGCGGACCTCGCCCCGGCTTTTCGGGTGCGCCAGGCCCGCGAACACCGTCCAGGCATGCGCCGGCAGGCCCGCCGCCGCCGTCTCGGGGCTGGCAACCGCGAATTCGGCCTGGCAGTGAAACAGGTCCGGCAGATCGAGGCTGGCATCGCTCTTCCAGTACAAGGTCGCTTCCGAGCCGCCGTAGCCGACCCCTCCTGGTCGATGCTGCTCGAAGACGCAATTGAACGAGACATGGTCCTGATGGTTCTGGCCGACACCGGGCAGATGCTGAACCACCGCGATGCCATGCCGCCCGAGCTCTTGCTCCGGGCCGATGCCCGACTGCATCAAAAGTTTCGGCGTATGGAGCGCACCAAGTGACAGCACGACCTCGCGATCCGCGAAATAGCGCCGCCGCTCCGCACCACAGATCACCTCGACGCCGACCACCGACGTCCCCGAAAATAGCAACCGGCTGACCACGGCGTGGGTCAGCACCGTGAGGTTGGGCTGTCCCAGGCATGGACGCACATAGGAGCCGAAGATCGATATGCGTCGGCCGTCGCGCACGATCAGGTCGGAAATCGCGACGCCGCCACGACCCTCCATCATCTTGCCGTTTGGCGTGTCGTAGCCCGGCAGCCCCAGCGACTTGCCGGCTTCGACCATCGCCAGGGCCACCGGTTGCGGGTCGACGGCCGTCTCGACAAACACCGGACCGGCGCTGCCGCGCCGCACCGGGTCTGGCGCGCCCTGCCAGTTCTCGATGCGGCGGTAGATGCCAAGCACGGACTCGTAGCCCCAGGCCGGATCGACCGCTTCCGACGCAAAATGCTCCCAGTCGTTCCTGTGACCACGGGCCCAGACCATCACGTTGATGCTGGAGCTGCCGCCAAGCACCTTGCCCATGCTCAGAGGGATCGCGCGGCCGTTGAGGTGCGGATTGGGCTGCGCCATGAATCCCCAGTCGCGCTCGGAGCCCAGATTTAGCGGCCACTGCGCCGGCGTCATCACTTCCGGCATGTCGTCGGTCCCGCCGGCCTCGATCAGCAGCACACGAACCGCGGGGTTTTCAGCAAGACGGGCCGCGACGACCGACCCGGCAGGACCGGCGCCACAGACTATGAAGTCGTAGTGCTCGCCTGATGGGACGGAGGAGGAAATGCCAAAGCTTGCAGTCTCAGTTTTTCTCATGGGTCACCTGTTTCGAGTAAGGTAACTCCATACTATCAAATATATCAAATCCATCAATTATATCACATATACTTGAATTCGCGCCCTGAAACGACTATCGTTCATGACGTTAGGCGGAATTCGGCTGGTAAGATCGCGCGACAACCGCTGCGGCAAGATCGCGCAGCGATGAACATGAGGACGAAGGATCCGGTGCGAACACCCACTTCAGACGATCGCGACGCCGAGGTTCTGACGACGGCACAGGCAGCCAAACTGCTCGGCATTTCCGTGCGGACCTCGCAGCTGCTGATCGAGGGCGGATCGCTGCGCTCGTGGAAAACGCCCGGCGGTCATCGCCGCGTCTACCGCGCGGATGTCATGGCCCTGATCGGGCAACCCCACAGCGCGCCGTCACTGGCATCCGCCGTGGTTGTCTCCGGTTCTCCCGGCATGGACGACGCAGGATCGTTTCCGACGGCGGCCAACGAAGCCGCGCGCCTGGACGCACTGGAGCGCTCGGGTCTTGTCGGGACGGCGCCCGAGCCGTCGTTCGACCGGCTGACGCAACTCGCCGGTCAATTCCTGAAGGCGCCGATTGCCCTGATGACCTTGCTGACGCCGGACCGGCAGTGGTTCAAATCCCGGCGCGGCCTGACCATCGCTGAGACGCCGCGAAGCTGGGCGTTCTGCAACCACACGGTCCTGCAGCATGGCGTATTCGAAGTAGCGGACCTCGCGGACGATGCCCGCTTTGCGGCCAATCCCGCGGTGGCCGGCGATCTGCATTTCCGGTTCTATGCGGGCGCCCCGGTGGTCGATCCCGACGGATATGCACTGGGCTCGGTCTGCGTGATCGACCGGAAGCCCCGCCATCTGGATAACGAGCAGAAGAGCTCGCTGCTGGCCCTGGCCGGGATCGCATCAGACCAGATCCGCTTGCAGGCCGTCGAACGCCAGCTTCACGCAGCGCAGCACCCTGCCCCGTGACGCCGGCAGCCGGATTGGCTAAGACCCGCCGCAACGGAGACCCTGATGTCCAAGAATCCCAAGACGACGCCGAAAACCGAGCCGGCCAAGCTCGACCCGTCCGGCCTGCAACTCGGCCACGACGTGGCATGGCCGAATTCGCCCGACCAGGCCAAACTCGACCGCGTGCCGAACCCGCAGGCCGACACCAACTACGTGGTGCGCTTCACGGCGCCGGAATTCACCTCGCTATGCCCGGTCACCGGCCAGCCCGACTTTGCCCATCTGATGATCGATTACGTCCCCGGCCAGTGGCTGCTGGAATCGAAGTCGCTCAAACTCTACGTCGCCTCGTTCCGCAACCACGGCGCGTTCCACGAGGACTGCACGGTGGCGATCGGCAAGCGCATCGCGGCCGAGATCAAGCCCAAATGGCTGCGCATCGGCGGCTACTGGTACCCGCGCGGCGGCATCCCGATCGACGTGTTCTGGCAGACCGGCACTCTGCCGAAGGGCATGTGGATCCCCGAGCAGGGCGTCGCGCCGTATCGCGGGCGGGGCTAATTTCGACAACCCTTTAGGGTGGGCAAAGCGAAGCGTGCCCA
>JBEVEC010000122.1:0-13678 GCA_040512975.1 Tardiphaga sp. | reverse complement strand
GACCGATCGCCGCCATGAAGTTCTGCGTATCGCCGCGTCCGAATGAGCCATGCATGCCCTGGCCCTGGCGGAGCACCGTGTCGGCGATCTGCACCTGGCAGGCGGCCGGCTGGTCGCAGCCTGCCGCATAAGTGCGGAACGAGACGGCGATGGCCGGACGCGGCGTCGCTGCCTTGCCCGACAGGTTGATCGCCGACAGCGGCAGCGCGCCTGGAAATGAACCCAGCTCGTCATCGACGAAAATGCCGCTGATGTAGTCCTGCTTCAGCAGCGCCTTCACGGTTTTGGCGGCAAGCGCCTTGTCTCTGTTCGGCAGGTAGATCAGGTCGGAGCCGCCATTGGTGGCGACGATCAGCTCCGGCTTGGCCGGGTCCTTGCCGAGGAAGGCATTGCCGGCGACCGGATAGGCATTGTCGGCCACCGCAGCGTTCTTGGCGTTGGGATCGAACAGCGGCAGGTCGAGCGCCTTCGACAGGTCGATGGCGAAGAAGCCGAGCGGCAGGAAGCCCGCCGGGGTATCCGGATAGGTGTTCTTGATGGTCGTCGACGTCTTGCTCTCTTTCGAGATCGTTGAAAAACCGTGATCGGCCGACACGATAATATTGGTGGAGGCGGCAAGGCCGAGCTCGTCGAGCGCCTGGCGCAACTGCGCGAGGTTGTCGTCGGCATTCTTGATCGCGGCCAGCGACGACGGGCCGTTGATGCCGGGCGTCACCGCGTTGAGGCTGTCACCCTGGTTATGCTGGGTGCCGTCGGGGTCGCGCGACCACAGCACGAGCACGAACGGCTTGTTGCGGGCCTTGAACATCGGCAGCACCACCTTGGTGGCGACATTGGTTAGATAAGCCTGCTGCGCAATATTGGCGACGGTGGTGCCGGGCGTCTTGGCGTCGCCGGCCTTGCCGTTGTCGCCGCGGCCGGGCGTCGTCAGCGGCATGTTGGCCTTGGTCAGCGCATCCTTGATCTCGTCGGAGAGGGGGATGCCGATCAGCTTGACGTCCTTGTCCACGGCGCCGGTCTGGTCGTCGAGGATGATGCTCTTGGTGCCGCTGCGTTCGGTATGATCGAACATCAGAGTGGGGCCGACCTTGCCCAAGGCCGCGGTGCTGAAGCCGGCGTCGCGCGCGGCCTTCAACAGCGTCTCTTCGTTCAGGTAGTCGCCGTTGAAATCCCGGTCGAGCTGGCCGAGCACCTGATCGTGCTCGATGAACGGGATCGGGCTGTCGTTCTGCACCGGATTGGGGTGCCCGGTGAAGATCGAGTTGGAGAAGATGCCGGTGTCGCCGAGGTAGTGCCCGCTGGCCATGCCCGAGGCATTGGCCATGGTGAAGGTCGGGAACAGCGAATGCGAATTGCGGAAATTGACGCCTTTGTCGCGCAAGGCGGCCATGGCGGGCGCGGTTTCCGGCGTCACCTTGAGGGCGCGCAGGCCGTCCGGGACGAACAGAATGAGGTTGCGGGGCGGGCTTTTTTGGGCGAAAGCCGTGGCGGCAGAGGCAAGGGTCAGCCCGACAGTCAAGATTGCGGTGGCGCAGCGCATGATTTTTCCTATTTCGAGCAGGTTCCGGCATCCCGGAGTTGCGGCCCTCTGTAGTTTTTGTATGCGACAGAATTGTTACAAACACCCGCGCATGCGAGATTGCGCGGCCGGCCGCCATGGCCTGACCCCGCCCCAAGGTTGCAAGTAAGACAGCTCATGTTCAAAAAAATCCTGATCGCCAATCGCGGCGAGATCGCCTGCCGGGTCATCAAGTCGGCCCGCAGCATGGGCATCAAGACCGTTGCCGTCTATTCCGAAGCCGACCGTGACGCGCTGCATGTGGAGATGGCCGACGAGGCCGTGCTGATCGGCCCGCCGGCCGCGGCCGAAAGCTATCTCCTGATCGAGAAGATCGTCGAGGCCTGCAAGCAGACCGGCGCCGAGGCGGTGCATCCGGGCTACGGCTTCCTGTCCGAGCGCGAAGCCTTTCCGCGCGCGCTGGAAGCCGTCGGCATCGTCTTCATCGGACCCAATCCCGGCGCGATCGCCGCGATGGGCGACAAGATCGAATCCAAGAAGGCGGCCGCTGCCGCCAAGGTGTCGACGGTGCCCGGCCATCTCGGCGTCATCGAGGATGCCAAGCATGCGGTGACCATCGCCGACCAGATCGGCTACCCCGTCATGATCAAGGCCTCCGCTGGCGGCGGCGGCAAGGGCATGCGCATCGCGCACTCGACCTCGGAGGTTGCCGAAGGCTTCAACCTCGCCACGGCCGAGGCCAAATCGTCGTTCGGCGACGACCGCGTCTTCATCGAGAAATTCATCGTTGATCCCCGCCACATCGAGATCCAGGTGCTCGGCGACAAGCACGGCAACGTGATCTATCTCGGCGAGCGCGAATGCTCGATCCAGCGCCGTAACCAGAAGGTCATCGAGGAAGCGCCGTCGCCGCTGCTCGACGAGGCCACCCGCCGCAAAATGGGCGAGCAGGCCGTGGCGCTGGCCAAGGCCGTGAATTACGACTCGGCCGGCACCGTGGAATTCGTCGCCGGTCAAGACAAGAGCTTCTACTTCCTGGAGATGAACACCCGCCTGCAGGTCGAGCATCCGGTGACCGAACTGATCACCGGCGTCGACCTCGTCGAGCAGATGATCCGCGTGGCCGCCGGCGAAAAGCTGACATTGGCGCAGAAGGACGTCACGCTGACCGGCTGGGCCGTGGAATCGCGCGTCTATGCCGAGGATCCGTTTCGCAACTTCCTGCCGTCGATTGGGCGCCTCGTCAAATATCGCCCGCCGGCCGAGAGCAAGTCCGGCGCCATCACCGTGCGCAACGACACCGGTGTGCAGGAGGGCGGCGAGATCTCGATCTACTACGATCCGATGATCGCCAAGCTCGTCACCCACGCGCCGTCCCGCGCCGCCGCCATCGAGGCCCAGGCCACGGCGCTTGATGCCTTCTATATCGACGGCATCCGCCACAACATCCCGTTCCTGTCGGCGCTGATGAGCCATCCGCGCTGGAAGGAAGGCAATCTGTCCACCGGCTTCATCGCCGAGGAATTCCCCGGCGGCTTTGCCGCGCGGCAGCCCGAAGGCCAGGTGGCGCGCCGCATCGCGGCGGTGGCCGCGGCGGTCGATTCAATCTATGGCGAGCGCAAGCGCCAGATCTCCGGCCAGATGATCGGCCGCCCCGTGATCCGTGCCGGCCGCCGCGCGGTCTGGCTCGAGCGCGAGGAAGTTCTGCTCGACGTCGCCCGCGACGGCGACGCCGTCACGGTGCAGTTCGTCGAGGCCGACGGCAGCACCGGCGCGTCGCACCAACTGGTGTCCGCATGGACGCCCGGCGAGCCGGTCTGGCAGGGCACCATCGACGGCCACATCATCGCTGTGCAGGTGCGTCCGATGGCATCGGGCATGCGCCTGGCGCATCAGGGTTTTGAGGTTGCCGTCAATGTCTTCACCGAGGCCGAGGCTGCGGCCGCGCGCCTGATGCCCATCGGCGTCAAGGCCGACACCGGCAAGAAGCTGCTGTGCCCGATGCCGGGCCTAGTGGTGTCGATCGCCGTCACCGAAGGCCAGGAGGTCAAGGCCGGCGAAACGCTGGCGGTGGTCGAGGCCATGAAGATGCAGAACGTGCTGCGCGCCGAGCGCGACGGCACCGTCAAGAAGATCCACGCCTCGGCGGGCGCCACGCTTGCCGTCGACGCGCTGATCCTTGAATTCGCATGACGACCTTCCGGCAGCGGCGCTATGGCCTGCGGGCGATCCTGTCCGGCGATCGCTGCGTGCGGCCGGGCTCGGTCTATGACGCCATCTCGGTGCGTATCGCCGAGGATCTCGGCTTCGAGGTCGGCATGTTCGGCGGCTCCGCCGCGTCGTTGGCCATTCTCGGCGATCCGGATATCGCGCTGATCACGTTGTCCGAACTCACCGAACAGATGCGCCGGATGTCGCGTGCGGGATCGCTGCCGGTGCTGGTCGATGCCGACCACGGCTACGGCAATGCGCTGAATGTCCGCCGCACGGTCGAAGAGCTGGAAACGGCCGGCGCCGCCGGCCTCACCATCGAGGACACGCTGCTGCCTCAGGCGTTTGGTGAGGCGAAGCCGCAGGTGATTTCAGCGGAGGAGGGGCTCGGCAAGATCAGGGCGGCACTCACCGCGCGTCAGGATCCGGCGCTGGTCATTGTCGGGCGCACGGGGGCTGCGTCGATCACGTCGCTCGACGATGCGATCGCGCGGGCGAAAGCCTACGAGGCCGCCGGTGTCGACGCGCTGATGTTCACCGGCCTCAAAAGCCGCACCGAATTAGAGGCCGCATCCGCGGCAACCTCGCTGCCCCTCGTGCTCGGCACGCTCACCGACGACATGATCGATTGGGATTTCCTCAGCGCGCAACGCGTCCGCGTCTGCGTGCAGGGCCACGCGCCGATCTCGGCAGCGATGGCCGCCGTCCATGCGACGCTGAAGGCGGTTCGCGAGGGGGCAGGGCCGATGGAATTGAAGAACCTCGCCTCCGCCGATCTGATGGACAGCGTCACCCGCGGCAGCATCGTGAAGCAGCGCGGCATCGACTATCTCGGATTGAAGAAATAATGGCCGTGGTCATCCGCCACGTGATGATCTCCGGTCGCGTGCAGGGCGTCGGCTATCGTGCCTGGACCGGCGACCAGGCCATTCTGCTCGGCCTGCATGGCTGGGTCCGCAACCGCCGCGACGGCTGCGTGGAGGCGGTGTTTGCCGGGCCGGAAGACGTGGTCACTCAGATGATCGCGCTCTGCCACCGCGGCCCGACGCCGGCGCATGTGGACCGCGTCGTGACCGGCGATGCCACCGCCGACATGCTCAAGCTGCGCACCGCCGGCGACACCTTCTCGCAGCTCCCGACGCTCTGACGCGTCCGCCCCACGGATCATTCCGCAATTTCAGCCACCTGGGCTGGTTCACCGAACACGTCCCCGAACGCCTGCCGCAGCGCCACGTCGACATCCGTCATCGTCACCGGCAGGCCGAGATCGACCAGGCTGGTGACGCCGTAGCGCGGATCGACCACGCCGCAGGGGACGATGGCGGCGAAATGCGACAAGTCCGGCTCGACATTGATGGCAATGCCGTGGAACGAGACCCAGCGTTTCAGCCGCACGCCGATGGCCGCGATCTTGTCCTCGTGGCCGGCGCCCTTGTCGGGCCTGTTAACCCAGACCCCGACGCGGTCCTCGCGGCGTTCGCCGCGGACATTGAACGCCGCCAGCGTGCGGATGATCAGGTCCTCGAGGGCTGCGACATAGGCGCGGACGTCCGGCCGCCGCTTCTTGAGGTCGAGCAGGATGTAGGCCACGCGCTGGCCGGGGCCGTGATAGGTGACCTGGCCGCCGCGGCCGGTCTCGAACAGCGGAAAACGGGCGTGCAGCAAGTCCTCGGTCTTGCCCGAGGTGCCGGATGTATAAAGCGGCGGATGCTCCAGCAGCCAGACCAGTTCCGGCGCCGTGCCGTCCGCGATCGCCACCGCGCGGGATTCCATCGCTGCGACCGCCTCCGGATAGGGAATCGGAGCCTCGGCGATCCGCCATTCCACCGCCGCGCCGCCGGTGGCGTGCGAAAACGGCGTCAAATCAAGTGTCTGGCGGTCATTAACCATTGGGTAACCATAAGATGTTGATGTCGAGGCCGTGCAATCGTGCATGTGTGACTGCAGGTCCCCAGTGCCAAGCCTCGATAAGATTACCGTCGATATCATGGTGGTGCTCGGCACCACATCGATGCCCGTGCATCAGGTCATGCGTCTAAGCCGCGGCGCCATCATCGAACTGGATGCCACGGAACAGGACGAGGTCAAGATCCTCGCCAACAACCTGCCGGTGGCCTCGGGCGTCGTGATGGTCGACCGCAACCGCATCGCGGTCGAGGTCAAGCAGATGCTGCCGCGATCGCCTGACCACAGATAGGTGGTCGGTATTGGGCGGACAGGCCTTGTCTCCCCATCATTGGTTTGTTACATCGGCGCCGGTTGATCCGGCCGGGCGATGTCCCTGCCGGTCTCTTTAGCGCTCGTGGCGGAATTGGTAGACGCGCTGCCTTGAGGTGGCAGTCCGTAACAGGGTGGGGGTTCGAGTCCCTCCGAGCGCACCACACAAATTACCTCTTCTATGTAATTGAAAACGCATGGAATCGCCGTGCAGCGATTGGTGCGCAGCCTGCATGACCACCCTCAAACCGCACCCTCATCCGGAATATTGAGCAGTCCGCCGCAGGCCTTGCAGTGCACGGCGTCGCGGTCGTGGCGGGAGAGGCCGCAGGCGGGGCAGTTGAAGCGGACCTTGCTGGGGTTGAACAGCACCCGCGCCAGATTGAGGAACAGGGTCACGCCGAAGATCATGATCACCACGGTGATCAGCCGGCCCGTGGTGCCGGGCAAGGTGATGTCGCCGAAGCCGGTGGTGGTCAGCGCGGTGACGGTGAAATACAGCGCGTCGGCGTAATTGGCGATGTTGGGATTGCCGTGGCGCTGGGTCTCGTAGACCACGCCGGTCATCACGAAGATGAACACCGACAGGTTCGCCAGCGCCGCCAGCACCTCCTCGTGACGACGGAACAGGGCGCTGTCGCGGCGCAGATGTTCGAGCACGTGAAAGGTCCGCAGCAGCCGCAAGGTGCGCAGCACGCGCAGGAAGCCCGCGGCTTCGCCGCTCGCCGATGCCAGCAACGAGGCGATGGCGGCAATGTCGGTCCAGGTGGTGAGCCGCGCCACTTCGCGCAGCGGGCGGCGGATGGCGATGAATCGCGCCACGAACTCGATCAGGAAGATCGCGCCGAAGGCGAGGTCGAGCATGCGCGTCGCTTCGCTGCGCGGCAGGAACGAGGTCGCGATGATGAACAGCAGCGAGACGAAGTCGAAGGCCAGCAGTCCGTAGAAGAACCAGCGCGTCTGCGCGTCGTGGCCTTCATAGAGATCGCGAAGCGACTGGCGCAAACGGCCCAGCGGTGTGGTGGCGGCACGGCTCGCGCCCGGCTGGGATAAGGTCATTCCGCCACTCTGTATGAGACCGTGATGCCGCTCAACCTTGCATCACGGCGTTCACCGCGGCGAAACGGCCCAAGCGTGCCTAGCCGGTCGACGCCAACAGCAGCGCGCAGATTGCGGCCACCGCGCCGATCACGAAGGCCGCGCTGTAGCCGAACAAGCCCGCGGCATAGCCCACCGCCGGCGCGGTGAGGCCGATGGCGAGGTCGAAGAAGGCGATGAAATTGGCCACCGCGCGGCCGCGCTGCTCGATCGGGACGCGGCGAGTGGCTTCGACACCCATCGATGGAAAGATCAACGAGAAGCCCATGCCGGTGACCAGGGCGCCGGCCAGGGCGATCGCCGGATTCGGCGCCAGCCAGATCAGCGCCTGGCCGAGTGCTTCGACGGCCAGCGAAACGATAGCGACGCGGGCGCCGCCATACTGGTCGGGCAGGTGGCTGCCGACCAGGCGCACCGCGATGAAGCCCGTCGAAAAAGCCGCGAGCGCGATGCCGGCGCCGGACCAGCCGCGTTCGACATAAGCCAGCGCCAGGAAGCCGGTGATGCCCGCGAAGGGGATCGTCGACAGGAACAGCACCGTGCCGCTGCGCCAGATCAGGCCGATCACCTTGTAGAACGGCGTCCGCTCGACATTGGCATGAACCGGCACGTCGGGGATCGTATACGCGATGGCGAGCGCCACCAGCGGCGCCAGCGCGGCGAGCGCGCCGACGCCCGCAAAGCCGATTGCGGCGTAGACGGCGAGTCCGACCGGCGCGCCGAGCCCGATGGCCGAATACATCGCGATGCCCTGCCATGACATCACGGTGCCGGTGCGATGCGCGCCGAGCCGACCGATGCTCCAACTCATGGCGCCGGTGATGAACAGGCTTTCGCCGAAGCCGAGCGCGACACGGCCGGCCAGCAGCAGCGCGAGCTTGCCGCCGCCGGGCAGCGGCGCCACGGCGGCCAACAGATAGAACAGGCCGGCCAACGCCGACAGCGGCAGGCCGAGCCGGATCACGAAGCGTGCGCCGTGATGGTCGCTGATGGTGCCGGCGCGGTGGCGGCTGAGCACGGTCACAACCGACTGCAGGCCGATCGCAAAACCGATCATGCTGGCGCCGAGGCCGAGCCCGTCATGCATGTAGAGCGAGATCGGCGGCAGCGGCAGGCCGATGGCCAGGAAGCCGAAAAACACGATCAGCACCTGCTTGATCAGGCTGCTGCGGTCGTCGTGGCTCAAGGGGGCGGGTTTGGCGCGGAGGGGTGCGTTCCGGTTCATATCGACGTGCTTTCGAGGCGGCCGGCCATCATGACCGGTCCGGAGCTGAGCACGTTGAGTGACGTTAACGCTTACGGCAGGGAAGGCACCCTGCGATGGCGGCTGCATACGGCCGGGTCGACCGGCCTGTCAAGTTGCTCGCCCGCAATGCCGGGAGCGTGATGCTGCACTGCAAATACCGCTGAGCTGATCCAGGCATCCGGACGTTGGTGTGCACTGCAACCAACCAAAGGGGATGCATGGATTATTTCGACACGGCTGAACGCCTGCTCAACTGGGTTCCGCTCTGGCTTGCCGGTATCGGCCTGATCATACTGGCTATTCTGATCGCCCTGGCGGTTCACCGCGCGATCATTGTGCTGGCACGGCGAGCGATCGGCACGAAACGCTCGTTCGGGATGACCTTCCTCGACAAGACCATGGGCCCGGCGCGGCTGGCGCTCTGCCTGATCGCGGTCGCGGTTGTGGTGCCGCTGGCGCCGTTCGGCGACCAGGCGCGGCAGCGGCTGTCCCCGATCTTCGTGGTGGCCAGCATTGCCCTCATCGGCTGGCTGTCGATGCGCGCGGTCGATCTGGCCGCCATGCGCTATCTCGAGCGTTATCGCGAGGAGATCGACGAGAACTACCAGGCGCGCAAGCACGTCACCCAGGTGCGCGTGTTCAAGCGCGTGCTCGATACGCTGATCGTCATTGTCGCGGTGTCGGCGGCGCTGATGACCTTCGAGTCAGTTCGACAATACGGCGTCAGCCTGTTCGCCTCGGCCGGGGCCGCCGGCCTGATCCTTGGTCTTGCGGCGCGCCCGCTGCTCAGCAACCTGATTGCCGGCGTGCAGATCGCCATCACCCAGCCGATCCGCATCGAGGACGCCGTCATCATCGAGAACGAGTGGGGCTGGATCGAGGACATCGCCTCGACCTATGTGGTGGTCCGGCTGTGGGACTGGCGCCGCATGGTAGTGCCCTTGTCCTATTTTATCGAGCGCCCGTTCCAGAACTGGACGCGCGACGCCGCATCCCTGATCGGCTCGATCATGCTGCATGTCGACCACTCTGCCAACGTGCCGCGGATTCGCCGCCGGCTCGAAAGCGCGGTCAAGGAATCGGCGCTGTGGGACGGCGCGGTGGTCAATCTGCAAGTCGTGGACAGCCATCCGCGGACCCTCGAGCTGCGCGCATTGGTCAGCGCGCGAAACGCCCCGCAGTCGTGGGATCTGCGCTGCGAGATCAGGGAAAAGCTGCAGGCATTCTTGCAGGAGGAGATGCCGGAAGCCCTGCCGCACGATCGCGCCTACATGCATGTGTCCGAGGTCGATGCCGTCAGCCTGGTGCCGAAATCGCCTGCGCATAAGTCCGACGTGCGCGCCGAGGACGCCAGCCGCTCGTCGTTCGGTCGTCCGCCGCCGCGCCAGGACGGTTCGGGCGTGCGGTCGCCGGGCTGACGAAATGTTCGCTTTGCGACTTAGCTGTCGCGTAACACATTACCGATAGGCTGCACCGGCGCGGCACGCATGTCGCTCGAACGCTTCGGAGCGGACATGAAGTTTCTCGGCTATGCCTATCGTTTCCTTTCCAATTTCGCCTATCTGACAATCGTCTATGTCAGCCTGAACTTCATCGGCAGCTATCAGCAGCGCGCGATCCTGGCGGGGCTCGTGCTGCTGCACGCGGCGATGCGGGCGGTGTCTGTGCTGCGGGCCTTCTCGTTCTTCAAGGCGATCGAGCGGCTTGAACTGGAAGCCCGCCGGCTTGGCGGGGTGGCGGCCGAGAGCCAGACCGCGGTGATGACGCGCAAGGTCATTGTCAAGGACGTGGTCGATCGGCGCCAGGGCGGCGAGATGAAGGCCTATATGGACCTGCTGTTTCTCGGCATCACCGTCGTGCTGTGCATCGCCAAGATAGTCACCAACTGACGGCGCGATACCGGCGCTAAACGTCTAGCGCACTGCTTCGCGCGTCGGTTTGAGCCCTGGCGGGATCGCGCCCGGAATGAGCTGCGGAACAGCGCCGACGTCTTTGGTAACCGTCCGCGTCACGGCACCGGACGGGCCCGGCGTCACAGTCTGCTCGGCATGGCGCGGTAACTCGACGAGCGCCCGGATCGGCCTGCCGCGCTTTTCCGACATCTCGAACAGATCCTGCGACGGCACCGGCAGGCTGTTCTTCACGGCCACGGCCTGCAGGGGATCGCGCAGCCATTGCACGCCGGCTGACGCGCCGCGCGCGCGGCGGTGGTCGAAATTCGAGGTCAGCGACCTCAATTGGTCGGCGGCGGTGAAACTCGGCACCGGTAGCATGTCGGTATGGGCATAGGCGAAGCGCGGCACCTTCGGCCAATGCGAGATCGCCACCGATTCGGAGATCGGATGCATCTGCCACTGCTGCGGCTCGGTTGGCGTCTTCGGCCGTCCTGGCGTGGCGGCTTCGACATGGACGATGCGATAGCCGCCGGCCTTGAGATCGCGCAGGATCGAGGGCAGGGCCGTCACCGTGCGCTGCTGGATATCATGCAGCAGCAGGATGCCCTTGCCCTTGGCAGCGATGCGCGAAATCGCGAGGTCGTGCACCTTCTGCGGCGAGACGTGACGCCAGTCGTCGGCGGGGAAATCGGCGCTCCAGGTCTGGATGCCCTTCGACGCCAGATAGTCCTCGACGGCGCTGGCGCGCAGCAGCCCGGGGATCCGCATGAAGGGCGACAGCTGCGCGGGATTGCCGAGCGCCGCCGTCACGCTGGCAATGCCGTCGTCGATTTCCTTCTGCGCCGCCTCGATGGGCATGCGGTTCATGGTCAGCGGATGGTTCTGCGTGTGGGTACCGACGCTATGTCCCGCGGCGATCAGCTTGCGCACGCCTTCGGGGTGTTCGGCGGCCATGCGGCCGACCTCGAAGAAGGTCGCCTTGACGCATTCGGCGGCCAGGATGTCGAGGATCTGGTTGCTGTGCTTGGGGATCGGGCCGTCGTCGAAGGTCAGCACCACCTCGTGGTCCTGCAGCGGCAGCGTTTCCGAATACTGCATGGTGCCGATCTTCGGATGTTCCGTGGGATCGACGATGATGGTGCGCGAAGTGCCGAGCGCATCCGGATTGCCCGGGCAATCGGCGGCCACTGCCGATGCCGGTTGGGCGATCGACAGAGTGAAAGCCGCCAGTCCGGTCAGGCACAGTGACCGCCGCGCCCAATTCCCAGATCCGGCCTTCATCATTCACTCAGTCCGATACTCAATGCGTGCCTGCCGACGCTATCGGCACGTCCATGAACGCCATGTAAACACGTCCGCCGGGCCGCCCGGTCCGGACATCTATTTCCGCACTGTGGCTATTGGGCTGCGTGCCGGGCCGTCGCGTCCGCCGCTGCGGGGACGATATGCACAACCCGATAATGGTTCTCGCGCAAATAGCGCAGAAAATCAGGCAGCATCGCGGCGGTTTGCGCTTTGGTGTCGTGAAACAAGATGATTCCGCGGCCATTGGCCTCGACCCGGCCCGTAATCAGCTCGAGTTCCTGCTGCGGCGTCATCTTGTTCCAGTCGCTGGCCCAGAAGTCGGCGCCGAATACCGCAATGTTCCGGGACTGCAGCAGGTCGAGCAACTCCGGTGTGGACTCGAAATAGGGGAAGCGAAAGAACGGCGTGGTCGGGACGTTGGTCGCCTTGCCGTTGAGCGCCAGTTCGTCGGCGCTGATGCCGCGGTCGATCTGCTCGATGGCGGCGGCCTGCGGGATCTTCTTCAGATCGGCATGGGCCCAGGTGTGGTGCCCGATGGTGTGGCCTTCCGCGGCCATGCGCCTGATCAGCGCAGCATTGGCGCCGGTGCTCTGCTGTCCGATCAGGAAGAACGTGGCGCGCACGCATTCCTGCGCCAGCGCGGCGAGGATTTTTGTGGTGGTCGGCGCATGCGGCCCATCGTCGAAGGTCAGGACGACCTCGTGGTCTTCCAGCGGCAGGGTCTGCGGAAAGCTCTGCAGCCCGACGCGCGGCATGGCCTTGGGATCGACGGTGAGGACGCGCGCGGTGCCGAGCGTGCCTTCGCGGGGACAGTCGGCGGCGCGCGCGGTGCTCGCGGCAGAGGCGGCGCAAATCATGGCGATGGCGGCCGTCAGAACGATCGGGACACAAATCCGGCCACTCATTTCAAACACCACATCTTTCCGATTGCGTCGGGCATCGCCGATTGGGTAATGCCTGAACCAGAGTCAGGTTCATCGATGGCTTAGCGCATTTCCCGGAAATGACGCCAGCGCTGTCATCCCCAGCAACAGGCGAGGTGCGGTATGGCTGACGACGCTGATCTCGCGCATCCCGCATCCTCCGGTGACATGTCGGCGCTCGACAGGCTGCCGATGCGCGACGACGACGGCAATATCCGTCACGCATTTATCGAGGCGATTTCCGACGCCGTGCACGGCGCCGATGCCGCATTTCTGCGCGAAATCGTCGGCGAGCTGCACGAGGCCGACCTCGGCGATCTGATCGAGGCGCTCGATGCCGACGAACGCGTTAGCCTGATCGAACTGACCGGCGCCGATTTCGACTTCGCCGCGCTCAACGAGGTCGACGATTCCGTCCGCGAGGAATTGCTCGAGGATCTGCCGCCCGAGACGGTGGCCGAATATGTCCGCGAGCTCGATTCCGACGACGCCGTCGAACTGCTTGAAAGCATGGACGAGGCGGATCAGGACGAGATCCTCGACAAGCTGCCGCCGTCCGAGCGCGTCGCGCTGGAGCGCAGCCTCGATTACCCCGAAGACTCCGCCGGCCGGCGGATGCAGACCGACTTCATCGCCGTGCCGATGGACTGGAATGTCGGCCAGGCCATCGACTACATGCGCGAGACCGAGGACCTGCCGGAACGCTTCTACGAGATCTACGCCGTCGACCAGTGGCAGCGCCTGCAGGGTGCGGTGTCGCTCGACGTGCTGTTGCGCGCGCGACGCCCGGTGGCGCTGACCGAGCTGATCGACGAAGACCGCCGCCGCGTCTCCGTGGTCGAGGACCAGGGCGAAGTGGCGCGGATGTTCGGCAAGTACAACCTGGTCGCCGCACCCGTCACCGACACCGACAACCGCCTGGGCGGCGTCATCACCATCGCCGCCGTCGTCGACGTCATCGAGGAGGAGGCCGACGAGGACCTCAAGGCGCTCGGCGGCGTCACCTCGGACGAAGAACTGTCCGATAATTTCTGGTCGATCGCCAAGGGCCGCTTCAATTGGCTGATCGTCAACCTCGCCACCGCCTTCCTGGCCTCGTCCGTGCTCGGGCTGTTCGAGGGCCAGCTGGAGCAGATGGTGGCGCTGGCGGTGCTGGCGCCGATCGTCGCCAGCCAGGGCGGTAATGCCGCGACCCAGACCATGACGGTCGCGGTCCGCGCGCTGGCAACGCGCCAACTCAATCCGCACAACGCGTTGCGCATCG
>JBEVEC010000120.1:0-3351 GCA_040512975.1 Tardiphaga sp. | reverse complement strand
GCCGAGGCCGAGAGCACTGAGGGTCGAGCGCATCCCGGCGATGTCGGCGGTGCCGGACTTGGCCTGCACTTCCAGCAGCGTGCCGCCCTTGAAGTCGATGCCGAAATTCAGCCCGTGGGTGAAGAACAGCGTGATTGCCAGGATCGACAGCAGCGCCGAGATCGGAAAGCTGATGCGGCGAAACCGCGTGAAGTCGAACTTGGTATCGTCCGGCACGATACGCATGGCCGGCAGCCAGCCAAAGGCACTGACAATGCTCAGCACGACAATGAGGGCGGCGAGCCCGATGAGAACGATGTGTGTCACAGCCTGCTCCGCAATCTCAAATCGGCACGCTGGTCGGCCGCTTCCAGCGCACCCAGCCTGCAACAATGAGGCGGGTGACGGTGAACGCGGTGAAGACCGTGGTGACGATGCCGATGCCGAGCGTCACGGCGAAACCGCGCACCGGGCCGGTCCCGATGTAGAACAGCACGGCAGCGGCGATGAAGGTGGTGATGTTGGAATCCAAGATGGTCGACAGCGCGCGCTTGAAGCCGGCGTCGATTGCCGAGATCGCCGTGCGGCCGCCGCGGATTTCCTCGCGGATGCGCTCGTAGATCAGCACGTTGGAGTCGACCGCGATACCGACCGTCAGCACGATGCCGGCGATGCCCGGCAGCGTCAGCGTCGCGTTGAGCAGCGACAGCACGCCGAAGATCATGGCAACGTTGATGGCCACCGCGATATTGGCGAACAGGCCGAACAGCCGGTAGGTCAGCAGCATGAAGATGATGACCAGGATCGAGCCGACATAGGCCGCGAGTTCGCCCTTCTCGATCGAGTCCTGGCCGAGCCCGGGACCGACGGTGCGTTCCTCGATGATGGTCAGCGGCGCCGGCAGCGCGCCGGCGCGCAGCAGGATCGCGAGATCGTTGGCGCCCGGCCCGGGGAAATTGCCGGCGATCTGCCCTGAGCCGCCGGTGATCGGTTCGCGAATGACCGGCGCGGACACGACCTTGTTGTCGAGCACGATGGCAAAGGGCTGGCCGACATTCTTGACCGTGGCGTCGGAGAACTTGCGCGAGCCGGAGCCGTTGAAGCGGAAGCTGACGATCGGCTCGTTGGTGCGCTGGTCGAAGCCGGGCTGCGCGTCGATGAGATCGCCGCCGGACACCAGCACTTCCTTCTTCACCAGATAGGGCACGACCGGCGCCGTCGAGCTCTGCAGCAGGTCGTCGTCGGGCGGCACCCGGCCCGCGGCCTGCTCCGCCGGAATCGACGAATCGACCATGCGGAAATCGAGCTTCGCGGTGGTGCCGATCAGCTGCTTCAAGCGAGTCGGATCCTGCAGGCCGGGCACCTGCACCAGGATGCGGTCGACGCCCTGGCGCTGGATCAGCGGTTCGACGGTGCCGAGCTCGTTGACGCGGCGCTCGACGATCTGGATCGACTGATCGACCGACTGGCGGATGCGGTCGGTCACGGCTGCCTGCGGCACCGACATGCGGATCAATCCGCCGCCGGCATCCGACACATCGAGGCTGCGCTGGCCATTCGCGCCGAGCAAGCCGCCGAGCGGCTGCGACAGCTCGCGGAGCTTCGAGACCGCGGTCGCAAGATCGGTGTCCTTGGTGATGCGGACCTCGACATTGTCATTGCGGACGCCGAGGCCCGTATAGACGATCTTGTTGTCGCGCAGCACGCGGCGGGTGTCGTCGCGGACCTGATCGAGCTTGTCCTTCTTGACCGAGTTGGCATCGACCTCGAGCAGCAGATGCGAGCCGCCCTGCAGATCGAGGCCCAGCACGAGATGACGCTGCGCCCATGTGGGCCAGGTCTTCACGGTGGCTTCGGGGAAGAAGTTCGGCACGGCGCAGAGGCAGACCACCAGCGCCGTCAGGATAATCCCCAGCGCCTTCCACCGCGTGAAATACAACATCGATCGTTTCCGTCAGATTCTTGAATGGGCGACGCGCAAGCGCGTCAGCTTGCCGACGAGTCGGACTTTGCGTCGGACTTGACGATGTCGGCCTTGTCCTTGGCGGGCTCGCCCTTGGTGCGCACGCCCGAGATCATCTGGCGCATCTGGCGCACGCGGACGCCGTCGGCCAGTTCGAATTCCACCTGCTCGTCGTCCACCACCTTGGTGACCTTGCCGACCAGACCGCCCGAGGTGACGATGGTATCGCCGCGGCGCACGTTCTTCACCAGTTCGGCGTGGTCCTTCACCTTCTTCTGCTGCGGCCGCAGGATCAGGAAATACATGATCACGAAGATCAGCGCGAAGGGCAGCAGCGACATCAGCATGCTGTTGGTGTCGCCGCCGGCTGCAGCAGCCTGGGCATAGGCAGGAGTAATGAACATCGGAAGTCCTCGTAATTCTGAGAGCGCGGGGATCACCGGCGACGCAGCGGCGTTCGGCCGGTTCGGGCAAATTCGCGCGGACTATAGCGGCCGGCGGCCCAATTGCAACGCCGGTAACCCCTCAGATTTACAAGCGTTTGTACCGCTTGCGGATGTGTTCCGGGGCCGATATGGGTGCCGCCCGAGGAAAGTCTGAAATGTCGAAAAAACCCGCGAAAACAAGCCGCCGCCCTGCCCCCAAAGCGTCTGCGTTGCGCGTCACCAGGGCGATCGCAAAGCCCGCGGCAAAACGTCCACGACCGCCTGCCGCTCCCGGCCTGGAGGAGCGCATTGCCATCGCCCTCGAGGCCATCGCCGCCGGTATGGCCGCGGCAACGCCGAAGCCCCCAAACGCCGATTCCCTGGCCCGCGCCGACGCCTTTGTCTGGCATCCCGACGGACGCCTGGCCCCCGTGCCCAAGGTCAGCCGAGTCGACCTTGACCTGCTGCAGGGCATCGATCGCCAGGTCGACACCCTGATCGAAAACACCCGCCGCTTCGCCAATGGCCTGCCCGCCAACAACGCGCTGTTGTGGGGCGCACGCGGCATGGGCAAGTCGTCGCTGGTGAAGGCGGCACATGCGTCGGTCAATGCGAGCCCACAGGTCGACGGCCGGCTCAAGCTGGTCGAGATCCATCGCGAGGATATCGAGAGCCTGCCGGCCCTGATGCTGCAGATCCGCGCGTCGGATTTCTACTTCATCGTGTTCTGCGACGACCTCTCCTTCGACGGCACCGACGCCTCCTACAAGTCGCTGAAGGCCGTGCTGGAAGGCGGCATTGAGGGCCGTCCCGACAACGTCATCCTCTATGCCACATCCAACCGCCGTCATTTGCTGGCGCGCGACATGATCGAGAACGAACGCTCCACCGCGATCAATCCCGGCGAAGCCGTCGAGGAAAAGGTCTCGCTGTCGGACCGCTTCGGATTGTGGCTCGGTTTCCACAAGTGCAGCCAGGACGAAT
>JBEVEC010000085.1:0-5239 GCA_040512975.1 Tardiphaga sp. | reverse complement strand
ACCCGCAAGGGCGTCCTGCTATACGGGCCGCCCGGCACGGGCAAGACCCACACCATCCGCTACCTCGCCGGCAACCTGCCCGGCCATACGACCTTGATCATCACCGCGGGCCAGATCGCATTGCTCGGCGCCTACATGAATCTCGCGCGCCTGTTGCAGCCGGCCATGGTCGTGATCGAGGACGTCGATCTCATCGCGCGCGATCGCGACAGGATGGGACCTTGCGAGGAGAGCCTGCTCAACAAGCTGCTCAACGAAATGGACGGCCTGAATGAGGATGCGGACATTCTCTTTGTTCTCACCACCAACCGGCCCGAGCAACTCGAGGGCGCGATCGCCAATCGTCCCGGCCGGATCGACCAGGCCATCGAAATCCCGCTGCCCGACGAAATCGGCCGCCGGAAGCTGATCGAACTGTATGGCCGCGGATTGGCGCTCGATGAAGCTCTCGTCGATAAAGCCACGCAACGTACCAGAGGCGCCAGCGCTGCCTTCATCAAGGAATTGATGCGGCGCACGGCGCAGTTCAGCGTCGGTCGAAGGGACGGAACGTCGATCCTGCCTTGCGATCTCGACGAAGCGCTCGATGACATGCTGTTCGCCGGCGGCAAGCTCAATATCAGACTGCTCGGAGGGATGCAGGGCGCACAGCGCGAGATGATCGAAGGATGAGTAGATTGTACCGATCCAATCCTCGGCCCAGCCGATAGGCTTCGGGTTGAACTTGGCGGATGATCATTCGGCCGGCTCCTGGCCGGCCGCACGCCCGCTTTCTTGTTCTTGGAACCGGAGGGTTCCGCGACCACAGCGAGGGCATCGCGATACGGGGTGTCAGGTCGCCTGCCCGACATTGCCCAAGGTCACATCGGTCTATCCAATCGGCGCAAATATTGCTTTGCTCGCCCCGCCGACACTGGAGCCTTCATGACCATCGACCTGACCCGCCGCACGCTGATTCACCTCGCCGGCGCCTGCTCCCTGGCAGCGGCGGCCGCGGCGGCAGCGCGGGCGGAAGGCACGCCGGTCGGCGCCGGCCCGACCTTCGCCAGCCAGACGCCGATGCGGGTCGGCATGGTGACCTTGCGCGTGCGCAACCTCGATCTCGTCGCCGACTATTATCGCGACGCGATCGGGCTGTCCGTCATGCAGCGCACGGCAACGGGCGCCCGCCTTGGCGCCGGCGGCGTGCCGTTGCTCGATCTCAGCCTGCGCGCCGGTGCCGCCGCCGAGGCGCGAAGCGCCGCCGGCCTCTACCACACCGCCTTCCTGATGCCGACGCGCAAGGACCTCGCGCGCTGGCTGGTCCATGCTGCGGCGAACAAGGTGCCGCTTTCCGGCTTTGCCGATCACCTCGTCAGCGAATCCGTCTACCTCGACGATCCCGAAGGCAACGGCATCGAGGTCTATGCCGACCGCGCCCCCGAGAACTGGAAATGGGACGGCGGCACGGTGGCGATGGCCACCGACCCGCTCGATTTCGACAATCTGCTGGCGCTGACCAATCCGCGCATCCCCGACTACGCCGGCGCGCCGGAAGGCCTTCGCATCGGCCACATGCATCTGCGCGTCGGCGATCTCGGACAGGCCGACCGCTTCTATGGCAGCGCCATCGGCTTCGATCCCACCCGCCAGCGGGCCGGCGCGGCGTTCCTGTCATCGGGTCGCTACCACCACCATCTTGGCATCAACACCTGGCAGAGCGCCGGCGCCGGACCGCGGGATAACGCCGCGACGGGCCTGGCGTGGTTCTCGCTGGAAATCGCGGCGCCGGACATCCTGCAGGCACAGGAGCAGCGGCTCCGGCAATCCGGTGCGGCCGTTGCCGCGATTGCGAACGGCATCGAGACGTCGGATCCATGGGGCACGAAAGTGCGGCTGATCAAGGTCTGACGCGAAAGCGTTCGGTGTCGCGCGCTGGTTTGAGAAAGGTAACTCCATGAACTTGCCGATGAGCTGGAACGAATGGGCGGCGCATGACGGCGTCGCGCTGGCGGCGCGCATCGCCAAGGGCGAACTGACCGCAACGGAGCTGGCGGCGCAGGCCGCCGCGGCGATCGCGAAGGTCGATCCGCCGCTCTCGGCCGTCGTCGAGGTCTTCGAGGATGCGGTCGCCGACCCCGCGACCGACGGCACCGCGCTGGACGGACCGTTCGCCGGCATCCCTTTCCTGATGAAGGATCTCGGCCCGACCATGAAGGGCCGCCTGCAGGAAATGGGCTCGCGCTACATGCGCGGCAACCGCGCGAGCGCCGACAC
Organism: Tardiphaga sp.; assembly: GCA_040512975.1. Classification (GTDB taxonomy): domain Bacteria; phylum Pseudomonadota; class Alphaproteobacteria; order Rhizobiales; family Xanthobacteraceae; genus Tardiphaga. Next base: position 2,983 of record JBEVEC010000085.1, on the reverse strand, counting down.
CTTCATGACGCACAAGATGCGCGCCGCCGGGCTCAACCTGATCGGACGCACCACCACACCGGAATTCGGCGTCTGCAGCTCGGCGGAGAATCCCGCCGTTTACATCACCCGCAATCCCTGGAATACCGACTACACCACCTGCGGATCGTCGGCCGGCAGCGCCGCGATGGTCGCCTCCGGCGCGGTCCCGATCGCCCATTCGACCGACGGCGGCGGCTCGATCCGGATTCCCGCCGGGGTCAACGGCAATATCGGACTGAAAGTCTCGCGCGGCGTGTTCTCATTGTCGCCGATGCTGTCCGATCTCAGCGGACTGGTCTCGATCCAGGGCTGCCAGTCACGCACGGTGCGCGACACCGCCGCCTTTGTCGACGCCTGCCGCGGGCCGGCGCCCGGCGAATTCATGCCGTTCTGGAGCCCGCCTGAGCCGTATACCCGCATGATCACGCACGATCCCGCACCGTTGAAGATTGCGCTGTCGCACGAATGGGGCGATTACCGCGCAACCCCGCACATCGCGGCAGAGCTGCAGAAGGTCGGCCGCTTCCTCGAGGGCCTCGGCCACCAGGTCGACTTCGCCCTGCCCGAGGTCGATTACCGCGAGGCGTTTGCCGCGCAGACCACCTGCTACATCAGCAATTTTGCCGTCGTGATTTCCAACATGCTGGCGGCACGCGGATTGGAAACGCCGCCGGAAGACCTGATCGAGCCGATCAATATCCGGATCTGGGAGCATGGCCGGACCACAAGCTATGCCGACCGGGCAAGAATGCAGGCCGTGTTCAACACGACCTCCCGCGGCTTCGGCGCCTTCTTCGAGAACTGGGACATCATCCTGACCCCGATCACGGCGTTGCCCACGCCGAAGGTCGGCACGACGGAGTTTCTCACCACCAGCGACAACCCTGATGTCCTCGACTGGTTCGGCAATCTCTGGCGCAACTTCGCCTTCACGCCGCTGGCCAATCTCTGCGGCATCCCTGCGATCTCGCTGCCGCTCGCCAGCCACGAGAATGGGCTGCCGCTCGGCATCCAGGCCATTGCCCGGCAGGCCAATGACGGGCTGCTGCTGCAGTTGGCGGCCCAGGTCGAGCGCGCGATCGACGGCAAGTGGAACGCGGGCGAACGCCCCGGCGTGCACGTGACGCGCGGCTGAACGGTTGATGAGCTCCATTGCAGCGACGGCGGGCGTTGCCGCCGGCCAGCAAGCAGAAGACCATCGATGCCGTTGTCCGTTGATGGACTGACCTCGAACACGCATTCGAGTTCGTCAGCATGGGGCAACCGTCCGAACACGAGGCCGTGCGGTTCGGGCAAAGACAGCAAATTCGCGCCGTTGGCCCGAGGCCGCCTTCATCTCGTGCCGATGCGAAGGGCACCGATCAGTTCAGATATAGCGGCCCGGAGCGAATGGCGCGACGTCGTACGGCGCGGGTGCGCCGGCGATCATGGCGGCGATGGCGGCGCCGGTCGCAGGCCCCGTCGTGAAACCGATATGCTGAGTACCGAACGCAAGCCACAGTCCGCGATGCCGCGGCGCTGGTCCGATCATCGGCAGGCTGTCAGGCAGCGTCGGACGCGCGCCGCGCCAGACGTCGCCGATCGCGTCGCCGAATTCCACCACCTCGCGCGCCCGCGGCACGACCTGCTCGATCTGGGCGAAGGAAGATGGCGCATCGCGGTCGGTCAGTTCGACGCCGGAAGAAACGCGGATGCCCCGCTCCATCGGCGTGACGAAGAAGGCCGCGTCGACGTCATAGATCGGGCGCTGCAGCGACCGCGACGGGTTGGGCTTGAATTCGCGGTGGTAGCCGCGTTCGACGGCAAGCGGCACGCGATAGCCGAGCGGACGCAAGATATCTGCCGACCAGGGCCCGAGCGCTACCACGACATGGCGCGCCGAGATCTCGCCGGAAGAAAGCGACACACGCCAGCCGTCGCCATCGGGCGCGATCGCCGTGATTTCGGATGGCCTGATCATGCCGCCGGTGCCGGCGAACATCTGCGCATACGCCTTGACCACCGCGCCCGGCGAATCGACCGAGGCGCTCTCGCTGTGCAGCAGGCCGACCTTGTAGACCGGCACGATATCCGGCTCGATCGCGGAGATGGCCTGGCGGTCGAGCAATTGACTGGCGATGCCGTAGTCGGCGAGCAGCGCCTGCTCCTGCTTCGCCGTTTCAACCGAATCGCTGCGCCACGCCTTCAGCGAACCGGTTTCGCGGAGCCGATGGCCCGCGCCGGCCTGCACGATCCATTCGCGGTGCAGCTTGCCCGATGCGCCGATCAGCCCGCGCAGGGCGTCCGCCCGCGGCTTCAGGCGCGAGGGAGACGTTTCAGTGAGAAAGCGCATGACCCAGCCGGCGTTCCGCGCCGCCCAGAGCGGATTCCAGCGCAGGGCGGCGTGGCGGTTGGTGAGGTATTTCGGCAGCGATTTCCATAGCGATGGATTGTTGAGCGGCGTGACGGAACTGCTGCTGATGATGCCGGCATTGCCATACGACGTCTCGCTGCCCGGCTCGCGCCGGTCGACCAGCACGACCGACAGGCCACGCTGTCGTGCAGCGAAGGCTGTCGATACACCGACGATGCCCGCGCCAAGCACCACGACGTCGATTGTTTGTTCAGGCATTGGATTTCCAAGGCAGTGTCGCGACAGAGTTTCACACCACGAGCCATCAGCCAATAGCGTGTGGTTTTTCACCCGCCCCTTGAGGCAGGGCTATCGCATATGGCACTTGCGAGCGTCTGCCACCGACGTTCCCACGTCGTCATGGCCGGGCTTGTCCCGGCCATCCACGTCCTTCTTTGCTAAGGAACGAGACGTGGATGCCCGGGACAAGCCCGGGCATGACGGAGCTATGGAACGCGGCCGAAAGCCATATGCGATAGCCTCGCCCTTTGAGGGGGCGGGTGAAGGAAGATGCATTCACCACCGCGCGTGAACGCATGCGGACAGCGGGTGGCGAGATGCGCCGTTGGA
>JBEVEC010000292.1:0-5086 GCA_040512975.1 Tardiphaga sp. | reverse complement strand
GGCGCGGAGGCCGCGGGCACCGCGGTCACCGTGCTGGCGCAGCCCGGCGACAACTGGATGCTCCACGTCGCCATCGAGCAGATCTAGCCCGGCGACATGCTGGTGGTGGCCTGCACCACCGACAACACCGACGGCATGTTCGGCGACCTCCTGGCGACCTCGCTGAAGGCGCGCGGCGGCGTCGGCCTGATCATCGATGCCGGCTGCCGCGACATCAAGACCCTGCGCGAGATGGGCTTTCCGGTGTGGTCGAAGGCGATCTCGTCCAAGGGCACGGTCAAGGCGACGCTCGGTGCGGTCAACGTCCCCGTGGTCTGCGCCGGCGCGCTGGTCAATCCCGGCGACGTGGTGGTGGCCGATGAGGACGGCGTCGTGGTGATCCCGCGCAAGGATGCCGCCGAGGTCGCCGACAAGGCCGAGGCACGCGCCGCGCTGGAAGAGGACAAGCGCAAGACGCTGGCCTCCGGCGTGCTCGGCCTCGACATGTACAAGATGCGCGAAGGGCTCGCCAAGGCCGGCCTCGTCTATGTCGACAAACCCGAAGACGTCTAGGGCCACATCATGATGAAGCTCCGCGTTCTGCTCGGTGATCACCCGCACACCGCGGCCCTGAAATCCGGCGAGGTCACGTCCGACCTCGTCGAGATGGACTTTGCGGCGTACACGCCGACCAACAAGGGCTTCAAGCCGATGGTCCGCGACGGCGCCTTCGACGTCTCGGAGATGGCCATCGTCACCTTTCTGATGGCCAAGGGTTTTGACAAACCGATGGTGCTGATGCCGGACGTGATGATGGCGCGGCATCAATATGCCTTTGCCGTGACCAATCCATCCGCTGGCATCGCCGTGCCGAAGGATCTCGAAGGCAAGCGCGTCGGCATCCGCTCCTTCACCACCACCACGGGGGCCTGGCTGCGCGGCATCCTCGCCAATGATTTCGGCGTAAATCTCGACGCGATCGACTGGATCACCTTCGAAGAGCCGCATGTCGCCGAATATGTCGACGGCAGCACCAAGGCGCCCGCCGGCAAGGCGATCATGCAAATGCTGTTCGACGGCGAACTTGATGCCGTGCTCGGCGAGAAGAGCGACGATCCGCGGGTGCGGCCGCTGTTTGCCGATATCGCCGGCGCGGAACGCGACTGGATGGGCAAGCATGGCGCCGTGCCGATCAACCACATGGTGGTGGTCAGCCGGCTGTTGTCCGAGACCCGCCCCGACGTGGTGCGCGAGGTGCATCGCATGCTTCAGGCGAGCCAGGCGGCTGCGCAGGGCAAGGGACCATCCTATAGCAAGGCCGAAATGGACCAGTCCCTGAAACTGATTATCAACTATTCTGCACAACAGGCATTGATCCCGCGGGCCTTCGGCGTGGATGAGTTGTTCGACGATGTGACGCGCGCGCTGCGCTGAGCGACCCGTCTCCGCCGGGCCCGACGCTGAAAAGACAAAACGAGGAAGCGCCCATGCGGCCCGAACCGATTTTCGACCTGGCCCATCTCGGCCATCTCGAGCTGCTGACCCCGAAGCCCGAGGACAGCGAGCGCTTCTTCGTCGACGTCATGGGCATGACGGTGTCCGGCCGCCAGGGCGACTCCGTCTATCTGCGCGGCTGGGACGATTATGAGCGCTATTCGCTGAAGCTGACGGCGTCCAACACCTCGGGCATGGAGCACATGGCGCTGCGCGCGCGCAGCCCGCAAGCGCTGGAGCGGCGCGTGGCGGCACTGAAGGGCTCGGGCTACGAGATCGGCTGGACCGACGGCGACCTAGGCCACGGCCCGGCCTATCGCTGCTATGATCCCGACGGCCACATCGTCGAACTGTATTACGAGACCGAGTGGTACGACGCGCCCCCGGAGCTGAAGCCCGCGCTGAAGAATCAGGCGCAGCGCTATCCCGCGCGCGGCATCAATGCGCGGCGGCTCGACCACCTCAACTGCCTCGCCGTCGACATCAAGGCCAACCGCGAATTCTTCGAGCACTATCTCGGGCTGCGGCTGACCGAGCAGATCGTGCTCGACGACGGCACCGAGGCCGCGATGTGGATGGCGATGTCCAACAAGAGCTACGACTTCGCCTATTCGCGCGACCATTCCGGCACCAAGGGTCGCTTCCACCACGTCACCTATGCGCTCGACAGCCGCGAGGACGTGCTGCGCGCCGCCGACATCTTTCTCGAGCACGGCATCTTCATCGAGACCGGGCCGCACAAGCACGCGATCCAGCAGACCTTCTTCCTTTATGTCTACGAGCCCGGCGGCAACCGCGTCGAGGTCGCCAATGCCGGCGCGCGGCTGATCCTGGCGCCGGACTGGAAGCCGATCGTGTGGACGGAAAAGGAACGCAGCAAGGGCCAGGCCTGGGGCCTCAAGACCATCGAATCCTTCCACACCCACGGCACCCCGCCAGTTCCGCACAAAGGCAGCTAAGACATCATGCAGAACGTCACCCTCTCATATGGAAGTCCCTTCATGCGTCGTCTGACCAAACTCGCCGGCCGCGCGGCCATCTGCGCCGCGATGATGACCGCCCTCGCCGGCGGCGCCCAGGCGCAGAATTTTCCCACCAAGCCGGTGCGCATCATCGTGCCTTATGCCGCGGGCGGCGCGGTCGACGTGCTGGCGCGCACCATCGGGCAGTCGCTGTCGAAGACCTGGGGCCAGCAGCCGGTGGTCGAGAACCGGCCTGGCGCGGGCGGCATCATCGCCTCGCAAGCGCTGGCGACATCGGCGCCCGACGGCTATTCGCTGATCCTGGTGGCCAGCGGGCATCCGCTGAACCAGTTCTTCTACAACTCGCTGCCTTACGACACTTTCAAGGACTTCACCGCGATCAGCGAGGTCGCCTATTCGCCGCTCGCCATCGTGGTGTCGAAGGACAGCGAGGTGAAGGACCTGCAGGGCCTGCTGACGGCGGCCCGCGACAAGCCGGACGCGCTGTCCTACGGCATGTCGGGCAACGGCACCTCGGCGCATCTCGCCGGCGAACTCTTGAAATACATGGCCAAGGTCAAGATCGTTTCGATTCCCTACAAGGGCGGCGCGCCGGCGCTGACGGCGGTGATCGCCGGTGAAATTCCGATGAGCGTCAATCCGCTGCCGGAGGTGATCGGCCAGCTCGAGGGCAATTCGGTGCGCGCCATCGCCGTTACCACCGCCACGCGCTCCACCTTGCTGCCGAACGTGCCGACGGTGGCCGAGTCCGGCGTCCCCGGCTATGAGGCTTCGGTGTGGTGGGGCTTCCTCGCCCCGGCCAAGATGCCGCCCGAGCTGGTGGCCAAGCTCAATGCCGACATCAACGCGACGCTGAAGGATCCCATCGTCGCCCAGACTCTGCAGAAGATGGGCTCCGCCCCGGTCGGCAATTCGCCGCAGGAATTCGACGCCTTCATGCGCGCCGAGGCGGCGAAATGGGGGCCGATCCTCAAGGAAGCCGATATCAAGGCGCAATAGGGCTGATACAGTCCATGTCCCGGATGCGATGCACCGCGCCTGTCGGCGTGGCGCATCGCGAAGCCGGGACAGGCGAGGATCGGAGCCCTTCATGAGCGTGGCCTTTACCAAGGAAGACAGTGCCGAGACCGCGTCGGAAACGCTGCTGCCCGACCGCCCGGTGTCGCCGCATCCGAACCTGGTGACCGAGGCCGGCCTGCAGGCGCTCGAGCGGCAGCTCGCCGAGGTGCGCGCCGCCTATGAGGCGGCGCAGGCCGTCGAGGACGTCAACGAACGCCGCCGCCAGGGCGCCGGTCCCCTGCGCGACGCGCGCTACCTGACGGCAAGGCTGCGCAGCGCACAGGTGATGCCCGCCCCCGCTTCGACGGACGTCGTCGCCTTCGGCAGCAAGGTCACCTTCCAGCGCGACGACGGCCGGGTGCAGACCTACCGCATCGTCGGCGAGGACGAGGCCGATCCCAAGACCGGCTCGATCTCCTACGTCTCGCCGGTGGCGCGATCGCTGATGGGCAAGGCGGTCGGCGACGTGGTCGGGGCGACCGGCGGCGAGCTGGAAATTACGGCGATCGCCTAGAACGCGACCTGGAAGCGGCGGCCTTCTTTCACCTCTCCCCACCGGGGAGAGCTCGGATGGCTGAGCGAAGCGAAGTCATCCGGGTGAGGGGGCTCTGTCGTAAACGGAAGAGCCCCCTCACCCGCGCGCGAGTGCGCGCGACCTCTCCCCGGTGGGGAGAGGTGAAGAAAGCTGTCGATGTTGCCTGGCTAGTCCGCGCCCAGGGCTTCGTCCAGCCGCTGGCTGTAGGCGGAGAACGCCAGACGATAGACGCCGGCGATTGCGCCAGCTCCGGTCGCGGCCTCGATGTCGCGCTGCATGTCGGGGACGAGATCGTCCAGCGCCTCCCGCGACGTTGCGTGGACCACGACGGCGCCGCCGATCACATCGTCGTCGCGGCCGCGCAACTGGCGCTCCGTCGACGATGCATTCGAGGCGCCGCCCTCGGCCTGCCACAGCTCGAACGCCAGCACGCCCCAGCGCGCGCCATGGCGGGCGGCGAAGGCATGAAACGCAGTCTCCGAAAACGGACGCGCCGTCGATGGCAGGCGCAATGTCGCAGCGAAACCGCCTTGCGCGAGCCCTGCCCGCGCTTTGACGCGGCACACCGTGCGCGACATGTTCCGGTACAGCGGCTGGCAGCGGCGGCCCCAGGCGGTCGGCGACGCCAGGCAGTCGAGATAGGCCTGCGACGTCATGACCTCGGGGCCGGTGGTCTCGTAGCGGTTGAAGATCAGCGGACGCCGGTCGTCCACCGAGACATAGCGCTGCGCCGAGAGAAAGCCCGGGATCGCGGTGCGCTCGAGGTGATGCTCGCGGTCGTACCAGTCGAAGATCTCGCGCTCGGCGCCTTCGGCGACGTCGTGCCAGATCGCGAGAATGCCTTTTGCAGCAGCGAGCATGCGGATGCCTTTCGCGAGGCGTTAGTCGGCACCCAGGCTGAGTTTGCTCGGCATCCGCTTCTCGACATTGAACTTCATCAGCGCGGCGCCGCGGAAGACGGCGTGGGCGAATTTGCCGTAGGGCATCGTCAGGAACAGCGCCATCACGGTGCCGAGATGGATCGCCAGCGACAGTG
>JBEVEC010000220.1:0-12190 GCA_040512975.1 Tardiphaga sp. | reverse complement strand
GCGACGTGTTCAAGCGCGGCAAGGGCAAGGGGTGGAAGTTCATCCACTCGCCGCTGTTCCTCGACTTCCTCGCCGGCAACCAGGAATATGAATGCACCCCGTGGGGCATGCCGGCGCGCAACATCTTTGGCTGGCAGAAGCCCTGCTATTTGTTGGGCGAAGGCTACACCCAGACCTTCAAGGAATTGATGGACACCACCGACTGGGACACTTACGGCACCGGCAAGTACGAAAAGTGCGCCGACTGCATGGCCCATTGCGGCTACGAGCCCACCGCGGCGGACGAAGCCATCAGCAACCCGCTGAAGGCGATGTGGGTAGCGATGCGCGGCGTGAAAACCACTGGCCCGATGGCGCCGGAAATCGACCTGACCAAGCAGCGCCCGGCGCAGTATGTGTTCTCGTCGGAAGTGCAGAAGCGCCTGTCGGACATCCGCAAGGACGAAGCCGCCGCCGCCGCGCTGAAGGCGCAGCAGAAGGCCGAGAAGGCATCGACCGCCGCGTAAGCGAGATACGCACAGACAGCAAAAAGGGTGCGATGCAGATCGCGCCCTTTTTTGTTGTCGGAAGCCGTAGCCCGGGTGGAGCGGAGCGTAACCCGGGAATCACAGGCGCCGTGTGCGTAAGTCCCGGATTGCGCTGCGCTTCATCCGGGCTACGAAGCAATCACGCGTCCGCAGAAACCAACCCGGGTCGGCCGATGAAAAACCCGCGGCAATCGCGCAGGCTGCGCAAAGCCCGATTGAAGTCGCGCCCGGTCGAGACCAGCGCACGGATCACGAGGGGATTGCGCGCGATGCCGCGCAGCACCTTGCGCAGGTCGACGTCGCCGTTGGGCTTGATGGCCGATGTCGCGATCTCCGGCAGAGCGCGGCTGGCGGGGTCCGATACCACGCGCAGCGCGGCGAACGGCAGGCCGGAGGCGGCGGCGAATTCGGCGGCGATGTGGCTTTCCATGTCGACCGCGGCCGCGCCGGTCTCGGAGCGCAGCGCGGCCTTGCCGGCCTGCCCGGTCACGACCTTCTCGACGCCCACCAGGCCGCCACGATGGACCTTCTGGCGGCCGACGCCGGCGCCGGAGATCAGTTCGTCACTGAGGGCCTCGGAGGCCGGCCAGACGCCGTTGCCGGCCATCACTTCGGTGGCCACGACGACGGCGCCGGATGGCAGGTTGGGATCGAGGCCGCCGGCGACGCCGAAGCTGATGACGCCGCGGATGGTGGCGGGATCAAAGCCTGCGAGCAGGCTGCGCAGCTGGACGGGGTCGCTGGAACTGCAGATCACGGTCATGCCCGGTCCGGCAGCGATTTTCGCTTCCTGAACCAGTCCTGTGACGATCAACACCGGCCGCGGGTCTATCGATTCAATCGCGGCCATTCGTCCCCCATCGCCCAAGTTACATTCCGACCGAAACGGTCTTGCTGTTGGTACTCTTCAAGTTCCGGAACCGGGCCAGCGCCCAGAGCGGAAAGAATTTCGCATATCCATGATAACGCAGATAAAATACGCGTGGAAAGCCAGTCGCGGTGTAACGGGCCTCATCCCACAGCCCTTTTTCGGTCTGTGTGTCCATTAAGTATCGCATTCCCCGCGCCACGGCCGGGTTGTCGACCTCCCCTGCCGCCATCAGCGCCAGCACGGCCCATGCCGTCTGCGACGCGGTGGTCGGCGCGGCCTCGAATCCCTTGTAGTCGAGGCGATAACTGACCGCGTCCTCGCCCCAGCCGCCGTCCTCGTTCTGGATCGACAGCAGCCAGGCCACCGCCTTGCGCATGACGGGATCCTGATGATCGACGCCGGCGACGTTGAGCGCACACAGGACCGACCAGGTTCCGTAGATGTAATTCAGGCCCCAACGGCCGTACCACGAGCCTTCGGCGAGCTGAGTGCGGCGGAGATAGTCGACGGCGTCGGCCATCGGCTTGCTGGACGTGACGGTATCGCCGAGCTGCGCCAGCATCGACACGCAGCGGGCCGTGACGTCCTCGGTCGGCGGGTCGAGCAGCGCGCCGTGGTCGGAGAACGGGATGTTGTTGAGGTAATATTCGAGGTTATCGACATCGAACGCCGCAAAGCCACCGTCGCGGCTCTGCATGCCCAGGATCCATTCCTTCCCGCGGTCGATGGCGTGGTCGTAATCCTTGGCCCCGGACTGCCGCCGGGCACGGTCCATGGCCATCATCACCACGGCGGTGTCGTCGAGGTCGGGGTAATAGGCATTGTTGTACTGGAACGCCCAGCCGCCCGGGCGCAGGTTCGGCCGCTTCACCGCCCAGTCGCCCTTCACGTCGAGCACCTGCTTCGGCACCAGCCAGTCGAGCCCCTGCTTGGCGGGCTCGACGGCTTCGCCCCCCGCCTCGAGCATGGCATGGGCGGTCAGCGCGGTGTCCCACACCGGCGAGACGCAGGGCTGGCAATAGGCCTCGTCGTCCTTAACCACCAGCAGCAGCTCGATCGCGCGACGTTGCAGCGCGCGCGGCGGATAGTCCGGTCCGAAGCCGAGGACCTTGTACATCATCACGGCATTGGCCATCGGCGGGTAGATCGCGCCGATGCCGTCTTCGCCGTTGCAACGCTCCTCGCAGAATTCGACCGCCTTGGCGATGGCGCGCTGCCGCAGCTTCTTCGGGAAGAACGGCTCGAGCGCGTTCAGCAGGATGTCGATGCCGGTGAAAAAGGCGAACATCGCGCGGCTTTGATGCGGCGCGCGCGCGGTGCGGCCGATCGACTTGGGATCCTGCAGAAATAGTTCATCGATGCCGACGCCCTCGGGATTTTCCGCGCGCGGCTTCAACGCCGTCAGCACCATCAGCGGCACGATGGTGGTGCGCGCCCAATAGGACATCTTGTTGAGGTGAAATGGAAACCACAGCGGCAGCAGCATGATCTCCACCGGCAGCACCGGCACGCTGCGCCAAGTCGTGATGCCGAACATCGACAGCATGAAGCGCGTGAACACGTTGCTGTGGATGGCGCCGCCGCGCGAGCGGATCGCCTCGCGGGCGCGCGCCATATAGGGCTCGTCGACCGAGGCGCCCATCATCTTCAGCGCGAAATAGGCTTTTACGCTGGCGCTCATGTCGAAGTCGCCGTCCTGCACCAGCGCCCAGCCGCCGTGCGTGCCCTGGATGCGGCGCAGATAGGCGCCGATTTTGCCTTCGAGCACGTGGTCGATGGGTTCGGCGAGGTAGTGCCGCAGCAGCACGTATTCGGACGGGATCGTGCAGTCGGCCTCGAGCTCGAACACCCAGTGGCCGTCCGGCTTGCGGAAGGTCAGCAGGCCGTCGCGCGCCGATGCGATGCTCTGTTCGAGCGCCGCGTTCTGAATGGTGACCTCAGGACTGACCGATGACATGGCGCTCGATATCTTTCCGTACTCGTCGTGGTTACTCAGGGCGATCGGGTCGGCTAGATCGCCAGCACCAGATCAGCCGCGCGATCGCCGGAGCGCACCGAGCCCTCGATGGTGGCGGGCAGACCGGTATCGGTCCAGTCGCCGGCGAGGAACATATTGCTGAAATCGGTCACCGCACCTGGGCGCAACGCATTCTGCGCCGGCGTGGCGGCAAAGGTGGCGCGGCGCTCGCGCACGATCTGCCAGGCCGGCAGCGGCGCGTCGATGTTCGAGATGGCGCAGATCTCGTCCCAGATCTGCTGCGCGAATTCTTCCCGCGGCACCTTCACGAAGCGGTCGCCATTGCTGATGGTGATCGACAGGCGGTTGTGAAACGCGAACAGCCATTCGACGACGCCACCGACCACGCCTATCAGCGGCGCGTGGCCTGCGGGCGGGACGTAGTTGAAATGCGCATTGACGATGGCGCGGAATTCGGTGGGCGTCTTGACGCCGGGCAGCAGGTTCTTGGCCGTCCAGGCCGGCACGGCCATGACGACCGCGTCATCGGCGCCGAGCGTAACAACATCGTCCGCGCCGAATTTCAACTCGCTGATACGCCCGCCATTGGCGGTGTAGCTGCGCAGTTCATGGCCGAAATGAATGCCCGCGCCCTTGCTGCGCAACAGCGTGATGGCGGGCTCCACCAGCACGTCGCTGAGCCCGTCGCGCGCGATCAGCGGACGGCAGGCATGGCCGCCGGCCAGCAGCGTCTCGCGCACGATGGCACCGGCGAGACCCGCGGAGCCTTCCGGCGGATCGACATTGAGCGCCGCCAGCAGCAGCGGCTGCACCAGACGGTCATACAGCAAGCCGCTGCAGGGGATGGCATCGCCGACGAGCTTGTCGTTGCCGGCCCAGATCAGCGGCGACAGCTTGAGATAGTCGCCGACCCCGGTGTCGGGAACGCGGCGCGAGGGATCGAACAGCCAGGTCGGCAGGCGTCCATCGCCGAGATCGATCTGCCAGCGCTTGCCGGACTTCAGATCGACAAAGGGGAATTGCGCGCGCGCAGGCCCGACCAGCCCGGCTTCGGTGCCGATCGACTTGGCATAGGCCAGCACGTGCTTGTTGCCGGACAGCACGAGGTGATTGCCGTTGTCGATCTGCAGCTGCGTCTGCACGTCGAAATAGGAGCGGCAGCGGCCGCCGGCCTGCTGCGTCGCCTCATGAACGTGGACCTGGAAACCGGCATCGGCGAGCCGCACCGCAGCGGCAAGCCCCGAGACGCCGGCGCCGATGATGTGAACTGTCTTTTGCATCAGATGATCGCGTATCGCAGCAGGATCGCTATCTTGGAGGCCTTGCCGAGACGAACGGGCTCGCGCGGCAGGGCAAAACCGCGCGCCACCAGCAATTCCAGGATGGCGTGATAGTATTTCGACATGATCCGCGGCGCGCGGACGGCGCTGCGCCTGTTACGCGCCATGATCTCGTCGGAGGTCTTGAAATGCATCTGCGCGCGCTTGACCAGCGGCGCGCACACCTTCGGCAGTGCCGGGCTCGCGATCACCACGTTCGGATCGCTCGACGTGATGCCGGCATGGTTGAGCAGTTCGCGCGGCAGATAGAGCCGGCCGATGCCGGCGTCCTCGTCGATGTCGCGCAAAATGTTCGTCAATTGCAGCGCGCGTCCGAGATGATGTGCCAGCAGGATGCCATCGTCTTCGGGCATGCCGAATACCTTGACCGACAGCCGCCCCACGGCGCTGGCGACGCGGTCGCAATATAGGTCGAGCGTCGCGTCGTCGGGTGCGCGGATATCCGCGGGAATGTCCATCTCCATGCCGTCGATGACGGCGATGAAGTCTTCCCTGCGCATGCCGAACTGCTTGATCGGCGCGAGATAGTCGCGCACGCGCGCCGGCGGCTGGCCCGCATACAGCGCGTCGATGTCGTGGCGCCACTGCTGCATCTCGGCGAGTCGCACGTCGCGCGGACCGTCGCTGTCGGCGATGTCGTCGACCTGGCGGCAGAAGCTGTAGATCTGGAACATGGCGTCGCGCTGCGCGCGCGGCAGGATACGCATGGCGGCGTAGAACGAACTGCCGGACGCCACACCCTGGACCGGGGTGTCCGGTCCGCTGTTTTGCACTTCGCTGGTCATCTGGTTCATGCGCCGGGGGTCGTGGAGCGCGGCACCGGCGCGCTGGTGGTGGCGCGGCGCCACAATGCGCCGGCGACGCCGGTCATCGCGAAACCGGCCATGCCGGCTTTCGACAGATGGACGTTCTCGCTCAGCGGGTCGCGAACGCGCAGCAGCTTCAGGATCTGCCACGCGAAGGTTTCGATCACAGCGATGTCGCAGCCGAGCCTGGTATCGGCGACATGCACGGCGAGGGTCTCGCTCTCGCGCATCAGGCCTTCGGTTTTCGTCACCAGCTCGCGGAAACAGGCCAGCAATGCAGGCGACGATTTCGAATGCTTGAGCTCATCGACGCTGGCGCCGTGGCGCTGCATCAGATCGGCCGGAATATAGACGCGGTCGAGATCGCGGTAGTCGTTGGCGCAATCCTGTAGATGGTTGTTGATCTGCAGCGCCGCGCACAGCGCGTCGGAGGCCGGCCAGGTGGCTTTGCTCTCGCCATGGACGTCGAGCATGAAACGGCCGACCGGCATGGCCGAGAATGAGCAATAATGGATCAACTCGTCCCAGTCGGCGTAGCGGGTCTTGGTGACGTCCATGCGAAAAGCCGTCAGCACGTCCAGCGCATGGCGCGGCGGCATTCCTCGCGCCTGCAGCGCCTCGCGCAGCACGACGCCCTCGGTCTGCTCGTCGCTGCGGCCCATCAGGCTCGCCTCGAGCTCGTCGAGCAGGGCCAGCTTGGCCGGTTCGTCGAGCAGCGCATGATCGGCGATGTCATCGGCGGTGCGCACGAAATTGTAGAAGGCGAGAATCAGCGCCCGATGCCGCGGATGGATGATCCACGAGGCGACCGGAAAGTTCTCGTCGCGATGGGTCTTACCGGATCGCAGTTCACTCGCAGGGGTCATCAAGCACTGGCTACGTTTCGTTGGAACGGAAAGGCCAAAAGGCCGCTGCGGTCCGTGAATACCGCCAAGCGGTCCGGCCGCGCGCCCCCATATAGGGCAAAACTGCGCGTGAAACCAATGCCAATATGCCGTGGCCGGCACCCGGCCGGTCACGATGGATCGGGCCCGTGGCAACCACGGGCCCGACCGTTCACGTCAAAAAACGTCGGATTGGTTACTGGCCGTGGCTCACGAGAACATCGTTGCAGGGCTTGCTGAGCTTAGGGCGGTTTTCCTTCAGGCAGGACAGGATCACCAGATCGCCCTGGTCCATCACCGTGCGGCAGAGCTTCTGAACGTCGCGCGCGCAGGCTTTCTGCTCGGCATCGGTGCCACCATGAGGGGCCTGCCCCTGCGCGAAAGCGCCGGTGGTGGCGGATGCGGACAGCACGGACAGTACCAGGAGAAATTTACGCATTGTCTTCCTTCGATATGGTGGCGGGAGTTCAGCCCGATGGGGTGCATAGCACAACAGTGCGGTTTCGCATCGCCGCTGCGCCACGATCTTCCGATCGATCCGCAAAATCGCGACGATGGATGCAATCCGGACACAGGCGGCCTGTGCGTGCACAAACACCCGCAATGCGGCCAAAACATTGCCGCAACAAGACTTTTCGCCCCGCGCGGGACCGTTCGCGTGGCGACAACTGCGCTGACGCAACCGCGATCGGATGAGCGCGGGCGATGACAGTTTGTAGATGTTGTAGATGGGTCGGCCATCTCCAACCGTGTTGTCACGGTGCCGAACACCGCATCTCACAAATCAGAGATGCGTACTTTTGTACCTTTTCCCAGCCGATGACGTATTGAACCTGGCGATGGTCGGGAACACTTAACGATGGGCGCGGTGCACGAGCACGGCGAAGGACTATTGCAGGGACACGACGATGAACACGCTCGCAACCAAGATTTCAGGACGCGCCATCAAGACAGTCGGCGCTGCGGCCATTCTGATGCTGTCGGCATCGGCCGCGCAGGCCCAGTCGGGGCCGTTTGCAGGTTTCAACGGCGCCTGGAACGGTTCGGGAACGGTGTCGATGTCGGACGGTTCGTCGGAGCGCATCCGTTGCCGTGCCACTTATAAGGTCGATGGCTCCGGCACCGGCCTCGCGCAGACCCTGCGTTGCGCCAGCGACAGCTACAAGTTCGACCTCACCAGCAACGTCACCAGCCAGGGCAACAATGTCAGCGGCAGCTGGAGCGAAGCCAGCCGCAACGTGTTCGGCAACCTCAACGGCCGGGCCGGCGGCGGCCAGATCGACGTGTTCGTCGAGGCCGCCGGATTTGCCGCCAACATCACCCTGACCACGCGCGGCAACAAGCAGTCGGTGCAGATCAGTTCGAAAGGCGATATCCGCGGCGTCTCGATCAACATGATCAAGAGCTGATCGACAAAAACGTAGCCCGGATGGAGCGAAGCGTAATCCGGGAGTCTTCGCGACGTTAAGACGCCGGCCCCGGATTGCGCTTCGCTCCATCCGGGCTACGGGCTTCCCTACTCTGCCGGCTTGGCCAGCACCGTGCTGCCGTTGATGCGCTGCTGCAGCTTGATCAGCCACATGGCGGTCGGGCGCAGGATGAACAGATCGGCGATCAATGCCGCGACCATGGCAAAAGCGCTGAGCCATCCGAACAGCCGCAGCGACGGCAGGTCCGAAAACACCGTCACCACGAGCCCGCAGGCCAGCACCACCGTGGTCAGGATCAGCGCCGGTCCGACCAGCACGGTGGCGCGCTCGACCGCCACAGCGGGATCGGTCCCCGGCGAATCCTCCAGCCGCAGCCGGTTGAGGAAGTGGATCGTGGCGCTGAGGCCGAGGCCGAACGACACCGTGAGGGCGACCACGCTGGCGAATTGCAGGCCCTCCCCCAGCAGCCACAGCACGAAGCCGGACAACACCACCGGGAAAATGCCTGGCAGAATGCAGGCCAGCATCACCACCCAGGAGCGGAAGGCGAGGCCGATGAAGATCGCCACCAGGCCGAATTCGATGGTAAGGCCGTGGTTGAGCTTCTCGATCATGCCGGCGCTGTTCCGCGCCGCGATCGCCGACAGGCCGGTCACCGCGATCTCGTAACCGGAATGCTTGGCGCGGATGGCGTTCAGCCCGGCGTCGAGCTTGTCGACCACCGGCAGGATCTGGCTGGAATCGCGATCCGGCACGCGGCCCGACACCACGACCGCGCGCTGGTCGGCCGAGATGAAGCGGCGCACAAGATGCTCGGGGATGACGCTGACATATTCCTTCAGCGTGGAGACGTCGTTCGAGCCGGCCTTTTCAGCCAGCCAGCGGCGCAGCGTCTCCAGCGACCAGACATTGCCGACGCCGGCCTGTGTCTCGACCGCCGCATGGACGTCGGCGATGGTCTGCAGCGTCTCCGGCGAATACAGGTCTTGGCCCTTCGGCAATTCGATCAGCACGTCGATCGGATTGGCGCCGGTGAGCTTGGCGTCGAGACGGCCTGAGGCGGCGACCGCCTGCTCCTTGTCCGGCACCTGGTCGGCCAGGCGATAGCGCGGCTGCAGGTTCGCATAGACGATGCCGAGGCCGATCACGACCACCACCGAGATCAGGCTGAACAGCCCGGGCCGGCCGACCATCCGCACGGCGATCCAGTAACAGAAGTTGCGCAGTGCCGTGACGCCGGCATCCGAGCCCTGGAATTTCTGCGCAAAGACCTTCTCGTTGCGCACCAGCAGCACGCCGAACACCGGCACCATCGACAGCACCGAGAGCAGCGCGATGATGGTTGCCGCAAGCCCGGCCTCGCCGAAGGCGCGGATCAGGTCCGAATTGGAGAACTGCAGCGCCAGGAACGAGATGCCGGCGGTGGCATGGGTCAGCACGCAGGCCGGGCCGACCACACGGATGGCGTTGGTGAAAGCGGAATACTTGTCCTCGCCGGCGATCAGCCGGTCGCGCGCCGCAAAGGTCAACTGCATCGAATCCGCGAAACTGATCACCATGATCAGCGGCGTCATTACGTTGAGGAACATGTTGAGGCTGAAGCCGGCCCAGCCGAGCGCGCCCAGCGCCAGCAGGATCGCCAGCAACGGCGGGAACGCCGCGATGATCATGAAGGAGATTTTGCGGAAGAACACGATGGCGATCAGGCAGCCGGCGAGGATGCCTGCGACGTTGTAGATCAGGCCGTCGCGTTCGACCGCGTTGCGGATCTCGAGTTGCATCACCGGCACGCCGGACAATTCCTTGGTCAGGCCGGAGTCGGCGAGATCGTCATTCATGATCTTGCGGATGTCGCCGACCACGGTGCCGAGCTTGTTGTTGCTGACCACCGCCGGATCAAGCGACAGCACCACCAGCGCCAGCGTGCCGTCTTCCGACAGCAATTTGCCGCGGATCAGCTCGTTCTGCTTCACCGTGTCGATGAACTTGTCGTAGTCCGCCCCCTCCGGAAGTTCGTTGGGGAACAGCGCCGCGGGCAGCTTGCCGGGCGCCGGGGTCTGTCGCGCCGAGAAGATCGAGATCAGGCCGCGCACGCCGTCGACCAGTTGCAGGTCGGTGACGAGGTCGCGGACCTTCTCCAGATTGTCGCGCGCGAGCAGCGTCTTACCCTCGACCACCACCAGCACGTCGAATTCGGTCGACGGGAAGCGCTTGGTGACCTCTTCGTACTGCCGATATTCCTTGCTGTCGGAGCGGAATAGCTGACTCAGCGAATCGTCGATCTTGATGCGCTGAATGCCGAAGATGGCGCCCACCACCAGCACCAGCAGGATAATGCAGGACACAATCGGCGCGCGGACCGCGATCAGGCCGATCCGCTCCAGCCCGAAGGCGATGCTGGGCAGTTTCGACTTGAGGTCGGCGTCGTGGTCGTGAGAACTCATATCCTGCATGCCCTGGTCCAATTCTCGGTGCCGCGCCCACCCACAAGCTGAGGGCGTCAAGACGGCTGGAATCGGCATAACCCGAACAGCACTAGCCCTTGAAAACATGCGGTAAATTTGTTGGCGCGAGGTTTAGCAGGTCTGTGTGACACCTCGCAAGGCAACGTCGCCGCAGGCGCCGCCTTTCCCGTCACAAATTGCCGTCAAATACCGGCTCAACGAGGCGGCTGGATGAGCTGGATGCCGCTGTCGTCCTTCAGCGCAACCCCGGTGACGCCGCGAGCAAGACCCGCACGCGCCAGCCAGGCGATCTTGGCGGCGCCTTCCGCAAAGCTCAGGCCTGACGACTGGATGTTCGATACGCAATTGCGGTCGGCATCGGTCAGGCCGGGTTTGGGCGCGAAGGTCAGATAGGCACCGAGGCTCTGCGGCGCCGACAGGCCGGGCCGCTCGCCGATCAGCATCACCGTCATCCGCGCACTCAGCAGCGCGCCGATCTCGTCGCCGATCGCGACCCGCGCGCCGGCGGCAATGACAATCGGGCCGATGGCGAGGCCATCCAGCCGTTGCAGCAGCGCGTCGAGCAGGCCCAGCG
The DNA here is from genome assembly GCA_040512975.1 of Tardiphaga sp. GTDB lineage: Bacteria > Pseudomonadota > Alphaproteobacteria > Rhizobiales > Xanthobacteraceae > Tardiphaga. Next base: position 1,315 of record JBEVEC010000220.1, on the reverse strand, counting down.
CGTGCGTATTGACGGCAGCCGGGGACAAACCGTCGGCAATGATGATCACAACGTCGCTGGGAGGATTGGAGACGATTTCGAGCCGCGCGCGCGATTCGTCCGAAAGCTTTCGTCCGAGGTCGGGGCGCCTGAGATAGTCGGCGCGTTCCTGCACCTGGCTGTGCACCGCCAGCGCCTTGCGTCCCGCTTGCGCCACGGCCGCTGCAAGCGCTTCGGCGTCGAACGCCGCATGCACAGCATCGCGGGCGCGCGCGTGGTCGAGGGTGAAATCGAGCAGCGCGCGCGTCGGCAGGCTGGCGCCGGACCGTCCCAGGCCGACGCGTGCGGGGGTCAGCGCGCGAAGATCCGCCAGCGAACGTTGCGGTTCGCCGGCAACGTCTGGCACGGACGCCGCATCGTCATGATCCGTCATCGGCCCCCTGCTCTTGCTATCGCATCATTCTGCCGGCACCGCCGCGTCCTGCAATTTCAGTGAATAATAGGATGCATTGGTCTGACCGCCGGACGCGTCGCGGGCGAAGTTGATCAGGTGATGGGCGACCATGATGCCGCTGATCAGATATTCGATCTCGCCGCGGCGCAGCCGCCGCAGCGCGAATTTCCAGAACGCGCGCTTGTAGTCGCCGAGCACGCCGACCTTCCAGAAGATGTTTCGCAGCATCACGAGGCCGAGCCGGATGCTCTTCCAGGTCAGCATCGCAGCGATCGGCGGCTTGATCCTGTTCGGATAGGTGTGGCGGATCTGGTACTCGAAGCGCTCCAGCAGTTTTTCCGGCACATAGGCCGAGCCCATGGCGCGCCGCCAGCTTTTTACCACGTCGTCATAGGGCAGCAGGAAGTCGACGTTGGAATCGCGGCCCTCGTCCTCGTTGAGACGGCCCTCCTTCTCGAGCCGGTCCCATAGCGGCGTCTGCGGCAAGGCCTGCAGCAGGTTGATCGTGAGCAGCGGAATCTGCGAGGCATCGACGAAGTCGAGCAGCGCCTGCCCGGTCTCGGGTCGATCGGTGTCGAGGCCGAGAATGATGCCGGACACCACTTCCATGCCGAACGAATTCAGCACCTGGATCGACTCCATGATCGGCAGGACCATGTTGTGATCCTTCTTCATCGCCTTCAGGGCGACGGGATCCGGCGTCTCGATGCCGCAGAAGATGGTGCCGAACCAGGCCTCCTTCATCAACGCCAGGATTTCCGGGCGTTTTGCGATGTTCAGCGTCGCCTCGCAGGACAGCCGCAGCACGAAGCCGGTCCGCTCCTGCCACTCCACGAGATGCGGCAGCAGATCAAGTGCTGCTTTGCGATTGCCGATGAAGTT
>JBEVEC010000098.1:0-6035 GCA_040512975.1 Tardiphaga sp. | reverse complement strand
CTATCCCCCGGCCGTCATCACCCGGCCAGGCGCGCCATTGAGCGCTAAGGACCGGATGACCCAGTAATCACCGCAAGGCCTGAGCTTACCGGATCGCCCGGCCAAGCCGGGCGAAGACAGTGACACTCTGGGTTAGAACGGCCGAGTCGCCGCATGTGCGCGAATTCCACGCTGCCGTCATCCCGCGCATACGGCCCCGCGTCTGGCGCCCTTGCGCGTGCGAAGCCGCAGCCGCTAAGACGAAGCCAATCAGTCGTTTTCGGGAGCAGACGGCTTTGGGACCACTTCACGGGATCAAGATCATCGATATGACCTCGGTGATGATGGGGCCTTATTGCACGCAGACGCTGGGTGACTACGGCGCCGACGTCATCAAGGTGGAGTCTCCCGACGGGGATGTGGTCCGCGCGATCGGCCCGATGCGGAATCCCGGCATGGGGCCGATTTTCCTCAATACCAATCGCAACAAGCGCTGCGTCTGCATCGACCTCAAAAAGGAAGAGGGCCGCGAGGCGTTGCTGAAGCTCGTCGCGAGCGCCGACGTGCTGGTCTACAATGTCCGCCCGGCGGCGATGGTTCGGCTCAATCTCGGCTATGACGTGGTGTCGAAGATCAATCCGCGCCTGATCTATGCCGGCGTGTTCGGTTTCAGCCAGGCCGGGCCCTATGCGGCAAAGCCTGCTTATGACGATCTGATCCAGGGGGCCACCGCTCTGGCGGCGTTGAATGCACGGATCAGCCCCGACGGCGTACCGCGCTATGTGCCGAACGCACTGGTGGATCGCATCGTCGGCCTCAATGCGCTGGGCGCCATCCTCGCCAGCGTCGTGCATCGCGACCGCACCGGCGAGGGCCAGCGTGTTGATATTCCGATGTTTGAAACCATGGCGGGCTTCATGATGGGCGACCACATGGGCGGGCTCACCTTCGATCCGCCGCTCGACAAAGGCGGCTACGGCCGTCATCTGTCGCCGGATCGCCGGCCGTATCAGACGTCCGACGGCTACATCTGCGCCATGGTCTATAACGACAAGCAGTGGAAGAGTTTCCTCAAGCATGTCGGCCGCGAGGAGCTATTTGAGGACTCTCGCTTTGCCACGTTCCCGCAGCGCATCCAGCATATCGACGCCGTCAATGCCGAGTTGTCGCGCATCTTCCTGACACGCACCACGGCGGAATGGGCCAAGCTGCTCGACGAGGCCGATGTGCCATCGGCGCCGATGCATACGCTCGACAGCATGATGGAGGATCCGCACATGGTGGCGACCAACTTCTTCCAGCAGGTCGAGCATCCCACTGAAGGCGCAGTCCGTAACATGAAGGTGGCGGCGACGTGGTCGAAGACGCCGGTGGATCTGTCGCGTCTCGCCTCGCATCTCGGCGAGCAGAATGCCGAAGTGCTGGCAGAGGTCGGCTACACGCCGGAGCAGATCGCGAAACTCCACGAGGACGGCGTGTTGAAACAGGCCGCCATTCCCGACACGTCGGAGCTGTAACGCATGGATTTCGCCATCGACGCCAACCAGGAATCCATCCGCGATACGATCGAGAAGATTTGCGCGCGGTTCGATGACGCCTATTGGCTGAAAAAGGACAAAGAAGGCGGCTTCCCGATCGAGTTCCACAAGGCGATTGCGGATGCCGGCTATCTCGGCATCTGCATCCCCGAGGAATATGGCGGCTCCGGATTGGGCATCACCGACGCGGCGATCATGATGCGCGCGATTTCGGAATCCGGCGCCGGCATGTCGGGCGCCTCGGCCGTGCATATGAATGTGTTCGGCCTCAATCCCGTGGCGGTTTTCGGCACGCCCGAGCAGTGCGAGCGCATGCTGCCGCCGGTGGTCGCCGGCCGCGAGAAGGCCTGCTTTGCGGTGACCGAGCCCAATACGGGGCTCAACACCACGCAGCTCAAGACCCGCGCCGTGCGCGACGGCAACAAGTATGTGGTCAACGGCCAGAAGGTGTGGATCTCCACCGCGCAGGTCGCCGAAAAGATCCTGCTGTTGGCCCGCACCACGGCGCTGGACGACGTTAAGAAACCGACGCACGGCCTGAGCCTGTTCTATACGGATTTCGACCGGTCGAAGATCGCCGTGCACGAGATCGAGAAGCTCGGCCGCAAGGCGGTCGACTCCAACGAGCTGTTCATCGCCGATTTCGAGATCCCGGTGGTGGACCGCATCGGCGAGGAGGGCCGCGGCTTCGAATACATCCTGCACGGTATGAACCCCGAGCGCATTTTGATCGCCGCGGAGGCCGTTGGCCTCGGACGGCTGGCGCTGACGCGCGCGGCCGACTACGCCAAGACGCGCAACGTGTTCAACCGGCCGATCGGGCAGAACCAGGCGATCCAGCATCCGCTGGCGAAGAACTGGATGGAGCTCGAAGCCGCCTGGCTGATGACGCTGTCCGCCGGCTGGCAATACGACCAGAACCTGCCGTGCGGCCCCGCCGCCAATGCCGCAAAATATCTCGCGGGTGAGGCCGGTTATCACGCCTGCGAGCAGGCGGTGATGACCCATGGCGGCTTTGGCTACGCCAAGGAATATCACGTCGAACGCTATCTGCGGGAGTCGCTGATCCCGCGCATCGCGCCGATCAGCCGCGAGCTGATATTAAGTTTTATTGCCGAGAAGGTGCTCGGCCTGCCGAAGTCGTATTGAGGGAGGGCGTGATGACGAGGGCATCGACAGGCTTTGTTGCGCGTCAGCCTCTTCCCACGTCGTCCCCGCGAAGGCGGGGACCCATACACACCGGCCTTCGTTGTGAACTGATGGAGCAGCCACATCGCCATGTCACGGGCCCGGTGGCTATGGGTCCCCGCCTTCGCGGGGACGACGGCTGTCACTGGAGCTGCCCATGAGCTACATCACCGGCGTCGGCCTCACGCCGTTCGGCAAGCACGACGGCTCCTCCACCCTCGACCTGATGTCCCGCGCCGCCGAGCTCGCGCTCGCCGATGCCGGCCTCAAGCGCGCCGACATCGACGGCTTCCTGTGCGGCTATTCCACCACCATGCCGCATATCATGCTGGCGACCGTGTTTGCCGAGCACTTCGGCATTACGCCGTCTTACGCCCACGCCATCCAGGTCGGCGGCGCCACCGGCATGGCGATGGCGATGCTGGCACATCAACTCGTGGAAGGCGGCGTCGCCCGCCATGTGCTGGTGGTCGGCGGCGAGAACCGGCTCACCGGGCAGAGCCGCGACGTCTCGATCCAGGCGCTGGCACAGGTCGGGCATCCCACTTACGAAGTGCCGCTCGGTCCGACCATCCCGGCCTATTACGGCCTCGTCGCCAGCCGCTACATGCACGAATACGGTGTCACGCAGGAAGACCTCGCCGAATTCGCCGTGCTGATGCGCGCGCATGCGCTGACCCATCCCGGCGCCCAGTTTCACGAGCCGATCACCGTCGCCGACGTCATGGCGTCGAAGGCCATCGCGACGCCGTTGAAGCTGCTCGACTGCTGCCCGGTGTCCGACGGCGGCGCGGCCTTCGTGGTCAGCTACGAGCCGACCGGCGACGCCAGGATCCGCGTCCGCGGCGCCGCCCAGGCCCATACGCATCAACACGTCACCGCCGCGCCGGCGCTGTCCGAACTCGGCGCCGAGATTGCCATCGCCCGCGCCAAACAGGCGACCGGCATCGCCATTTCCGACGTTCGCTATGCCGCGGTGTATGACAGCTTCACCATCACGCTCTGCATGCTGCTGGAGGACCTCGGTCTCGCCGGTCGCGGCGAGGCGGCGGCGCGGGTGCGCGCCGGCCATTTCGGCCAGCACGGCGCGATGCCGCTCAACACCCATGGCGGGCTGCTGAGCTATGGCCATTGCGGCGTCGGCGGTGCCATGGCGCATCTGGTGGAGACGCATCTGCAGATGACGGGCAGGGCCGGCAACCGCCAGGTCGCGGATGCCTCGCTGGCGCTGCTGCACGGCGACGGCGGCGTGCTGTCGTCCCATGTCTCGATGTTTCTGGAGCGCGAGCAATGAGCGAGCTCAAACCGGCCGCCGACTGGACCTCCGGCACGGAGGCGATTGGCTATCAGAGCTGTCGCGCCTGCCGCGCGATCCAGTATTTCCGGCGCAGCTTTTGCGCGGCCTGCGGTGCGCCGGACCCCGAAAACAAATTCGCGAGCGGCGAGGGCACCGTCTATGCGACCTCGCTGGTGCTGCGTGCCGGCACGCCCGAAGCACGCGCGCATGTGCCGTACAATATCCTGCTCGTCGACACTGCCGAGGGTTTTCGCATGATGGCCCACGGCGCCAACGATCTCGTCATCGGCGACAAGGTGACGGCCCGCTACCAGACCTTCACCGGTCGCCTCGTCCCGTTCTTCGAAAGGACCACGCCATGAGCAGCCTCCGCGCCGCCCTCGATCCCAAATCCGTGGCCATCATCGGCGCCTCCGAAAACCCCAACAAGGTCGGCGGCCGGCCGGTGCACTACCTCCAGAAGTTCGGCTTCAGGGGCAAGATTTACCCGATCAACCCGTCGCGGACGGAGATCCAGGGCAAGCGCTGCTACAAGAGCCTCGCCGATCTGCCGGAGGCGCCGGAGATGGTGATCGTGGCTGTCGCCGGCGACAACGCCATCGGTGCGGTGGAGGATTGCGCCAAGGCCGGCGTCAAGATCGCGGTGGTGATGGCCTCGGGCTTCGGCGAGGTCGATGCCATCGCCGGCAAGGCGAAAGAACGCCGCATGGTCGAGATCGCGCACCGCCACGGCATGCGCATCGTCGGGCCGAATTCGCAGGGCGTCGCCAATTTCGGCACCGGCGCCATCGCGTCATTCTCGACCATGTTCATGGAATTCGAGCGCGCCGAGGGGCACGTGGCGATGCTGAGTCAGAGCGGCGCGCTGTCCACGGTGCCGGTCGGCTTCCTCAATCCGCGCGGCATCGGCGTGCGCCACAGCCACGCCACCGGCAATGACGCCGACATCACCGTCGGCGAACTCGCCATTGCGGTGGCCGAGGACCCCGAAGTCAAGCTGATGCTGCTCTATCTCGAGAGCATCCCCGACAAGAAGTATCTCGAAGAACTCGCCGCGGTGGCGCTGGACCGTGACCTGCCGATCATCGCGCTGAAGTCCGGCCGTTCCGAAGCCGGCCGCGCGGCGGCGCAGTCGCATACGGGCGCGCTGGCCAACGAGGACCGCGTCGTCGACGCCTTCTTCGAGCACCACGGCATCTGGCGCGCACCGGACATGCGCGGGCTGGTCGAGGCCACTGAGCTTTATCTGAAGGGCTGGAAGCCGCAGGGCCGCCGTCTCGTCGCCATCAGCAATTCCGGCGCGGTTTGTGTGATGACGGCGGACGCCGCCACTCCCGTCGGCATGCCGATGGCGACGCTGGCCGCCGAGACCGACGCCAAGCTCAAGTCCATCCTGCCGAGCTTCGCCACCACGACCAACCCGATCGATCTCACCGCGGCGCTGTTGTCCAACAGCCGGCTGTTCGGCGACATCCTGCCGGTGATCGCGGAGGATCCGGCGGCCGACGCCTTTGTCATCGGCGTGCCGGTGGCGGGGCCGGGCTACGACGTCCCGGCCTTTGCCCGCGACAGCGCAGCGTTTGCCGCGCAGACCGGCAAGCCACTGGTGGTGGCGGCAACGCAGCCAAGCGTCGCCCGCGAATTCCAGGCGCAGGGCGTCGCGGTGTTTCCGACCGAGGTCGAAGCGGTGGCCGCGCTGAACCAGTTCATCGCGCATCGCGAGCTGATGGCGCGGGTGAAGGCGCGGCAGCGCGCGGCGTCGACGGCGCTGGTCACCGCCGACACCACCAGCATGCTGAATGAGGCCGACAGCCTCGACCTGCTGGCGGCGCGCGGCATTCCAGTGGTGCCGTATCGGCTGTGCCGGTCACGCGCCGATGCCATCGCCGCGTTCGAGGCCATCGGCGGCCCGGTGGTGGTGAAGGGCTGCTCGGCCGACATCGCGCACAAATCCGAGCTCGGCCTGGTCAAGATCGGCGTTCGCACGCGCGAGGACGCGGGCGAACTCTATGCCGAGATGGAAGCGATCATCC
>JBEVEC010000072.1:0-5046 GCA_040512975.1 Tardiphaga sp. | reverse complement strand
CCGGCTTCCCGTTCCGCCTCGAGGTCCGCTGCAGCGGCGTCAGCGTGGCGCTGCAGGCGCAGACTGCCACTCAGAACGTGACCCAGGTCCCGATCACCGCCAAGCTCGGCGAGATCCTGGTGGTGGCGCAGATCTATACGCCGCGGCTCCTGATCGCGGAATTCAAGGCCCCGGCGCTGCTATCGGAAAACGGCCAGCCGGCCATGGCGGTGAACTGGAGCGCCGCCCGCGCCAGCATCACCGGCCTGCCGGGCACGCCCGACAGCGCCGATATCGTGTTCGACGACGCCTCGGTTGACCGGATCGCGGGCGCCGTTCAAGCCGCGACCGTGCGCGCCAAGCATGTCGCGCTGCACGGCCGCACGGCCGAGACGTCGACGCCTGCCAAGCCGGTGATCGAGGCCGCGCTGCAGATCAATGGCGGCAGCATCACCGGCGTGCATCCATTGCTCGCGGCCCCCTTCGACGCCGACATCCGGGCGTTGCTGAGCGGTCTGACGGATATCTCGCCAAAACCCTGGCCGCAGCGGTTTCGCGAATTGCAGGCCGCCGGCGGCCGCGTCCAGATCGTGCAGTCGCGCGTGCAGCAGGGTGAGATCCTGTCGCTGGCGACGGGGTCGCTCGGGCTGACGCCGGCGGGCAATCTCGACGGCGAATTGCAGATGACGGTCGCGGGCCTCGACAAGGCGATTGCCGCGCTCGGCATCGACAAGCTGCTGGAAATGGGCGTGCCGCAGGACGCGCTCGACCGCATCGCACCCGGCGTGAAGTCGCAGGACGTGAACAACATCCTGGGCGCGTTGGATCGCGCCATCCCGGGGCTCGGCAATGTGGTGAGGAAGAATGCCGGGTCGGGGCTTCAGGCGGGCGTCAATTCGATCGGCCAGCCGGCCGTGCTGGAGGGCAAGGCGGCGCGCACATTCCCGCTGAAGTTCGTGGATGGGGCAGTGTTTTTGGGACCCCTGCGAGTCGCGCAGATTCCGCCGCTGTTCTAGCAGCGAGGCTCAGTCCTTCTTTTTCAACGAAGGATGTTTGCGCCCGAAATCCGGTGCGGCCTCATCCTGGCCGATGCTGACGATGCCCCTGCGGATCGCACGCGTTCTGGTAAAGTGCTCGAACAACGCCTCGCCGTCACCACGGCGCATCGCGCGGGTGAGCTTCGACAGGTCTTCCTGGAACGCGCCGAGCATCTCCAGCACCGCGTCCTTGTTGGCCAGGAACACGTCACGCCACATGGTCGGGTCCGACGCCGCGATACGCGTGAAATCGCGAAAACCGCCGGCAGAGAATTTCAGAACTTCAGACCGCGTCACGTCTTCCAGTTCGTCGGCGGTCCCGACAATCGTGTAGGCGATCAGATGCGGCAGATGGCTGGTGACGGCCAGCACCAGGTCGTGATGCTCGGCCTGCATGATCTCGACATTGGCGCCGAGCGCCGCCCAGAACGCGGTGAGCTTGTCCACCGCCGCGGGATCCGCGCCGTCCGGCGGGGTCAGAATGCACCAGCGGTTGATGAACAGTTCGGCGAAGCCGGAGTCGGGACCAGAATTCTCGGTGCCGGCCACCGGATGCGCCGGAATGAAATGCACATCGGCCGGCAGATGCTCCGCCATCGCGCGCTGCACCGAGGCCTTCACCGAGCCGACATCCGACACGATCGCGCCCGGCTTCAGATGCGCAGCGATGCTTTCCGCCACCGCGCCTGACACGCCGACCGGCACGCAGGCGATCACCAGATCGGCGCCCGCCACGGCGCTCGCATTGTCATCGGCGATGCGGTCGGCAAGCTTGATCGCCACCGCCCGCGCGCGCACTGCCGCTGACGCATCGGTCGCCACCAGCTCGCCGGCAAGGCCGAGCTGCTGGATGCCGCGCGCCAGCGACGAGCCGATCAGGCCGAGCCCGATCAGCGCGATGCGCGCAAACGGCGGCTCACCGCTCATTGCGCGCCATGAATTCGGTCAGCGCCTCGATCACCAGCCGGTTGGCTTCCTCGGTGCCGATGGTCATGCGCAACTGGTCGTGCAGGCCGTAATTGTTGACGGCGCGCAGCACCAGGCCGCGATGGGTGAGGAACGCGTCGGCGTCGGCCGCGGTCTTACCCGGCGTGGTCGGGAAGTGGATCAGGATGAAGTTCGCCACGCTCGGCGTGACCTTGAGCCCGATCTTGCCGAACTCAGCGGCCAGCAGGTCGCGCCACTCCGCGGTGAATTTTTGCGACATCTCCACATGCGCGGTGTCCTCGATCGCCGCGACAGCGGCAAACATCGCCGGCGCCGAGACGTTGAACGGGCCGCGCACGCGGTTCATGGCATCGACGATATGCGCCGGGCCATACATCCAGCCGATCCGCAGCGCGGCCAGGCCGTGCACCTTCGAGAAGGTGTAGCAGCACACGGTGTTCTCGGTGGTCTCGGCGAGCGCGAGGCCGGGGTCGTAGTCGGGACGGCCGACATAATCGGAATAGGCGGCGTCGAGCACCAGCAGCACGTTCTCCGGCAGGCCGGTGCGCAGCCGCTTGATCTCGCTGTAGGGCAGGTAGGTGCCGGTCGGATTGTTCGGGTTGGCGAGCCACACCAGTTTGGTGCGCGGCGTGACGCATTTGAGGATCGCGTCGACGTCGCAGGTGAAGTCGACTTCCGGCGCGACCACATTGGTGGCGCCGTTGCCCTGGGTGGCGATCGGGTAGACCAGGAAGCCATGCGCGGTCGAGATCGCCTCGTCGCCGGGGCCGACATAGGTGTGGGCGATCAAATTCAGGATTTCATCGGAGCCGGCGCCGCAGATGATGCGCGCGGGATCGATCTTGTAGCGCTTGCCGATCGCCTCGCGCAGCACCTTCGAGGTGCCTTCCGGATAATCCTCGAGATGGGTCGCGGCGCTGGCATAGGCCTCCTTGGCGCGCGGCGAGGGGCCGAACGGCGTCTCGTTGGCCGACAACTTGTACACCTTGCGGCCGGCCTCCGGCTGCGGGCTCTTGCCGGGGGTGTAGGGCGCGATTTCGAGAATGCCGGGCTTCGGCACGGGACGGGACATCTTCAACTCCAGACGATCAGATCAGATTGAATTACGAACGCGGCGCGCCGGCGGGCACCGTATAGCGGGTTGCGTGGCTGCCGACGAGGGCCGTGGACCGCACCGAGGCACCGGCGTCGACCAGAGCGGCCCGGATGGTGTCGAGGCTGGCGGGGGCCGAAACCGACACCAGCAGGGCGGCGCCGTCGAAAGCGGTGTCCGGCACGGCGATGACCTCGGCCAGCGGCGACAGCGCGCGGGCGATTTCGGCGTTCCAGCCCGACACCCGGATGCTCCAGGTCTCGACCTCGGTCACCATGGCGCTGTCGGCGACCCGCGACACCACGAACACCGGCAGCGCCGCGGGATGGTCGGCGCGCTCGATGAAGGGCAGCCGCGCGATGATTTTCGGCGCGCCCTGCGGCTCGAGCTCGATCCACCACGGCGTGCGGCCGGAAGTGGCCGACACCAGAGCGAGATCGCCCTTGGATCTGGCCACCGCCTCGACGGCGGCAGAGGCGCTGAAATGCGGCACATAGGGCACGGTGAAGCCGAAGTGGAAGCGCGCGGAATCGCGCATCGCACTTTCGCCGAGCGAGAGATCCGCATGCACCGAAAACGGCGCCTGCACATAGGTGAAGGTGGAGATGATGACCCGCCAGATGCTCTCGACGGTATCGATCGGCAGGATGCCCCGGTGGCGCTGCGCCAGCCGCCGCATCATGTCGGCCTCGCGGGCCGGTCGGAACGCGGAGCCGACCTCCTGGGTCTGCTTGACCTTGATTAGCCGGTCGATGATGTCGCCGCGCTGCATCAGCAGGCTGTGGACCTGGGCATCGATGCTGTCGATCTCCTCGCGCAACACGGCAAGGGACGGCGGAGCGGGGGGCAGTGCGGACATGGCGGAACCTTGGACAACAGGCCTCGGAATGGCGTTTGGCGAGGCCCGCTTTGATTAGGGAGGACGGCCCGGGATTGCAAAGAAAACATCGGTTGGGCAGCCGTGCAGCGGACGCAGTGTGCGCCCTCTTCCGCCCGTCGCGGGGGAGGGGTGGGGAGGGGGAGCCCCAGGCACGGCTTCCGTTGTGGCGCCCTCTCCCTAACCCTCTCCCGCAAGCGGGCGCCGGTGGGGCGCCGGTGGGGCGGCGGCTGTGCATCATGATGGACGCAAAGCTCCGCCCCGCACGCAGCCTGCACCCTCTCCCGCTTGCGGGGGAGGGTTGGGGTGGGGGAAGCCCCAGGCACGGCTTCCGTTGTGGCGCCCTCTCCCTAGCCCTCTCCCGCAAGCGGGAGAGGGGACAGGGTGCCGATCCGGTGCGGCTGTGCTTCGCCCGAAGCGTGCCTATATTGACGGCAGGCTACCCAAGGACTACAGTTCCATCACTTCCGTGGTCATTTGAGCCGGCCGGCTTGCAGCCACGTTAAACAACTCGCTAAAACAGGCCGGGGACAGTTTGATCCCGGCCGAGCTATTGTTCAGGCCGGGTTTTTTTACGCCCGGTCTCGGTCCAGAGAACCTCCCGAGGAGGCCGGTGTCGCGATGGTCAGTATCCAGCCGTTGAAGAGTCCCGAGCGGCCCGAGGAGCGGTCGCAGGCCAACACGCCGAGTTCGGAGGTGGCGCTGTTCGGCGCGGACCAGCCGCTGCGGCTGGATTGCGGTGTCGACCTCGCGCCGTTCCAGATCGCCTATCAGACCTACGGCACGCTCAATGCCGACAAATCCAACGCCATCCTGGTCTGCCACGCCCTGACCGGCGACCAGCACGTCTTCAACACCCATCCGGTCACCGGCAAGCCCGGCTGGTGGCAGACGCTGGTCGGCCCCGGCAAGGCACTCGATACCGAACGCTACTTCATCATCTGTTCGAATGTGCTCGGCGGCTGCATGGGCTCGACCGGGCCGGCTTCGGTCAATCCGGCCACCGGCCAGATCTGGGGCCTCGATTTTCCCGTCATCACCATCCCCGACATGGTGCGCGCCCAGACCATGCTGATCGACCGCCTCGGCATCGGGCAGTTGTTCTGCGTGGT
>JBEVEC010000048.1:0-10868 GCA_040512975.1 Tardiphaga sp. | reverse complement strand
TGTTCAGCATGGCGACGCCGTTGCTGACCAGTTCGACATGGCCGAGTTCTTCCGCGGTGATGGCGGCGACCATGCTGTAGAACGGACGCAGCTTGGACTTGCTGCGGAAGTTGAAGCTCTGGAACATATAGTTATTGAGGGTGGACATCTCGCCGTACTTGCCGCCCAGCAATTCCTGCAGCGCAGCAGCAGCATTCGGGTTGGGGGCCTTGGGCAAGGGAAGCTCGGCCTGAAGTTTATCGACACGAAGGAACATGGGTGCACTCCTGAGTTGCTGGTGCCGTCCCAATAGAGTGTCGGTAGTCACGTTCCCGGAACTGTCAAATATACCGGACGACGTCGTGCACTTCTCATGGGCACGCGCAACTTGGATGCATTGGTCCAGAAAGAGGTCGATGCCCGATCGGCGACAGTCGTGTCGCGCCCAAATCCGATGCGGGAGATGGTGCACTCGGAGCGATTCGAACGCCCGACCCTCGGAATCGAAATCCGATGCTCTATCCAGCTGAGCTACGAGTGCGATGGCCGCACCATAGCGGCGAAAGCGGCAAATGCCAGCCCTGTTCCGGCGATCCGGCCCACGACGGCGCCTGCCGTCAGCCGCGGTTGCGCCGTGCAGGAACATTTCCCGCCGCACGGGTTTGTTTCGGACAGTAACAGGGTGCGTTCATCCGCTGGACTTCGGGGAAGCCACCATGAAAGACTTTTCGAACGCCGCGTTTCCGCCGGACACGATTTCCGTGATGAAGGAAGCGCTGGATGGCGCCGTTGCAACGCTGCCGCATCCAGTCAACTCGGCCCACGTCCAATCGATCGCCGAAAGCATCTTGCGCACCACCCGCGAGGGCGAGCGTGACCCGACGATGCTCCGGACCATGGCGCTGCTCGAGTTGCAGATCAGCAAGCGTGAGTAAGCGATCCGCCCACGCTTGACGTCAGTCCGCGGTCCTGAGCCGGCGCATCGTGAATTCAATGTCGCCACTGGGCAGTTCGCGCCAGCGCTCCACCTCACTCATATAAGCCTGTTTGGGAAAACGATCGAGAAATGCCCGCGCCGTCTTGCGCGCGCTTTCGCGCGGCCCGGTGAATGTTTCGCGGACATAGCCGTCATCGCGAACCAGGCGCCCGTGGCGCTCGGCCATCCGGTCGGCGAGATCGCGCGGCGTTTTCGGCATCGCTGCATACTCCAGACACACGCAACAGCGGGTAGATTGGCACGGAACCGGGCACGATCAAGCGCAATCCCGCGCTTGTCGCGGACGATCCGACGGATTGCCTAACGAACCCGACAGACGCGGTTCGCAGCAACGGAAAAAGGCGCCGCAATTGCTTGCGGCGCCCTCCCCTATACTCGCTGAACCAGGCGCCGAGGCGCCCTTGCCTTGCTCGAACGGTGAGCTTAGCGGGCGGCCTCAGCGAGGTGACAGCGCTTGGAATGAGACACTGGACCACCTCCTTTCGTTGTTAATGACCAGACCAATATAGGCCGATTCCCGAAGATGTTAAGGGCCGAGCCATGCAAACGCGTACGGGCGCGCGCCAGGCAGCCGGCATTGTGAAGCGGCGTCACGCCATGCATGCTGGCGCTCCGCCGTGGATTGCCAGCACCGGGTGCCACGCCTGCGGCCAATAAAAAAATGCGGAGAAACGTTCGGCGCGGGTTTCCCCTCCGCTCATTTCCAGGCGCATCCTTGCCATGCTGACCCGTCCCGACGCCCCGCCGCAAGGCATGATGACGCGTCGCGCCTCCATCCTGTTCAAGATCGCCGCTCTCGGCACCATCGCGCTGTGCTCGAGCGCGCCGACGCCGCTGTACCGCATCTACCAGGAGCACTGGGGCCTCTCGCCGGTAATGGTGACGATGGTGTTCTCGGCCTATGCGCTGAGCCTGCTGGTCGCGCTGCTGATCGCCGGCGGCCTGTCGGATTTCGTCGGCCGGCGGCCGGTGATGTTTGCCGCCATCGCGCTCAACGCCGTCGCACTGGTGGTCTTCATTGCCGCTGACTCCGTCATGGCGCTGATCGTCGCCCGCACCATTCAGGGCCTCGCCACCGGCGTCGGCTTCGGCACCATCGGCGCGGCCATGCTCGATACCCACCGCGCCCACGGATCGCTGATGAACAGCCTGACCCCGGTGACATGCACCGGCATCGGCGCGCTGTTTTCGGGGGTTCTGGTCGCCTTTGCGCCGATGCCGACGCAGATGGTGTACATCCTGTTGCTGGCCGTGGTGCTGTTGCAGGCTGTTCTGGTGTGGTGGGTGCCGGAAACGGTGGTTCGGCGCCCGGGCGCCTGGCAGTCGCTGCGGCCCTCCTTCATCGTGCCACCGGAGGCACGGCAGGCGCTGCTGCTGGTCATGCCCGGCAATGTCGCGGTCTGGGCTTTGGGCGGCTTCTATCTGTCGCTGATGCCGTCGCTGTTGCGCATCATGACCGGATCGACCTCGCCGCTGCTCGGCGGCATCGCCGTCGCCGCGCTTACTTTCAGCGGCGCACTGTCGATGCTGCTGGCGCGCAAATGGCCGGGCACCACGATCCTGATCCGCAGCATGGCCAGCCTGATCGTCGGCGTCGCGGTCACCCTGGCCGGCGTCCACAATGCCAGCATCGCCACGGTGATGACGGGGACGGTCATCGCAGGCTTCGGTTTCGGCTCCGGCTTCTTCGGCAGCCTGCGCACCGTGGTACCGCTCGCGCAGCCGCATCAGCGCGCCGGTCTGCTCTCCGTCATTTTCATCATCTGCTACCTCGCGCTTAGCCTGCCGACCATTCTCGCGGGGCTTTATGTCCCGACGCTCGGCCTGCCGGTGACGCTCTACATCTACGGCGCGGCGGTGCTGGTGCTGTCGGCGATCTCGCTGACGGCCATCCTCGTCTCGCTGCGCCGGGCCTGACCGCAGGGCTCAGGTCATGCTGCCCGGCATGAAGCAGCGGATCAGCGTGCCGCCCGATCCATGGATCGGCCACACCATGGTGCGGCCGACGCGGTTCGGCACGGTGATCACCGCCTCGTCAGGCACGTCCAGCCACGCGCCTTCCAGCCGCACGCGGTAATGCCCGGCGTTCGACTCCCAGTCCACATCGCTGACCGCGCTGCCATCGGCGTCGGAGCAGCACGGCCCCTTGCCACTGCGCAGGCTGTCGAACCATGCCTTCATCTCGGGACTGCTGGCCGCGAACTGGCCGCGATCACGCGCCGATACGACGTACGGCCCGGGGATCGACAGCAGCACACCGATCGCCGTGGCCGGCCGCATCAGCCGCCCCCACCCGCGCCGTTTGCGGTACCGGTGCTTGATCTCCTGATTCTGCGAACACGGCGCATCGGCGCCGGACAACATCCAGTCGCTCATTTGCTTACTCCAGCCCCCGGCCGGCACAACGATGTTCAGTTCTGTCGCGGGCTCAATGGGAGGCCGCCTCTTCCGTATCGCTCACGCATCACATCAACGATCAACGAAAAGCGGCTGCGGCTAGAAATGCATGCGGCAGGCGCTGTCATCAAGGATAGGCGATTCCTGCGCTTGCGCCAGTCCTGTTTCGCACTGCAATGGGTTCCCTGGTGATAACGAAGGTCAGTCAACCTCGAACATGCGGCTTGCCGCTCAAGCGTCGATCGACAAGGATGCCATGATGAGCGAAATACCAATGGGAACGCGGCGTTTGTCGCGTTGACGGTCGCATCTGCAATTTGCATAGTTCGTTTTACACAACCTTTGACACCGCGGAATGCCATGAAGAACGCGCTGTATTCGATCCATGTCGACTTGCTGGATGGACGCTCCGGCAAGGGCAGCGGCGTCGTGGTGTTCCGGAACGGCGAAATCCTCGGCGGCGACGCCTATTTGTTCTATGTCGGCAGCTATGTCGCCAACAGCGAGGCGCAGACCTTCAAGGGCGAGGTCTCGGTGATGCAGCATACGCCGTCGCCGGATATGAGCCCACTGTTCGGCGGCCAGATCCATCCGGTCGGCATCGGCGTGTCGGGCACGTTCACCGACACGTCGGCGGTGATGAACGGCACGGCCCTGGTCGGCAAGAACAGCCAGATCTTCCGCGCGACGCTGCGCAAGCTGGCGGACGCAGGCTAGCGCGACACCCACCCAACCTTGTCCTGCGTATCGGCGACTTTACTCCGCCGCCATTTCCAGCGGCGCAACGCGGGGCAGGACGATCTGGATACGCGTGCCTCTGCCCGGCTCAGACTGCAGATGCAGGCGGCCTCCCAGCCGGTTGGTGACGATGCTGTAGACGATGTGCAGCCCCAGCCCCGTGCCGCCGCGATCGCGTCGCGTGGTGAAGAACGGGTCGAAGGCGCGACGGCGCACATCAGGGCTCATGCCGACGCCGTCGTCGGCAAACAGCACCTCGACATGCTCGGCGCCGTGATCCTGCACCTTGATCACGACATTGCCGCCGGCGCCCTCCGGAAAGGCATGCGCCACGGCGTTCAGAAACAGGTTGGTCAGCACCTGCCCATAGGGTCCGGGATAGCTGTTCATCATCAGATTGGGCTTGCAGTCGACCGTCAATCCCAGCTTCTGCTTGCGCAGCCCGGGCTTCAGGCTCATCACCACCTGCTCGGTCAGGTCGGCGAGATCGAAGATGCGGTGGTCGGAATAATTGCGGTCGGCGGCGACCTGCTTGAACGACTGGATCAGTTCAGCGGCGCGATTGAGATTGGCGACAAGCTGCGACGCCGCATCGCGGTTGGCATCGATGAATTCGGTGAGACTGGAGCGGCGCAATTCGCCGCGGGCGACCTCTTCGCCGAATTTCGTGATTTTGCGTTCGAGCGACGACGCCACCGTCAGGCTGATGCCGACGGGATTGTTGACCTCGTGGGCGACGCCGGCGACCAGGCGGCCGAGTGCGGCGAGTTTTTCCGCCTCGATCAGCGAATTCTGGGTTTCGCGCAGGTTGCGCAACGCGGCTTCGGCAGAGTCCTTGGCCTTGCTCATCTCCTGCTCGCTGCGCTTGCGCTCGCCGATATCGAGCGCCACCGTCACGATGTTGTCGACCGCGCCGTCGGCACTGAGCAGCGGAATCTTGTTGACCAGCCAGTGCCGCATCACGCCAGCCGCGTCGAGATACTCCTCCTCATAAAAGCCGAGGCCGCCGCGCGTGGCCAGCACCTGCTTGTCCGGTGCGCTGGTCTTTTCGGCGCCGTAGCGCGACATCACTTCGGCGGTGGTGAGGCCGAGCGCCTCGCCGGGCTCGATGCCGAAGATGCCGGCCATATAGCGGTTCATCAGCACATAGCGCAGATCGGGGGTCTTGACGTTGATGACCGCGGGCACGGTGTCGATCACCTGTTGCAGCAGCCTGCGCCCCTCACGGATCGCGGCCTCGGCGCGCTTCTGGTTGGTGATGTCGCGCACGGTGCCCTCGTAGCGCACCACCTGGCCCTCGTCGTCGCGCACCGCGGTGGCGCTGTCGGACAGCCACAACATGCCGCCCGCTTGCTGCCGGACCTGATACTCGAATTCCCGCACCATGCCGTCGCGCTCCATACGGAACTGGTATTCAAAACGGGCCCGGGGATCGACATAGATGTTGCGGGCGATGTCGGGCGTGGCGCTGATCAGCTGTTCCGTGGTTTCATAGCCCATCATGCGCGCCAGCGCCGGATTGGCATTGAGCAGCGCACCGGCGGGCGTGGTGACGTAGATGCCGTCGACCGAGCCCTCGAACAGCTTGCGGTAGCTTTCCTCGGCATGGCGTTGTTCGGCCAGGGCACGCACCGCGGCTTCGCGCGCAGCGTCGGCATCGACCAGCGTCTTGCGGAACACCTCGGCGGCGCGGGCGATGTCGCCGATCTCGTTGTTGAGTTCGGTGGCCGGAACGGCGGTGTGGGTGGCGCCGCCCGACAGCGCCCGGATCGACCGGGCGATCAGCTTCAACGGGGTGACGATCCGGCGCACCACAACGATGGCCGCGAACAGGCCGATCAAGACGCCGGTGGCGCCCAGCAGGATGCTCCACCACCGCGCATCGTTGAGCGTGCGCGCGAAATCGCCGGCCAGCATCTGGCCCCGATGGGCGCTGAGCTTGCGCAGCAATTCGGTGACCCGTCCGATCACCTGACCCTGGGTGCCGAGCACGTTGCGGTCGAGATCGACGATCTCGCGCTCCGTCGTGCAGACGTCGATGATCGCGTCGGTATAGGCGACGGCGGCGTCGTGCAGCGCCGGCGTGCTGAGCGGCAGCGCGCGCATGCGCTGGGCGGCCTGCTCGGCGCCGATTGGATCGCGCGCCAGCAGCGCCGATGCGATCTCGTTCTGCGCCCGGAACATGGCCTTGGCACCGGCTTGGTTGGTGATGGTGGGCACCGCGTCCTCGAACGTCTCGCGCAACGCCGGCAGCGTCGTCAGCAAGGCGGCGCGCCGTGCGATCAGCGAGCTGACGCGTTCGATGGCGTCGCGGTACGTGGACAATCGCGCGGTAATGCCGTCGGCCATGTCGCGCTGATCGGGCGCCAGTTCGAGCCGGGTCTTGGTCAGGAGATCGCCGAGCGCCGCCGCCGCCTGCGTGGCCTTCTCCGGCTGTGTGTCGCGATCGATGACGACATCGCGCGCCGCCAGCCGCAGGCCGGTCAGGCGGCGGTCAATATCCTCGGCGAGATCGCTGATCATCTGCAGCCGCTGCAGTTCGGCGAAGGTCGCGTCGATGTGACGGATCACGACCACGCTGGCGGCGCTGGTGAACATGATCACCAGCAACACCAGCAGAAACCCGCTGAAGGTCAACTGGCCGATCGACAGCGAGGATGATCTGACCCGCTGGAAGAAAGCCGCAACGGCTATGGGCATGGCGTGGGACCGGGCTCCAGACGCCGCAATATAAGCGAACTTTAATCGCCGGGGGAACAGGCGCGCAGCCACGCTGCTGTTTTTACCACGGGACTTTATTTTCCGTCCCGGGCCGCCGCCGCTGCTACGGAACGCCGGACATCTCGAAGACCTCGCCGTCGTAGCCGGCTTCGATGGGAATGCGGAGCTGCCGTTTGTCACCGAGCTTGGTGACCAGCGGCATCACGGTGACCACGGTGGCGCGCCTGGCGTCGTCGAGCGCCGCCGCGACGCCCGCTTGCTTGCCGAGCTTGATGAGATTGCGCGTGGTCGGAAACGGCAGCGTGAAGCGACCGGATGCGCCGCCCTCCAGCGCCTCGCGCGGCGACAGCCAGATCGAGTCGGTGGCCTCGCGGCCGTCATGCATGCCGACCTGCTCGGGCGGCGCCTCGGCCAGGAAGAACCAGGTATCGAAGCGCTTCTTCATGCCCTCCGGCGTGATCCAGTGGGCATAGGGCACCAGCAGATCGAGCGCGAGTGCGAGGCCGTTGTCGGCGAGGAGATCGGCAAAGGCGATCTTGCCCTCGTTCAGGGCGTCACGATGCGCATCGGCGATGGCACCCGCTGTGTCCGCGGCGATCAGACCGTCGGCGCCACGGGGCCGCGCCAGCAGGATGCGGCTTTCCTCGAAGGTCTCGCGGATCGCAGCGATCCGGAACGCGAGTGCGTCGGGATCGAGGCCATCCCCGCCGGCGTAAAGTTCGGGCCGCAGCGCGATGGCGCGATCGCCGGCATCGACGCTGCCGCCGGGAAACACCAGGGCGCCCGACGCGAATTCGATCTGATAGTGCCGCACCATCATGAAGACGTCGATGGGATCGGCGGCGCCCTGACGCAGCAACAGGATCGTGGACGCAGGCCGCGCAACGCCGGGCTCGAAGGGCATACGTGTCACTCCCTGACTTCTCGGTCGTCATGCCCGGGCTTGACCCGGGCATCCATTTTACTACGCGCGAGGAGGATGGATGGCCGGGTCAAGCCCTGCCATGATAGCGGCCCTAAAGCTACCCTGCCGCGCTGGACTGCGGTGCGATGTTGGCGCGCTTGTCATACCGCGCAACGCGGGACAGCAGGTAATCCACTTCGGCCTTGGCCTGCGCCGTGATCGCCGAACCCGGCTTGCGCTGCGCGGCAGAGCCGATGATGCCGCGCTTGTGCAGCACGTATTTGCGGACCGCGAGGCCGATGCCGAGCTGTTGCTCGTAGCGGATCAGCGGCAGATGGGCGTCGAACAGGTCATGCGCCTTGTCGCGCTCGCCCTTCTTCGACAGGTTGACCACATCGATCAACAATTCCGGAAACGCGTAGCCGGTCATGGCGCCGTCGGCGCCGCGTTCCATCTCGAAGTCCAGGAAGATGCCGCCATTGCCGGTCAGGATCGAGGTCTCGCGCAGGGAGCCGTCCTTCTGGAAGCCGCGCAGCGCCGTGATCTTTTCCAGGCCCGGCCAGTCCTCGTGCTTGAGCATCACGCAGGACTTCGAGTCCATGATGATCTTGCGGATGACGGCGGGGGTCATCACCACGGTCAGCGTCAGCGGGTAATCCTGCAGCACCCACGGCACGTCGTCGCCGATGGCCTCGACGGCCTGCTTGAAATAGGTGGTGATCTGGTCGTCGGTGCGCAGATGCGGCGGCGGCGCGATCATGACGCCGGCGGCGCCCGCGTCCATCGACTTCAGCGCGAGCGAGCGCATCGCGGCCAGGCCCGGCGACGACACGCCGACGATGATCTGCATCTTGTCGCCGGCGCGCTTGATGAAACGCGTCGCCACGGCGCCGGACTCATCGCCTTCCAGCTTTGGCGCTTCGCCCATGATGCCGAGCACCGTCACGCCGTCACAGCCGACCTCGGCGTAAAAATCGGTCAGGCGGTCGATGGACGTGTCGTCGATGCGGCCATCGTCCAGGAACGGGGTCGGCGCGATCGCGAAGGTGCCGGTGGCTTTGGCGGTCAGTTTCATCATGGGCCTCTGTGATTGGGTGGCGGCCTTATAGCGATAATTATCCGCTCTGTCCCCCGTCGTCCCCGCGAAGGCGGAGACCCATGCGGCGAGGACGCCCGGTATTGCAGGGAGCGGCGCGGCCTTTTGTCTGCCACGCCCTCAGGGGTTATGGGTCCCCGCTTTCGCGGGAACGACGAGAGGTTTACGCCAGCACGGTCCGTCCGCTCTTGATGACGGTGACGCCGCGCTCTTTCACCCTGGCCTCGAACGACACAACGTCGCCGTCCTTCCACATCTCCATGGTCACCGTCTCACCGGGAAACACCGGCGACGAGAACCGCACTGCGTGCTGGCGGAATGCCGCCGGATCGTAATCGGCATAGGTCTGCAGCACGCCGCGGCAGGTAATGCCGTAGGTGCACATGCCGTGCAGAATCGGCCGCGGAAAACCGGCGCGCTTGGCAAATTCAGGATCCGAATGCAGCGGATTGCGGTCACCGCAGAGGCGGTAGACCAGCGCCTGGTCCGGCCGCGTGGTGATATCGACGGTCCGGTCCGGGGCACGCTTCGGCATCGCGTGGGGCTCTGGCTGCCCTTCGGACTTGCCGCCGAAACCACCGTCGCCGCGCGCGAAACGCGACGCCACCAGGGTGGCCAGCGCCTCCCCGGCCTCGTCGCGCAAAATGGTCTGATGGCGGATCACGGCGCCCTTGTCGGCGCCCTTGTCGAAAACGTCGAGCACGGTGCTGTCGGCGGTGATCTTCGCGGCCACCGGCAGCAGCTTGTGAAACGTGATGTCACGCTCGCCGTCGACCACCAGCAGCTTGTTGAGGTTCATCTCGCCAGGGCCGGAGCCCCAGGCGGCGACCGAGGCGTAGGTCGGAACGACCTTCAGCGGACGCGGCGTGTAAGTGCCCTCGTTGACGAAACCAAGCTCGCGCTCGTCCATCGGATCGGCGCCCATGCCGATGCCATAGGCATAGAGCATGACTTCGCGATCGGTCCAGGCGTAAGGCTGACCGATGTTTTTCAGGGCCATGAGGGCTTCGTAGTTGATCGGCATGGGATCCTCCGCGCTATTTTTTCTTTGGTTCAACAAAAAGCCGTCATCGCCCGGCTTGACCGGGCGACCCGATATTCCAGATCGGTTGCGATCCATTACAAGCGTCCTGGAATACTGGGTCACCCGCTTTCGCGGTGATGACAGCAATGCGTGTTGCAACTCCCTGCCCTACACTGGCGTGAAGAACGGCAATGGCGCGCCGTCAGTCGGCTTCCACACCAGCTTGACCTTTTGGCCGATGCTCACCGTGCCCGGATCGCAATCGACGATGTTGGTCTGCACCGACGGCCCCTCCTTCAGCGTGACATAGGCAATCACATAGGGCCCGGTCGCCGACTTGCGCATGTGACTGTAGGTATAGATCTCGCCCTCGCCCGAGGCCTGCTCCCATTCGGTCTTGTCGGAAAAGCAAAACGGGCAGATCGCGCGCGGGAAATAATGCGCCTCGCCGCAGGTCAGACAGCGCTTGATCAGAAACTTGCCTTCCTTGGCCGCGTCCCAGAACGGCTGCGTTTCCGGATTGCCCTGCGGGGTCGGGAGTTTTTTCGCTTCGGTCATCACACGCGCTCCAGGATGGCGGTCGACGAGGCATGGCGCACGCCGAGCAGGCCGCCGGTGCCGTGGGCGATGGCGAGGTCGCAATTCGGCACCTGCACCTTGGGATGGGCCTCGCCGCGCAGCTGGCGCACGGCCTCGAGGATCTTGGTCATGCCGCCGCGGTTGACGGGATGGTTGCTGCACAGCCCGCCGCCGTCGGTGTTGAACGGCAGCTTGCCGACGCCGGAAATCAGGTTGCCGTCGGCCACGAACTTGCCGCCGTCGCCCTTCTTGCAGAAGCCGAGGTCTTCGAGCTGCATCAGCACGGTGATGGTAAAGCTGTCATAGATCGAGGCGTACTTGATATCCTTGGGCGTGACGCCGGCTTCCTCGAACGCGCGCGGGCCGGACCAGACGCCGGCGGAGTACGTGAGATCGAGGTCCTTGCCGCCGCGCGGGCCCTTCATCGCCTCGC
>JBEVEC010000013.1:0-5515 GCA_040512975.1 Tardiphaga sp. | reverse complement strand
GACGGCAAGACCGCGGCGGACTGGGACTACAATGTCGGCGTCACCAAGACGGTGGCCGACATGGCCCATCTCGGCGGCATCTCGGTGGAGGGCGAACTCGGCGTGCTTGGCTCGCTGGAGAGCGGCATGGGCGAGGCCGAGGACGGCCACGGCGCCGAAGGCCAGCTCAGCCATGACCAGCTCCTGACCAATCCCGACGAGGCCGTGAAATTCGTCAAGGAAACCCAGGTCGACGCGCTGGCGATTGCCATGGGCACCTCGCATGGCGCCTACAAGTTCACCCGCAAGCCTGACGGCGACATCCTCGCCATGGGGGTGATCGAGGAAATCCACCGCAAGCTGCCCAACACCCATCTGGTGATGCACGGCTCCTCCTCGGTGCCGCAGGACCTGCAGGACATCATCAACCAGTATGGCGGCCAGATGAAGCCAACCTGGGGCGTGCCGGTGGCCGAGATCCAGCGCGGCATCAAGCACGGCGTGCGCAAGATCAACATCGACACCGACAACCGCATGGCCATGACCGGTCAGATCCGCAAGGTGCTGAGCGAAAACCCCGGCGAATTCGACCCGCGCAAATATCTGAAGCCGGCGATGGAAGCGATGGTCAAGCTGTGCAAGCAGCGGCTGCAGGAATTCAATACCGCTGGCCAGGCCGGCAAGATCAAACGCGTGCTGACCACCGCCGAAATGGCCAAGCGCTATGCCAGCGGCGAGCTGAGCGCGAAGATCGCCTGATCACACGCTGATCTTGCAAATCCGGCGATCTCCGCTATGTTACATGTAACAAGTGGAGATCGTGATGGCCAGTGGCGCAGAGCGTGTCCGCAAGCACCGCGAGAAGATGAAAGCCGCGGGCCTCAAGCCGGTGACCATCTGGGTGCCGGACGTAAACACACCGGAATATCAAGCAAAGATCGCGCGTGCGATCGATGCGATTAACGCCAGCGAGAGCGAAGAACAGATTCTCGAGGAGCTTTCCGACGTCGATTTCGATGGCTGGAAATGAAGCGGGGGGACTTGGTCACCGTGGTGATGCCCGGCGCATTCGGAAAGCCTCGGCCTGCCGTCGTAGTTCAATCCAACCATTTCGAGCGTCTCGGATCGGTAACGTTTTTGCCGCTCACCAGTGACGTGTTGCCCGATCAGCTTTTCCGGATTGAGGTCGCGCCGACGCCGGAAAACGGCCTTTTGGCGTCATCTCATGTGATGGCCGACAAATGCAGCACGCTGCGCAATGGCAGAGTCGGGCCCGTGTTCGGGACGTTGGACAATGCTGCCATGGAGCGGGTAGACCGCGCGCTGGCGACTTTTCTCGGCCTTGCCTGACATCCGTCCATTTTTGATCCCAAAGCAGCGCCATCCATAGGACCGCTCCGATGAACCTCGCCGATCTCAACAAAATCGCCTGCGCCATGGTCGCCCCAGGCAAGGGCCTGCTTGCTGCCGACGAGTCGTCAGGCACGATCAAGAAGCGGTTCGATGTGATTGGCGTCGAGTCCACCGAGGACAGCCGCCGCGACTACCGCGAGATGCTGTTTCGCTCTACCGAGGCGATGACCGACTACATCTCCGGCGTCATCCTGTACGACGAGACCATCTGGCAGGATGCCGAGGACGGCACGCCGCTGGTGAAGCTGATCGAACAGGCGGGCGCCATCCCCGGCATCAAGGTCGATGAAGGCACCCAGTCCCTGCCCAGCTGCCCCGGCGAACTCGTCACCGTCGGCCTCGACAAGCTCGCCGAGCGTCTGGCCAAATATTACGAGCGCGGCGCGCGCTTCGCAAAATGGCGCGCGGTGATCGACATCGGTGCCGGCATTCCCTCGATGGCGGCGATCGCCGTCAACGCTCATGCGCTGGCGCGCTACGCCGCGCTGTGCCAACAGGCGCAGATCGTGCCGATCGTCGAGCCGGAAGTGCTGATGGACGGCGATCACGACATCGACCGCTGCGTCGAGGTGACCACCCGCGTGCTCAACAAGACGTTCCAGGAATTGCGCCTGCAGCGCGTCGAGCTCGAAGGCATGATCCTGAAGCCGAACATGGCCATCTCCGGCAAGAAGTCCGCGAAGCAAGCCGGCGTGGCCGAGGTCGCGGAAAAGACCATCCGCATGCTGAAGGCCTGCGTGCCTGCCGCGGTCCCCGGCATCGCCTTCCTGTCCGGCGGCCAGTCCGACGAGGAAGCCACCGCGCATCTCGACGCCATGCACAAGATCGGCGGCCTGCCGTGGCCGCTGACCTTCTCCTATGGCCGGGCACTGCAGGCTGCGCCGCAGAAGGCATGGTCCGGCAAGGCCGACAACGTGGCGGCGGGCCAGAAGGCATTCACCCATCGCGCGCGGATGAATTCGCTGGCGAGCAAAGGCGCCTGGACCGCCGACCAAGAGAAGGCGGTCTAGACGTGGCCACCAAACCACCACCCCCGCCGCCGTTGCCGCGGCTTTATCTTGCCACCCCTACGGTCGAGGATCCGTCGCCGCTGGTCGCCGCCCTGCCCGAGCTACTGGCCCAGGCCGATATCGCGGCTGTGCTGGTGCGGCTGGTCGAGACCGATCCGCGCAGCATGATCTCGCGCATCAAGGCGCTGGCGCCCGTGATCCAGAGTTACGGCGCCGCGATGCTGATCGACGGCCATGACGACCTGGTGGCACGCGGCGGCGCCGATGGCGCGCACCTGGCGGGGCTTGATGCGTTGCAGGAGGCGCTGCCGTCGCTGAAGCCCGAGCGCATCGCCGGCTGCGGTTTGCTGCCGACCCGGCACGACTCGATGGCCGCGGGCGAGGCCGGCGCCGACTACGTGATGTTCGGCGAACCCGATGCGCATGGCCAGCGCCCGTCGACCGATGCCGTCGCCGAACGGCTGCAATGGTGGGCCGAACTGTTCGAGCCGCCTTGTGTCGGGTTTGCCGCATCGCTGGATCAAGTCGAGCGTTTCGCTGCCGCCGGCGCGGATTTCGTTCTGGTCGGCAGTTGCGTCTGGGACGATCCACGCGGCCCGTCGGTCGCTTTGGCCGATGCGGAAAAAGCACTGGCCCGGGGGCATGCCGCGCTGCTCGCGGGCCCTCTCAAGATCGAACAGGACTGACGCCGGAATGAAAATTCTGGGTTTCCTCATCGTGCTGGCGCAAGTGGGCTGGACCGGTTGTGCCATGGCGCAAATCTCGCTGACGCCCCCTGTTGCGCAAGCACCCAAGGCCGCGCCTAAAGCTGCACCCAAGCCGCCGCCGGCAGCGCCCGCCAAGCCGCCGGTTGCCGCAAAAAAGCCGCCGACGCCCCCGGTTGCCAAGCCCGCGGAAGCCGCCGCGCCCGACAATCCCAATGCCGACCTGATCTACGGCGCCTATCAGCGCGGCCTGTACAAGACCGCTTTCGACCTCGCCAGCAAGCGCGCGCAGGACAACAACGACCCCAAGGCCATGACCATGCTCGGCGAGCTCTACGCCAATGCCATGGGCGTCAAGCGTGACTACGCTCGCGCCGCCGAGTGGTACCAGCGCGCCGCCGACCGCGGCGACCGCGAGGCAATGTTCGCGCTGGCGATGCTGCGGCTGTCGGACCGGGGCAATACCGGCAACCGCGATCAGGCGGTGAAGCTGCTGGCGTCGTCCGCAAAGCTCGGCAATCCCAAAGCCGCCTATAATCTGGCGCTGCTGTATCTGGATGGGCAGACGCTGCCGCAGGACGTCAAGCGCTCCGCCGAACTGCTGCGCATCGCCGCCGACGCCGGCAATCCCGAAGCGCAATACGCGCTGGCGACGTTCTACAAGGAAGGCACCGGGGTCGAGAAGAACATCGACCGGGCGGTCCGCCTGCTGCAGGCGGCGGCCATGGCTGACAATGTCGACGCCGAGGTCGAATACGCCATCGCGCTCTATAACGGCACAGGCACGCCGAAGAACGAAACGGCGGCCATCGCGCTGCTGCGCAAGGCGTCCAAGCAGAACAGCCCGATCGCCCAGAACCGCTTGGCACGCGTGCTGGCGCTGCGCACCAATCCGGAGGACCGGCTCGAGGGCCTGAAATGGCATATTGTCGCCAAGACCGCCGGCAAGGGTGACCTGATGCTGGACGAATTGCTGGCGCAGGCGACGCCTGACGAACGCACCAAGGCCCAGGAAGCCGCCCGGCGGTGGCTCGGCACGCCGCCGAAATGATCCACCCTTGACGCCGTCCTGCTCGCAGGGCACCCATCGACGCCAACATTCCCCTATAGACCTGACGCCAATAAAACTGGCGCGAGGTCGTCGTGAGACGAGCGCATGATCAACTCAGCCCTAATGAACGTCATGGTGAAAGCCGCGCGCCGTGCCGGCCGCAGCCTCAAGCGCGACCTCGGCGAGATCGAAAACCTGCAGGTCTCGATGAAGGGCCCGGCCAATTTCGTCAGCCTTGCCGACAAGCGCGCCGAGGAGATGCTCTATTCCGACCTCAACAAGGCCCGCCCCGGCTACGGCTTCATCGGCGAGGAAGGCGGCGACCGCGGCGGCACCGACAAGAGCCACACCTGGATCGTCGACCCGCTCGACGGCACCACCAACTTCCTGCACGGCATCCCGCAATTCGCCGTCTCGATCGGTCTGGCGCGCGACGGCCAGGTCATCGCCGGCCTGATCTACAATCCAGCCAATGACGAACTCTACATGGCGGAAAAGGGCGGCGGCGCCTTCCTCAACGACACCCGCCTGCGCGTCGCCGGCCGCAAGCAGCTCAACGAATGCGTCATCGCCTGCGGCCTGCCGCATATCGGCCGCGGCGACCACGAGCTGTCGCGCATGGAAATGGCTGCGCTGCAGCCCAAGGTCGCCGGCCTGCGCCGTTTTGGCGCGGCGTCGCTGGACCTGGCGTTCGTTGCGGCGGGGCGGCTCGACGGTTACTGGGAGCGCAATCTGCAGCCGTGGGATATCGCGGCGGGCCTGATCCTGATCAAGGAAGCCGGCGGCACCGTGGGCGATCTGGACGGCGGCGATGTGCTCGCGACCGGCAATGTGGTGGCCGGCAATGAATTCGTGCACGGCGCGCTGACGACGATTTTGAAGCCGCTCAAGCGGTAACACGGCGCAGAGGCTATAATGGCGGCGAGAAACCTGGCATTCTCGACGGTCACCAAGGTTATTGTTACGATCACCATCGTGCTGATCGTATTAGCATATTTTATTCGGTTAAATGCAGGGAGCGATCCTGCTGACCGAGTCGCGGTTCTCCGTATTGTTTCCGACGGTGCATCGCGGCGGCACGCTGTTGTTTACCGCTATCACCACGCCAACAGTTCGTCCGAACCAATTGCCGTCTGGATCATGTCGGGTGATTTACCCGACATGCGGCCCGAACATCATCCGGATGGCTCGCCGTCGCTCGTTTGGACGGGAGCGGCAGAAAGTCTGAGTCTGACCTGGTCGGAAGCCAACCGGGCATTGTTGGCTGCAGTTTATGGCCGTGCCGACATTCGAAGTGGGAGCAGATTTCAAGACTGCTATTTCAATAAAGAAGGCGAAACGGATCTTCTTTGCTTTGA
>JBEVEC010000009.1:0-20467 GCA_040512975.1 Tardiphaga sp. | reverse complement strand
GTCGAGGCGAGCGCGTAAAGGATTGTTGTGACCGAGGCCAATTCCCAGAGTGCGCTGAGCTTCAAGTCGATCCGGCAGAGCTTTGCCGGCCAGAACGGCGACGCACCCTTGCAGGTGCTCAACGACATTTCCTTCGACGTGCCACGCGGCAAGTTCGTTAGCGTGATCGGGCCCAGTGGCTGCGGCAAGAGCACGCTGGTGCAGATGGCGGCCGGCCTGCTGAAGCCGACCGGCGGACAGGTCCTGCACAACGGCACGGCCGTCTCCGGCGTCAACCGCACGATCGGCTTCGTGCCGCAGCAGGCGCAGCTGCTGCCGTGGAAGACCATGATGGAGAACGTCGAATTTCCGCTGCTGCTGCGCGGCGTCGGCGCCGACGAGCGCCGCGCACGGGCGCAGGAGGCGATCGACAAGGTCGACCTGTCGGGCTTCGAAAGGCACTATCCCTACCAACTCTCAGGCGGCATGCAGAAGCGCGTCTCGATCGCGCGCATGCTGGTCTACAAGCCCGACACGATCCTGATGGACGAGCCGTTCGGCGCACTCGACGCGCAGACCCGCATGGTGATGCAGCACGACCTGCAGAACATGCTGGCTGCCGAGGGCGCCAGCGTGTTGTTCGTCACCCATGACATCACCGAAGCCGTGACGCTGTCCGACAGCGTCGTGGTGCTTAGCCGGCGCCCTGCCCGCATTCTCGCGGAAGTCCAAATCGATCTGCCGCGGCCGCGCGACATGTTCGAACCGCACACGATTGCAGGCTTCGCCGAGGCCTATGACCGGGTGTGGTCGATGTTCCGCAGCGAACTCAAGGTCAGGCCCGCCGCATGACCGCACAATTGACAACGCGCGCTGTGGAATCCCGCTCGATGAAGCAGACGCTTGCGCCGCTCGGTCGCGCGCTGCTGCTGGCCGCACCGGGCCTCGTCCTGCTCGCCGCCTGGCAATATGCATCGGGCCGCCTGATCCGCGAATCCTACGTCAGCAAGCCGACCGACATCGCGGTCCGACTCTACAACCTGTTCGCCACCGGCGAGATCTGGCCGAGCCTCAGGGTCACCGGCGAGGAGCTGGCGCTGTCCTATATCATCGGCGTCGGGCTCGGCTTGTTTCTCGGCTACGCGCTCGGCCGCGCGCCGCGGCTGGCGCGCGTGGTCGAACCCTATGTGATGGCCTTCTACGGCATTCCGAAGATCGCGCTGGCGCCGCTGTTCGTGATCTGGTTCGGCATCGGCATCTGGTCGAAGGTGATGCTGGCCGGCACCATGGTGTTCTTCCTGGTGTTCTACAACGTCTATGCCGGCGTGCGCTCGATCGACCGCGAGGTCGTCAATCTCGCTCTGGTGCTCGGCGCCAACGAGCGCCAGCTCGGCCGCCACATCTATCTGCCGGCAGCGGCACCGTTCCTGCTGCTCGGCATGCGGATGGCCATCCCCTATGCGGTGATCGGCGTCATCGTCGGCGAGTTCACGTCCTCGACCGCCGGGCTCGGCCTGTTCATCAACTACGCCTCGTCCACTTATGATCCCGCCAGCGTCTTCGCCGGCATTTTCATTCTGCTGGCCTTTGTGATGATCATGAACGAGCTGGCCTCGCGCCTCGAACGCCGGTTGCTGCGCTGGCGCCCGCAGATGCAGGCCGTCACGCCCGAAGCCACTTGAAAGGTATCATATGTCGATCAGCCGCCGCACCGCCGTCCTGTCCGCCCTTGCGTTGCCCATGCTGGGATCGCGCGCTTTCGGCCAGGCGGCTTCCGTCAAGATCCGGCTCGGCCAGCCGACCACGTCGCTGTCCTACGCCAAGGTCTTCGCAGCCCGCGCACTCGATACCTTTGCCGCCGAAAACGTCGCTTTCGAATGGGTCTCGATCCCCGGCGGCGATCCGGCGGCGCTGGCGGCCGTCGATTCCGGCGATCTCGAACTGGCAGCGGTCGGCAGCGACACCGCGCTGGCGGCGATCGCCAAGGGACAGCCGTTCAAGATCATCTATGCGCTGATGAGCAAGCTGCCTTATGAACTCACGGTGTCGAAGACGTTTCTGGACAAGAGCGGCGTGGCGATGGATGCGCCGCTGAAGACGCGGCTCGGCGTGATGAAGGACGCGGTGATCGGCGTCAGCGCGCTTGGCGGCGCGCAGGACCGCGTCGCGCGCTGGATGGCCGTGCAAGGCGGCCTCGATCCCAAGGCGATCAAGCTCGCCGTCGTCGGCTCGCCGCCCGCGCTTGGCGCGGCCCTCGAAAACGGCCGCATCGACGCCTTCGTGCTGAGCCCGCCGGAAAGCACGCTGGCGGTCGACAAGGGTTACGGCGTCGTGCTGGTGAAGCCGGCCAAGGAAATCCCGGGCGCCGACGTCATTCCGAGCCTGGTGCTGGTCGCCAAGGCGGATCCGACGCCGGCGGTGCGCGCCGGACTGATCGGCACCATGCGCGCCATGAACAAGGCGGCAGACGCCACGCGCGCCGATCCCAATGCCGTCGCGGACAAGATCCACGACAAGTTCTTTCCCAAGCTCGCGCCGGACATCATCCGTTCCTCGGTTGGCGCCATGGCCGACGGGCTCGGCGGCGACGGCCGCCTTACCGACGAGGCGATCGCCGGCGTGCTGAAATTCTCCGCTCAGACCGGCAGCAGCGCGCCGCAGGGCAAGGACTTCTACACCAACGACTATGTCGATGCGGCGCTGAAGAAGGCGTAGCCAATGTGTCGTCGCCGCGAAGGCGGGGACCCCTACGGCGCGGGCGGCTTTAGCAGCCGGCGGCAGCCGCTTGCGAAAAACCGCACACTTAGGGGTTAAGGGTCCCGGCCTTCGCGGGGACGACGTTGCACCTACGCGTAGCGCAATCTCTGTCCGATACCTAGACGCTCGCCCTTGTCGAGCATGGCGTGGCCGAGCGCGATGTCCGACAGCGACAGCCCGCGGTGCCATAGCAGGTTGGTTTCATCATCGCTTTCGCGGCCCGGCTTCAGGCCGGCGACGATCTGGCCGAGCTCGGCATGCAGCGTCGCTTCCGACAGTTTCCCGGCCTCGACATGCGCACGCAGACTGCCGAACTTGCCGCCCTTGCACTGGCCCCAGTCGTCGACCACCAGCTTCTGCATGATGTCGGTGAGCGACAGCTCGATCGCGCTCATGGTACCGTAGGGCACCACGAAGGCGCCCTTCTTGATCCACGAGGTCTGCAGCATCGGCGTCGGCTCATCGAGCCGCGACGCCTCGACGACGATGTCGGCGCCCTCGACGCAAGCCTGCCAGTCCGAGGTTACAATCACCGGCTTGCCGAGATCCTTGCGCAGTTTGTCGGCAAAGGCTTCGCGACTTTCAGGCCGGCGCGAATGAACGCGAATCTCGTCGAAGTCGAACAGGTGATTCAGCAGCCGCACGTTCCAATAGGCCGTGCCGCGCGCGCCGATATGCCCGAGGATCTTGGAATTCTTGCGCGCCAGATATTTCGCGCCGACCGCCGTGACGGCGCCGGTGCGCATGTCGGTGATGCCGCTGGCGTCCATGATCGCCTGCGGCGCGCCGGTGCGCGGATCGAACAACAGCAGCGTGCCGAATTCGGAAGGGAATCCGAGTTTGTAATTATCGACAAAATCGCCGACCACCTTGACCCCCGCCGAGCTGCGCGTACCGTTGAGATAACCGCGCAACACGTTGAAGTGACCGTTGGCCACCCCCGGCTCCAGATGCATGCGCGGCTCGATCACCGTCTCGCCGCGCCCCTGCGCCGCCAGCCCACCCTCGATGGCGTTCAGGATCTCGTCGTCGGTCAGCGCCAGCTCTTCGATATCGAGGCGGTTCAGATAGGTAAAATAGATCGGCGGCATCATTGCTCTTTCGCGTTGGTCACGTCACAAGGCCATACAACCCCAAATGCAGGATCGGCGCCAGCGGCGCCGGAGCGGCTCCGGCCAACGACGTGGATGACAATGCTCGCGCGCATGCTGAATGCTTTCCGAAACTACAAGTCCAATCCGGATCCGCTCGCTGCGCTGGCCAACACGGTCGCTCTTGTGGTCGCCGGCAACCAGCCCTTCTACCCGCTCTATCTGCACGCCATTGTCGGCACGTCGGCGTGGCCCGCATGGATCACGCTCATCACCACGCCGTTTTTCGCAGCCGTCCCGGCCATCGCCAGACGCAACTCCCTGGCGGGACGCGCGATGCTGCCGCTGATCGGCACGGCGAACGGCATTCTCGCGGTCAAGCTGATCGGCGCCGATACGGGGGTCGAACTCTTTCTGCTGCCCTGCGTGCTGCTGGCAGCCATCCTTTTCCGGCGCGAAGAGCGCGTTGCGATGCTGGCGGTCCTGGCGGTCCCGTTCGCAGCCTATCTGCTTCTCGATTCTGCCCTGGGGACACCGCTCGCGACGTACAGCGCCGGCGAATATCGATCGATCGTTTCAATGCACGCGTTCAGCGTCGCGTGCTTGTTCGCATTGATCGGGTTTTCGTTTCCGTCCAACAGCGCTGCCCCTATCGCTGAGCCATCGCGTTAGGCCGGACCCACACCTAAAGCGGCTTCGTGAAGCTCGTAATTCGCGACGATCTCCTGGCCGGTGGCGATCCAGAGATCGGGACAGCTTTTGGCATAAGTCAGAAATTCGCGCAGCAGGCGCAGCCGCATCGGTCGGCCGCTGACCTGCGGATGCAGCACGGTGGTGACCATGGCGCCCCAGTCGCGGGTTTCGTCGAGGTCGTCCTTCCACATCGACAGCACGTGCTCCTTCGGGAAGATCGACCGCGGGCTGAACCGCGCTGACAGGCCGTGCATCCAGTCGTCATAGCTCGACGTCACCGGAAGCTCGATGGTGCCGGGCCGGCCGTCGGCGAGACGATGGCGGTAGGGCCGCACGTCGTCGCGGAACGAGGACGTATAAACGATGCCGTGGCGCACCAGCGCCACGCGCAGCGCTTCGGTGAATTCGCCGACCGGCGCGCGGTAGCCCGTCGGCACCACGCCGAGGCGGCGCTTGAGCGCATCGAAGCCGCGCTGCAGTTCCTCCTCCACGTCATCGCCCGGATCCGGCAGCAGGTGATGATAGCCATGGTGGCCGATCTCGTGGCCGGCCTTGAGGATCGCTTCCGCCATCGCCGGATGCGCGTCGACCGCCCAGCCGGTGATGAAGAACGTGGCCTTCAAGTCGAGCTGGTCGAGCAGCTCAAGCAATTTCGGCGTTCCGACGCGCGCCTCGAAGCCGCCATAGCTCATGGTGACGAGGCGTTCAGCATGGGCGGCGTCCTTGCCGGTCCAGGCGCTTTCGGCGTCGACGTCGAAAGACAGAAACATCGCCGACGTATAGGACTTCGGCCACGGGAATTGCGGCGCCGGCGGTGCGGTGTTTGCCGGGATCAGCGGAATCTCGGCCAGGGCCTTACTGTCCTGCATTGATCAGCGCCTTTTCCATGCCGAAGTCCGTCAGTTTCCACTTTGTCAGCAGCGCCTTGTAGGTGCCGTCGGCGATGAGCGCGTCGAGCGCTTCCACCACGGCCTGCTGTAAACCCTTCTCCTTGACCGGCAAGGCCAAGCCGGTGAATTGGGCCGCGAAAACGCCGCCGACCGGCTGGTAGATGCCCGGTTCGAGATCCATGATGTAAGGCAGCGTTTCGCCGCCCTGCACGGCGGCATCGATGCGCCCCTGACGGAGCTGTGTTCGGGCATCAGCCGAACCTTCGGTGCCGACGAAGACGATCGGCGCGCCGCCGCAATTGGCGTCGCTCCAGGCCGTGATCATTTTCGGCATCGAGGTGCGCCGGCTGGCGCCAACTTTCTTGCCGCACAGCGCGGCCATATCCTTGAACTCGGCCGCACGTGATTTCTGGACGAAAAACAGCGGGCCATTGCGCAGATAGTCAACGAAGGTCGCCGCGTCCTGACGGCTGGCGACGTCAGTCATGCCGGACAGAATTGCATCCACGCGGCCCGTGGATATCGCCGGCATCATCTGGTCGAACGACGTTTCCTGCCAGGCGATCTTGACGCCGAGCTTGCGACCGAGCGCCTCGCCCAGCTCGACGTCGAAGCCGCTCAGCGTATTGGTGGCGGGATCCTTGAATTCCATCGGTGGATAGTTCGGCACGATGGCCACCTTGAGGACGCCGGCCTTCGCGATCTCGGCAGGCAATTCCGCTGCGACGACGGAGCCGCAGGCAGACAAAACCAATGCCGCGACGATCAGACTCTTCATTGTCGTTCCTCCAAGGCCAGGGCAGCGCAGGTTCAGTATCATCGGATCACCGCCGAAAGAAATGCCTGGGTGCGGGCCTCGCGCGGATTGCCCAGAACCTGCGCGGCGGAGCCGGACTCCACAATGGCGCCCTGATCCATGTAGACCACGCGGTCCGCAACCTCGCGCGCAAAACCCAGTTCGTGGGTCACCACCATCATGGTCATGCCGTCGCGCGCCAGCGTGTTCATCACCGCAAGCACTTCGCCCACCAGTTCGGCATCGAGCGCGCTGGTCGGCTCGTCGAGCAACATCAGCATCGGCCTCATGGCCAAAGCGCGCGCAATGGCCACGCGCTGCTGCTGGCCGCCGGACAGCTGCGACGGATAGTTGCCCGCCTTCTCCGCCAGCCCGACGCTGCGCAGCAGCGCCATGGCCTCGTCTGCCACCGCCTTTCGCGGACGGCCCTGCACCTGCACCGGGCCCTCGACAATGTTGTCGAGCGCGGTCTTGTGCGGAAACAGATTGAAGCGCTGGAACACCATGCCGGTCTTCAGGCGCTGCCCGGCGATCTGCGGATCGGACAGGCGATGCAGCCGACCGCCCTGCTCGCGCACGCCGAGCAATTCGCCATCGAGCCAGACGCCGCCGCTGTCGATGGCGGTGAGCTGGTTCACACAGCGCAGCAGCGTCGTCTTGCCGGAGCCGGAGGCGCCGATCAGGCACAGAACCTCGCCGACATGGACATCGAGCGACACCTGCTTCAGCGCCTGGAAGTCGCCGAAATTCTTGCTGACCGAACGGATCGCGACGAGCGGCGGCGTCATCGGGCGACCTGCAAGGTGCCGCGGGAAAAACGCCGCTCGAGCAAAAGCTGCAGCGGCGTCAGGATCGAGACCACCAGCAGATACCACAGCCCCGCGACGATCAGCAGTTCGATGACCCGCGAATTGGCGTAGTAGATGTTCTCGGCGCTGTGCAGCAGCTCGGGATACTGGATGACGCTGGCCAGCGATGTCGCCTTGACCATGCCGATGAACTCGTTGCTGAGCGGCGGAATGACGACGCGCATCGCCTGCGGGAAGATGATCCGGCGCAGCGCCTGCAGCCGGCCCATGCCGATGGCCTGCGCGGCCTCGTATTGACCTGTATCCACGGAGAGGATGCCGGCGCGCATGACTTCGGACGTATAGGCGCCCTGGTTGATGCCAAGACCCAGCAGCGCCGACAGGAACGGCGTCATGATGTCCACCGCGCGTCCCGACCACACACCGGGGATGCCGATGGTCGGAAACACCAGCGCGATGTTGAACCAGAGCAGCAGCTGCAGGATCAAGGGCGTGCTGCGGAACAGCCAGGTGTAGCCGGCGGCCACAGCCTTGAGGACCGGGTTGGAGGACAGCCGCATCACCGCAACGAGGATGCCCAGCACGATGCCCAGCGCCATCGCCAGCACGGCCATGATCACGGTGTTCGAAATGCCCTTCAGGATGACCGGCACGGTGATGAAGCGGGCCACAGAGGAACACTAGATCTGGCCAGTGGCGAATGCGCGGCCGATCGCTGCCAGCAGGCCAACGATCGCGGCCGCCGCGATCCAGCGCCGCCAGTGCAACTGCCGTGAGACCGGCAGACGCGACAGATCCGGAAAACCTTCCGCGAGTGTTTCCGATACGCTCATCGCGTCCCAACGGTCAGGGTTGGGGTTGCAGTGTCAGGTGTCCGCATCGGCGATCGCATCTTCCGGTTTGCTACGATCCTGCCTGCTTTGCAAAATCCGTGCTAACCGGGCCCTGCGCGAGCGCTTTTTGCCCGTGTGCTACAATTTGCCTTCCGCAGGCGTGAATCCTCTTCCGCCTGCAACCATTTTATTGAGGTCGCAAGACGGATCAGCGGTGCATGATCTGCTTGAGGAATGCGCGGGTTCGATCCTGCTTTGGGGATGCAAAAAACGCGTCCGGTGCGCCCTCCTCGACGATGCGGCCGGCATCCATGAAGACGACGCGGTCGGCCACCGTGCGCGCAAAACCCATTTCGTGGGTGACGCAGACCATAGTCATGCCTTCGCGGGCGAGGCCGACCATGACGTCGAGCACCTCCTGGATCATTTCGGGATCAAGGGCCGAAGTCGGCTCGTCGAACAGCATGATCTGCGGCTTCATGCACAACGCGCGGGCGATGGCCACGCGCTGCTGCTGGCCGCCGGACAACTGGCTCGGATATTTGTGGGCGTGCTCGGAGATCCGTACGCGGTCCAGGAAATAACGCGCCGTCTCGTCGGCCTCCTGTTTGGTGACGCCACGGATCTTTCGCGGCGCGATCGTGAGGTTCTGCAGCACGGTCAGATGCGGAAACAGGTTGAACTGCTGAAACACCATGCCGACGTCGCGGCGGACGACGTCCACATTGCGCGTCGAGTGATCGAGCTCGACACCGTTGACGACGATGCGGCCGTCGCGATGCTCCTCGAGCCGGTTGATGCAGCGGATCATGGTCGATTTGCCGGAGCCCGACGGTCCGCAGATCACCACGCGCTCGCCGCGCGCGACGGTGAAATCAATGTCCTTCAGCACCTGAACGTCGCCATACCACTTGGTGACGCCGGACATCTGGATGATCGGTGCAGCGGCGTCGGGCATCTGCGGCATGGTGCTCTCCAAGGCGGTGCTCATGACGCCATCCAGCCGCCATCGACCAGGATGTTTTCCCCGGTCATGAAGGTGGCCTCGTCGGAGGCCAGAAACAGCGCGGCATTGGCAACGTCGTCGGGACGCCCGAGCCGCGGCATCGGCGTGCGGCTGGTCGAGTAATCCATCCAGCGCGGCTCGGCGGCGCGGCCGGGCTTGCCGGTGACAATCTTGCCGGGCGCCACCGCGTTGCAGACGATATGATCTTTGGCATAGTCCGCCGCGATCTGCCGGGTCATATAGACGACGCCGGATTTCGATGTGCCGTAGGCGATGTCCTCGGGGCAGGCGATCATGCCGTGCTGCGACGAGATATTGACGATGCGCCCGCGGGACTCGTTGCGGATCTCCTGCGTCAGCATTTGCCGCACCGCCGCGCGCGACATCAGGAAGCAGCCGGTGAGATTGACCGCCAGCGTCCGGTCCCATTCGGCGAGGCTGCACTCGGTCAGGCGTTTGCCGGTGCCGATGGCGGCGTCATTGACCAGCACGTCGAGCCGGCCAAAACGCGCGACCGCCTGTCCGACGGCACGGTCGGCGTCGGCTTCCACGGCCACGTCCATTTCTATGAATTCGACCTCGAAACCTTCGCTGCGCAGCAGTTCAGCGGTCGGTGTGCCGCCTTCGCGCACGTCGCTGGTGAGATCGGCAAGAACGAGTCTTGCGCCCTCGGCCGCGAAGCGGCGGGCAATGGCGCGGCCGATGCCTGACGACGCGCCGGTGATCAGGACGGATTTGCCGGCGAGACGACCGCTCATGCGTGATCTCCGGCCGGCGAAAACCATGCGAGGTAATCGTGCATGCCCGCGGCCAGATCGTATTGCGGACGCCAGCCGGTATCGCCGGCGAGGCGTGCGACATTCAGCGGCGCGCGGTCCTTCGGCAGGCCATAGACGATGTTGCCTTCGGCTTCCGAGGCCGCGAGCTTCCATCGGAAGCCCCGAAATTGCTCCGCCACGATGGCGCAGCATTGCGGGAGGTCGGTGATGACGCCGCCGCTGACATGATAGATGCCGTGAATGAGCCCCGCGCCATTGCTGACGGCCGCGATGCCGCGGGCGGCGTCGCGGGAATAGATCCAGTCACCGGCCATGGTGCGCGGGAGCACGACCTCGCGGCCGGCGCGCGCCGCCGCGATGATCTGGTGATGCGGGCTGAGCGCATCGCGCACGGCGGTGTGCCGCTCCCACACGCCATAGACCGGGCCGAGGCGGACCACGCGCACATCGAGATCGCGAAGATCGGCGATCCGCAGCGCGGCCTGTTCGGAGGCGAGCTTGGTGATGCCGTAAAGCGCCGCCGGCGCTGGCGGTGACAGGTCTTCTTCGAACAGACCCGAGGCCGCCGGCTGGCCGAAGCCGTAGACGGCAACCGAGCTCAGCACCGTGACGCGCGTGATGTCAGGCCGCGCGGCAACGCGTTCGAGCAGATTGACCGTGCCGCCGATATTCACGTCAACGATCTGCCGCGCGGCGTCGCGTTCGCGCTGCGCGTTCGGCGTCATGGCGGCGGTGTGGATCACACGGTCGAACGCTGCGCTTGCCAATGCGCGGTCGATGTCGTCCGTGCTGCGGATATCGCCGGTGACAAGCGGGACGCCGCCGAGTTCCGGGCGTGCCAGCGCGTCATCGTCCGGAGCGGCCAGATCGAACAGGACGACGGGCTCGCCATCCGCGATCAGGCGCTCCGCAATGGCGAGGCCGATGAAGCCGGCGCCGCCGGTGATCAGTGTGGTCATGTCAGCGGACCTTCAGGGCTTGCCGTTCCAGCCGCGCCACCCAGCGCGCGAACGGATACAGGAGGACGAAAAAGATGACGGCTGCGGCCATCAGCGGCGTCGGGTTGTAGGTCTGTTCCTGGGCGACACGCGCCGAGCGCAGCAATTCCGGCAGGGCCACCAAGGCAGCCACCGGCGTCGCCTTGACGAGTTCGAGCGAGTTGCTGGCGAGCGGCGCCAGCACGTTGCGGATCGCCTGCGGCAACACGACGTAAAACGCCACATGGAGCGGCTTGAAGCCGAGCGCGCGGGCAGCCTCGGTCTGGCCATGCGGGACAGACAAAATACCGGCGCGAAAGATCTCGCCGAAATAGCCGGAATTGTTCAGCACGATGGCCAGCACCGCCGCGGTGAAACCGCCGAGCGTCAGGCCGAGAAACGGCATGCCATAGAAGATCAGGATCAGCAGCACCACCACGGGAAACGACCTGAACAGGTCGATATAGATCAGCAGCGCGATGTTCAGCCACCGGATCCTGAAGCTGTACAAGACGGCGATGGCAAGCCCGGCGAGGATCCCGAGCGGCAGCGCGACCACTGACAGCCATATTGTATAGATCAGTCCCTGCAGCAGCAGCGGATAGACCCGCAGCAGCGAGTCCCAATTGGCGAAATTGTCGAGAAAGTCCTGCATGACGCCCGCTCACCGCCCCGCGCTGTAGCGATATTCGATCCACCGGCTGGCGATCACCAGCGGCAGGAAGAAGGTGAGATAGAACGCCGCTGCCAGCGTCAGCGGCGACGGATTGGCGACCAGCGCCATCACGCTCTGCGCCTGGCCGAGGGTCTCCGGCAGCGATACGGCGGTGCCGAGCGCAGTGCCCTTGCTGATGGAGATGGCCCGGTTGGTGAGAAGCGGAATTGCCAAGCGGATGGCCTGCGGCAGGATGATCGTGAGGAGCGTGCGCGGCCGGCTGAAGCCGAGCGCGCTGGCGGCATCCCATTGCCCGCGCGGCAGCGCCATGATCGCGGACCAGAAAATCTCGGTGCTGAAGGCCGACAGCACCATGCCGAGCGCCAGCACCGTGGTCGCAAAGGGCGACAGCGCGGGCCCGAGATAGGGCAAGCCGAAATAGATGAAGACGATCACCACGAGTTGCGGCAGCGTGCGCAGCACATCCACGTAAGCCGTGATGACGACATTGACCGGGCGCAGACCGGCGCAGCGCACCAGCGCCAGCAACAGGCCAAGCAGTGTGCCGGAGAAAATAACCAGCAGCGAGACGATGACGGTCGTGCGAAAGCCCGCGAGAACCTGCGGAAACGCGCCGGCGATCACCTGGGCATTGAAGTAATATTCGACGATCCGGTCCATCGGGTCTCCAAGCGCAACTGGACCGGCACGCGGCCGATCCAGTCCCGACGACTATGGGGTCAGTGCGCGGTCGTCACTTGCAGGCCGGCACGTGGGCGGTGGGCTCAAATCCCTTGAAGCCGGCAGGGCCGTAGCCGAAATAGACGGTGTCGACGGCCGACCCGGCGTCGGGCGCCGCGCCGTACCACTTCTCGTGCAGCTTGCGCAGCCGGCCGTCCAGCTTCATGCATTCGATCACGGCCTCGACCTTGTTGCGATATTCGGTGTCTTCCAGGCGGAACGCATAGGCGAAGTTGCGGCCGTTGAAATCCTTGAAGCCAACCTTGATCGCCTTGTTCTGGCTCGCGGCATAGACCGTGGTCGGAATTTCATTGAGCGCCGTGAAGGCGCGGCGCGTCAGCACCGCTTGCACGGTGTCGGGGAACACGTCGTAGCGCTGAACTTCAAAACCGTATTTCTCGGCATTGGCGGTCGCCCAGGTGTCCGAAATCGTGCCGCGATTGACGGCCACGGCCTTGCCCTTGAGATCCTCGAAACCCTTCATCTCGTCGGCGGCGCGGACGATGAAGCCGTTGCCGGTGGAGAACAGCGGCTCCGTATAGAGCATGCGGTCGGCGCGCTCGGCGGTGAGGTTGAGCGGGTTGACCAGGAATTCAGCGCGCTTGGCGAACAGCGCGGCGAACAGGCCGGAGAAATTGATGTCGACGATCTCGACTTTCGGGCGGCCGAGGTCCTTGCCGATCTCGTTGATGAGATCCGCCCCAAAACCTTCGGGCCCGTTGGGGCCGCGTACCATCCACGGCGCGACGCCGAAGTCGGACGCCACCACCAAGGGTTTGTCGGCGGGGTGATCGGCCTCCTGGGCGACGGCGCTGCCGGCAAAAGCGGCCGTCATCAGCATCAGCGCGAAC
The DNA here is from genome assembly GCA_040512975.1 of Tardiphaga sp. Taxonomy (GTDB): domain Bacteria; phylum Pseudomonadota; class Alphaproteobacteria; order Rhizobiales; family Xanthobacteraceae; genus Tardiphaga. The sequence goes on along the minus strand of JBEVEC010000009.1, from coordinate 7,610 downwards.
AACCGCTGCGTGGACTTCGATGTCATCAACAAATCCTTTTTTGAGTATGGGAGGTTAGAGCGCGGGAGGATGAACGGCTTGCCAGTGCCGAGCGATGTCGCCGCGGCGGCAGACCCAGACATCGGCGTGCTTGGCGACGTGATCGAGAAAGCGCTGCAGCCCGGCGGCGCGGCCGGGATGGCCGATGATGCGCGTATGCAGCCCGACCGACATCATCTTCGGCGCCGTTGCGCCTTCGGCGTAGAGCATGTCGAAGGCATCGCGCAGATAGACGAAGAAATCGTCGGCGGTGGCCATCGCGCCGCGGCTGAATTTTGCGTCGTTATTGGCAAGGCCATAGGGCACCACGAGATGCGGCTTGCCCTGCACTTTGGTCCAATACGGCAATTCGTCATTATAGGCGTCGGAATCGTAGAGGAAGCCGCCTTCCTCGACGACCAGACGGCGCGTGTTGACGCTGGGCCCATAGCGGCAATACCAGCCGAGCGGACGCTCGCCGATGGTGCGCGCAAGACTTTCGACGGTCTTGCGGATGCGCTCGCGCTCTTCGTCTTCGGAGAGCAGCGGATGACGCTCCCAGCGCCAGCCATGGGCGCAGACGTCGTAGCCCAGTTCGCGAATGGCCGCGCAGGCCTCGTCGTTGCGCTCCAGCGCCAGCGCGCAGCCCATCACGGTCGCCGTCATGTCGCGCTCGGACAGCAGGCGCAGCACGCGCCAGAAGCCGATGCGGCTGCCATATTCGAACATCGACTCGGCGGCGAGATCGCGACCGGCAAAACCGCCGCCACCGCCTTCGGTCAATGCGGCCTCGGTGACGCCGTCGCCATCGGCGAAAGATGGCTCGGAGCCTTCCTCGTAATTGATGCAAAAGTTGAGCGCGATCCTGGCCGCGCCCGGCCATTGCGGATGCGGCGGCGTGCGGCCGTAGCCAACGAAGTTGCGGGTGAGATGATCGTCATGCGCCATGGTCGTTGTCCTATTCGCCCAACGGCGACACGGCCTGAACGCCGGCCGCGATCTCGACGAAGATGTCATCGTCCTGCCGACCGGTCACGGCCATGGCGACGGCGAACTCCATCGCACCGTCGAGAACGGTCATCGGATGATGCCAGACGTTGCGCGCGAAGGTGACGGCCTGATGCGGTCCTGCAATGAAGCAGCGCATTGTCGCCAGATCCGGCAGTCCGTCCGGCGCGTCGCCACAGACGATCGCAAGATACCGGCTGGTGCCGAGCGGGACGAAGGTCTGGGCCGAGAACGGATGACGTTCGAGGGTGGTGATCGCGAGCGGCAGGCGGCCGAGCCTTGCCGCGCTGCTGATCCAGAACGAGAACGTCACGGCTTCCATGGCCCGGTCAACGGCCGTCGGGAGATACCGCCGGCGCGTATCGATCGGCCGCTCGGTCACGTCGCCGAATGGCGCGAAGGCTGAAGAAGATAGCGTCTCGGCGACGATGGTGCGGGGGGCGGTATGGATTGGCGGCATTGAAGAGCACATGAGGTTGGTCGTTGTAGCTGTCAGGCTAACACAGGCACAAGCCTGAGCAAAAAGTCGGCGGATAGTTTGTTCACAGCGAGCGTCGCGGCGGTCATGCGCATGCAAGCTCCTGATCGGCCAATTCGAGCCCATGATCGAGCGCCTGCAGCAGCAATTCGGATTCGGCCTCCGAGATGACCAGCGGCGGCGCGATGAACAACGAGGTCTGCTCGCCGCTGGTGCCGATCCCCGCGCCGGGGTTTAGCGCGCGCGGCGCGCCGCGCGAGGCGATGGGATTTTCCATGGTGTCGGCCGCCCAGTGGCGCCAGTCGGGCCCGTGCAGTTCGACGGTCCAGTGCAAGCCCTGCCCCGCGACGCGCTTCACGCTGGGATGACGACCGGCGATCTCGCGCAGGCGTCGCGCGTAATAGGATTCCAGAGTTCTGACGTGGGCCAGGATGCCCTCGTCCGTGACCGTTTTTAGATAGGCACTGACGGCGGCCATGCTGATGGGATGGCCGCGCAAGGTGCCGTAGTTCTGCCAGCTCTTGCCCCTGAGTTGCTCCACGATCCGTTTCGACACCACGACGGCCGCGACGGCAGCTGCGCCGCCGCCGAGCGACTTGCCGAGGGTAACGATGTCCGGTCGGCTCTGCGCGCCCTGAAAGGCGAACCAGCGGCCGGCCCGGCCGGCGCCGGTGACGACCTCGTCGGCGATCCAGTATGAGCCTGCGTCGGCCGCGTGGCGCGCGACCTCATCCTGGTAGTCGGCGTCGTAATAGTGGCCGCCCTGGGTGTAGTCGATGATGGTCGCCGCCGTATCCTTCAAAGTCGTCCCGGCATCGGCGAGCAACGGCTTCGCCGGACGATTGTCGGTCGCGCCGTAGATGGCGCCGTCGGGCGCCGGCAGGACGCGGACCTCCGTCATCGGCGCGGGCAGTTGCGATCCGCCGGCATGCACCGCGAGGCCGCCGTGCCAATGCGGCTGCACGGTCATGCTGCGCGACAGGCCGACGAGGCCATGATAGGCCCGCTCGCGGGTGGCAAGCGCGGTCCTCTGGGTCAGCGCCTGACACAGCGACAGCGCCATGTCGTTGGCCTCGGAGCCGCTGATGCAGAAGCGCACCGCGCCGACCCAGTCCTCCTCGCCTTTGAAGGCGGTGCTGATCAGATCCTCGGCGGCCTGCTCGCGGCCGATCCAGGTCCAGCCTTCGTTGACCATCGGCGTATCGGCGGCATTGCGGATCGCCTCGACCATGCGCGGATGGCGGTGGCCGAGCCCGCCGCCGGTATTGCTGCCGTCGATCAGGCGGCGGCCGTCCTGCAGATGGAAATATACGCCCTCGCCGCCGACCACCGTCAGAGGCGCGCTGTCACCGGCATTGAGGCCTGTTCGCAGAAGTCTGCTCATCACAATTTCCTGCTCAAGCCACTGCACCGAAACCACCGCCGCCGCACATCTCGATGGTGACGAGATCGTCGCGCTGCAGGACGAGGTTGGATTTGCCGGTGATGTCCATGGCCTCGCCGTCGCGCGTCAGCGAGACGCGCGCCGTGGCGCCGGGCGCGCCGCCATGCAGGCCGAATGGCGCGATGACCATGCGTTCGACGCTGCTGGTCAGATGCATGCTCGGTGCCAGCACGCGGTAGCTGCGCACGACGCCGTCGCCGCCGGGGAATTGGCCGGCACCGCCGGAGCCCCAGCGGATCGCCTGACGCTCGACGCGGATGTTGTAATTGGCCTCGATCATTTCGGCCGGCGTGTTGGACGTATTGGTGAGGTGCACGCGGGTGGCGGCGCAGCCGGGCCGGTCGTGGCGCGCGCCCTCGCCGCCGGCATGCACCTCGTACAGCATGTTCCAGGAGCCATCGGCGCGCGGCTCGGCGAAGGACAGCATGCCCGAGGTGGTGGCGCCGCCGGACGACAGGCGCTGGGGGATCACGTCCTTCATCGCCAGGAAGATGGCGTCGACGATGCGCAGCGAGGTCTCGTGATTGCCCGCCGCCACCGGTGCGGTGAGGCCGGGGTCCAGGATCGAGCCGGGGCGTGTGATGATGGTCAGCGGGCGCAGCGCGCCGCCGTTCTGCTGCATGTCGCGGCCGCTCATGATGCGGGCGCTGTAGGCCACCGCCGAGCGCGCGATGAAGGACGTGGTGTTGCAGAAATTCGTGACGCGATCACAACTGCCGGACAGGTCGAACGTGGCCTCGTCGCCCGCGATGGTGATCCTGACATGGATGCGGGCCGGCGCGTTGCCGGGGCCGCCGTCGTCCATAAAGTCCTCGCCTTCATAGACGCCGTCCGGCAAGGCTAGGATCGCCTCGCGCATCTCCGCTTCGGAGAGATCGTGCAGGCGCGACAGCGTGGCCACGAACATCGCCCTGCCGTGCTGGCGGCACAGCTCGACGATCCGCTTCTCGCCGGCGAGAGTACAGGCGATCTGGCCGAGCAGATCACCTTCGCAGGCCTCGGGATCGCGGACATTGACCTTGAGGAACTGGACGATGTCCTGGTTGACGCCGGCCGCGGTGGCGATCCGCATCGGCGGGATCCGCAGCGCCTCCTGGAACGTGTCGATCGCCCTGGCGAAATAGCTGCCGGGCCAGAAGCCGCCGACATCGGGCCAGTGCGCCAGGCTGACAGCGAAGGCGACGATGTCGCCCTCGAAGAACACCGGGCGCACCACCTTGACGTCGTTGAGATGGTTGCCGCCGAGTGCGGCGAGATTGTAGATCAGCACGTCGCCGTCCTTCAGCGTGGCGGCGGGCACCATCTTCAGGGTTTCGCTGATCGTATAGGCCATGGCACCGAGATGAACCGGGATGTCGCGGCCCTGCCCGACCAGTTCGCCCTGCGCGTCGGTGATCGCCGACGACAGATCGCCGGCCTCGCGCAGCAGTGGTGAGCGCGCCGAGCGCGTCATCACCAGGCTCATCTCTTCCGCTGCGGCCGACAGGCCGTGGCGGATCACTTCGACGGCAAACGGGTCGAGCTTCATGATGCGACCTTTGTCATATGCAGGTGTCCGCTGACGTCAGGCACCGCCTGCCAGCCCGGCGGCACCACGACCGTGGACCAGGCGTCCTCGATGATGGCCGGCCCCATGACGACCGTCGACAAGGTGCCGCGGTCGATCACCGCCGTCATGACGTCGTGGGCATTGTCGAACGAGCATTTTCGCGGATCGAAGTCGGTGCGCCGCGTATCGGCGCCGGGGCGCGCCACTTCGGTCGTCGAGGGCTGCCGCGCCTGCACGCGGACGGATTCGATCACGCAGGGCTCTCCGGTGGCGTAGCCGTACAGCTCCTGATGCTTTGCGAGAAATTTCTGCTGCAGCAGGGCGGGATCGATTGGCAGCGCGAACGGCACCGGAATGGCATCACTCTGCGCGGCGTAGCGCATCAGCGCGGTCAATTCGATCGCTATCGAGGCGCGCGGAATGGCGTTGGCTACCAATGGCTCCAGCGTCAGCTCGACCATTGCATCGATGCGGGCGGACACTTTGGCGATGTCGATGCCATTCAGCGCCACCCGTAGCGTCTGCTGCTGCAGGAAACTGAAATCGGCGGTAAGGCAACCCAGCGCGGAAAATGCGCTGGACGCCGCCGGCACCACGATGTCGGTGATCCCGTAGAGATCGGCGAGACCGGCGCCATGCATCGGGCCGCCGCCGCCGAAGGCCAACAGCGCGCAGTCTCGGCCGTCGATGCCGCGCTCCACGGTGACGCGGCGCAGCGCCCGCGCCATGGTGGCGTTGGCGACGCGGATGATGCCGAGCGCCGTCTCGGTCAGGCTCATGCCGAGGCCCTGCGCGATCGGCGCGATGACACGCGCCGCAGCATCGAGATCGATGCCGATGCGGTCGCCGAGCTTCGTTGCGGGATTGAGATAGCCGAGCAGCGCATTGGCGTCGGTGATGGTGGGCCGCGTGCCGCCGCGGCCGTAGCAGGCGGGGCCCGGCTCCGAGCCGGCGCTTTCGGGTCCGACGCTGAGACCGCCAGAGCCTGCGCGGACGATGGAGCCGCCGCCGGCGCCGATCGAATGCACCGCCAGCATCGGCTGCCGCAACGGCCGGTCGCCGAGCAGCTTGCCGTCGGTCATCTCGGCCTGGCCGTCGACGATCAGGCACACATCGGTGGTGGTGCCGCCCATGTCGAAGGTGAGCACGCGCGGCTTCTGCAACTGCCGTGCGATGCTGACCGACGCCGAGACGCCGGCGGCGGGTCCCGACATCGCCATCACCAGCGGCCGGCGCTTCACGGCGGCGATCGGGATCATGGCGCCGGCGGAATGAAACACCTGTAGGCCGGCGCCGAGCGGCAGCCGCGCCTCGAGTTCGCTGAGATATTCCACAGCGATCGGCATCGCGGCCGCATTGAACACGGTCGACGACGTGCGCTCGTATTCGCGCGCCTCGGGATTGACCTCGTGCGACAGCGACACATGCGGCACCACGTCCTTCAGGCGTTCGGCCAGCATCTTCTCGTGCACAGGATTGGCATAGGCATGCAGCAGCGACACCGCGACGCTCTGCACGCCGGTCTGTTTCAGCCACGCGATCAGCCGGTCGATCTCGGCGTCGGCCAGCGGCGTCAGCACCTCGCCATGATGATCGAGTCGCTCGGCAAGCGGGAAGCAGAGCTCGCGCGGCACCAGCGATTTCGCCTTCGGCGCGATGTCGAGCCGGTACAGGTCGCGGCGGCGATAGCGCGCGATCTCCAGCACGTCCTCGAAGCCGCGCGTGGCCACCAGCGCCACCGGCGGCAACCGCTCTTCGACGATCGCATTGGTGATGCGCGTGGTGCCGTGAATGAAGCGCTTCACTTGCGCCTTGCGAAGTCCGACGGCCTCGATCGCCTCCAGCATCGCCTGCACCGGTGCGTGCGGACGGGACGGTACTTTGGCGATGCGGGTTTCCGCGGTGTCACGGCGGATGGCGATGATATCGGTGAAGGTGCCGCCGATATCGGTGCCGATTTCCCAGATCTGGTCCAACTGCTTCGTTCTTTCCTTCGACCACTTGCCCCGGTCCTGCTCGAACCCGCCGGGTTGGCCAGCGCGGCCACGGTTCGTGGTCGCGCAATTTTGGACAAAAGGCGTGCAGTTTTTCAAGGCAGGCTTGCCTTTGAAAAGAGCAGATCGATCAAACAGGGTAAGCAGATGCATGCCCCTGCGGCGCCGACTTTGCGGGGCCGGCAATCCCAGGGTTGCAGACCGGGGACCGGAAGGCCGGGCCCATCGCGGCGATCGGATCGGCGGCGCGGGAAATTCGCGAAAGCAGTTGATTTCGCCGGCGAAGAAGCGCGACCCGGATGTCGTCGGGATGATGCGCGCCCGCTGCCTGAAGGCAGCGAGCCTGTTGCGAGATGTGTGCGCTACTTCTTCTTTGCGGCGCCGAGGGTCGGCATCATCTTGGCGCCGCCGCCCTTGTTGCTTTCGGCGGCAGCGATCGTCTTCACCGCAACCTTTTTCGGCTTCTTGGTTTCGCGATTGCCCTTGGCCATGTCGTGCTCCCTGTTTGAACGACGACAGTAACACGCCCCGCCTGGTGAACGGCGTTTATCTCGGCCTGTTCGCAGTTCTGCGCATCATGCCGCGGTCAAAGATAACCGTGGCTATTGCCCATCAAAGGGCGCACGCTTGCGAGGCGCTTGGGCGATGTGCCCGCCCGGGCGTTCACTCAGGACATCGCCGCGAGCAGCTTGTCCGGCGTCAGCGGCAGATCCCTGACGCGCGCGCCGGTGGCGTTGAACACCGCATTGGCGATGGCGGCCGCGACACCGGTGATGCCGATCTCGCCGATGCCACGCGCGCCCATCGGCGTGCGCGGATCCGGGATGTCCGTCCACAGCACGTCGATGTCCGGCACGTCGAGATGCGTCGGCACATGGTAGTCCGCCATCGATGCGCTCATGATCCGTCCGTTGCGTTCGTCGAGCAGCGTCTCTTCGGTCAGCGCCATGCCGAGCCCCATGATCATGCCGCCCCTGAACTGGCTGGCAGCCGTCTTGGGGTTAAGGATGCGGCCGCAATCGAACGCGCCCACCAGGCGGTCGACGCGCACTTCGCCGGTCACCTCGCTGACGCGCAATTCGCAGAGGATTGCCGAGCGGCTGTGCATGGAGAATTTCA